>JAHEMO010000020.1 GCA_024643625.1 Chitinophagaceae bacterium
ATAGTAAATAGCATAAACTTTTAGAACTTATGGCTTTACCAAAAGAGCCACGGCAGAAGATGATCAACATCATGTACCTGGTGTTGACGGCCCTGCTGGCATTAAATGTTTCCAGCGAAATTTTAAATGCCTTTAAAACGGTAGACAGAAGCCTTTTGAATTCCAACACGGTTATTGATAAAGCAAATTCAAATATTGCTAGCAGTATGACCGAAATGACAAAGGATCCTAACACTCGTGAGAAGGCTATTGTATGGAAGCCCAAGGCCGATTCAGCGATTGCTATCACCAAAGTGGTGAGCGATTATATTGATGAAATAAAGCAACGACTCCTGAAGGAAGCCGATGTAAACGAAAAAGGCGAATACAAGGAGGATAACCTGGAAGCCTCCACCCGAATGATGGTTGAAGAAAAAGTTGGTGATTCGCTGCTTTCCCGTTTAAAGCAATTCCAAAATGAAGTGGTTCAGGTATTGCCTCAAAATCAAAGGGAAGGCATGATGGCATCTTTTCCCCTCGACCTTGAAGTGCCGCCATCCAACAACGAGGGCAATCGTACCTGGAGTGCCGCCTATTTTAGGATGACTCCCGCTGTGGCTGCCATGACTTTGCTGAGCAAGTTTCAAAACGACGTAAAGCGAAGCGGAAACCTGGTAGCTGCCAGATGTTTGGAGCAGGTTGGTCAGGTTGTTGTACGATTCAACAAGTTTGAACCCCTGGTGAGCCAAAACTCAGAGTACCTGCTGCCCGGTCAGCCCTTAGTGGTTACCGCAGGCCTCGGTGCGTTTAACACTGAAAATCTGCCGCAGGTAACCATAAATGGTTCACCCCGCCCGGTAGATCCGGCTACAGGTACCGCCAAGTTTGAAACCAATGCAAGTGGAGGCGGACAACAGAGCGTGCGGGTTAATGTAACCTATACCGATCCGAATGACGGCCAGAAGAAAACCATTGACAAGACGATAAACTATACCGTTGGTACCCCTTCGGAAGCATCCATCTTTTTGGAGAAAATGAATGTGGTGTATTTAGGTGTAGATAATCCGATTAGAGTGAGTTCCGGTAGCGGTAAGGCAGAAACCATGCGGGTGAGCTTCTCCGGTGGTGGCCTTAGCGGAAGTGGTGGCAATTATGTGATCAAGCCCATGGGGCAGCCCGGACCTGCCACGCTCACTGTGGCGGTTGATGGCAAATCCGCAAGTTTTCCTATTCGGGTTAAGCGGTTACCCGATCCAGTCGCTTTGCTGGGCCAGAGTAAGGGCGGCAAGCTGCCTTCGGCTCAATTCAAGGCTATTGGGGGGTTGCGTGCTGCTTTGGAAAATTCAGATTTTGAAGCACCCTTTGCAGTAATAAGTTACACCATGGCTGGCTCTGGCCCCGGTTTCGACAACTACACGCCAGTACAGGTGAGTGGAGCAAGATGGCCCGGTGCAAACGCAGTTATTACCCGTGCAAAGCCCGGCAGTATTATCTATTTTGATGATATCATGGTAAAAGGCCCCGATGGGGCATCACGCAAACTGCCCGGAATTGGATTTGCCCTGCAATAATGGAACAGACCAATCGTTTTAAAACGACGTAAATGAACTGGAATATGAAAAAGGTAATGGGCTGTATGATGCTACTGACTGTGGTAGCCGCAGGAATGCAGGTGGCTGCTCAGGCACCGCCTCGTGAGGTAAACCCCGGAGCCAAGCCGGGCATGGAGAGTAATATAGCGGATACAACCAAAAAGTTGCCAACGGATACCATTACCCTTCCGGTTAAAGAGCCAATAAAAGGCCGCAGGCCATCCACTACGGTGGCCGGTGATGATGTGACCGACAGGTATGCCCTACCCCACGATCAGATCAGGATTGACGATCAGGTATATAAGCAAATCATTTGGCGCGAATTACCGGTGCGGGAGCGAATGAATCTGCCGTTTATTTACGAAGCCAGCGAGGACAACGGAACGCAGCGGTTTTTCGATATTTTGCTCAGAGCCATTAAAGACGGCGATGTAACGCCTTTTAGTGCATTGGACGATAGATTTACGACCCCGATTTCGAGTAATGCTATTGCCAGTGATCTTGTAGGATCTCCCTATGTGATGTCTGTGCCTGATTTTGAGAAAGATCCGGATGGCTCATTGGGTATTATGCGGGATACTATGATTCGCGACGAATTTGATCCTGAGTCTATTATTGCCTACCGCATAAAAGAGGAGGTGATTTTTGATAAGGAAACCAGCCGTTTGCACTGGCGTATATTGGGTATTGCGCCGCTAAGAGCCGTTAAAAATAACGATGGTTCCTTCCGCGATTCGTATCCATTGTTTTGGTTGTATTATCCTGAACTTAGGCCGGTGTTGGTAAAATCACAGGCCTATAATCCGCGTAATATGGCAGCGAGAATGAGTTGGGACGATTTGTTTGAAAGCCGTTATTTCAGCAGTTTCATATACAAAAGCACGCTGAATAATCCTTTCGACCGCCCGCTGAGTGGCATTATCAACGATCCACTCATGCGATTGCTTGAAGGCGATAATATCAAGAACTCGATATTCAATTGGGAACAACAGCAGTGGTCTTACTGATGCTGCAAGCAATATAATAAGAGTAAAGCCCGGCATTATGCCGGGTTTTATTTTTTTAAGCTTGTTGATGCAGAAATGCACTTATTAATTCAGCCCTTTTTCGTCCGGCAATGGCAGCTATATCGTCTAATCCCGCTTCTTTGATAGCTTTTATTGTTTTAAAATGGCTCAGCAATTTTGTAATTGTAGCCTGACCCACGCCGGGTATATAGTCTAGAGAGTTACGCAGGGCGGCTTTGCTTCGCTTTTGGCGGTGAAAATTAATGCCGAATCGATGCACTTCGTCGCGAATACGCCTGATGAGTTTTAATTCCTCGCTATTGTACGGCAGTTTTAAACTCTCAGTATCACCGGGAAAAAATATCTCTTCTACATTTTTGGCCAGCCCCACTACGGTCATCGCTCCACGTATATTAAGCTGGTCAATGGCTTCCATGGCTGCACTAAGCTGGCCTTTTCCGCCATCAATAATAACCAATTGAGGTAGGGGAAGGGCTTCGCTGGTCAGCCGCTTATATCGCCTGTATACAGCCTCTTTCATAGTGGCAAAGTCATTGATGCCTGTTACTGACTTTACATTGAATTTGCGGTAATCCTCTTTATTGGGCACGCCATTCTTAAAACATACCATGGCCGAAACGGGATTGCTGCCCTGAAAATTTGAATTGTCGAAGCACTCAATATGTACCGGTAATTCCTGCAGGCTGAGGGCGGATTGTATGTCAGTCAGTACTTTGTTTTTTTCCTGTTCCGTTTTTTCTTCCAGGTGCAGCAGTTTTCGTTGTTTGATTTCGCGGGCATACAACTGTACATTTTTTGTGGAAAGCGCCAACAGTTGCTGTTTGGGGCCCGACC
Organism: Chitinophagaceae bacterium; assembly: GCA_024643625.1. Taxonomy (GTDB): domain Bacteria; phylum Bacteroidota; class Bacteroidia; order Chitinophagales; family Chitinophagaceae; genus Phnomibacter. The sequence continues at coordinate 3,434 of JAHEMO010000020.1, forward strand.
TCGGCACTTTAATGGATACACTAGTATCTGCGTAGCTGATGTCAATCGGCACAATTATTTCGCTGGCATCGCTGCTAAAAGTGTCGCGCAAGCGGGCAATAGCAAAAGCCAACACCTCCTCATCCGTTTCGTCAAGTTTTGCATTTACACGTTGGCTATGGGTTTGAATAATAGTGCCTTCGCGCACCATCAGGTAGTTTACAAATGCCAGGTCGCCATCTTTTAGTAATGTAAATACATCCGCGTCACCTACGTTGGTACCCGCTATTACTGTTTTGGACTGGTATTGTTCCAAATGCTCAATCTTCTTTTTTACAAGTTCTGCTTTTTCAAAAGCAAGCTCAGCAATATGACTTTGCATCCTGGTTTTGTAAGCCTCAACTACGCTGCTTAGTTTGCCCTTTAATATTTGCTTAATCTGCAATAATCCGAGGGCGTAATCTGCTTCTGTTTGCAATCCAACGCAGGGCCCTTTGCAATTGCCAAGATGATATTCAAGGCAAAGTTTAAATTTTCCGGCGGCAATATTTTTGGGCGTAAGGTTGAGTTTACAAGTGCGCAGTTGCACATGTTGCTTCACAAAAATGAGCAGTTCCCGAACTCTTGCTACTGATGTAAAGGGACCAAGATATTCGCTGCCATCCTGTATGTGGCGGCGCGTAAGAAAAACACGCGGGAAGGGTTCGTTTTTAATAACGATATAGGGGTATGATTTATCGTCTTTTAGGTCAATATTATATTTTGGCTGATGTGCTTTGATGAGCGCGTTTTCCAAAAAGAAGGCATCCTGTTCGGAATCAACAATGGTAAATTCAATACGATGTATACGCCTTACCAACTCGTGGGTTTTATAGCCCTGCACCTGCTTGTTGAAATAACTGCTAATGCGCTTTTTTAGATTCTTCGCTTTGCCTACATACAACAGATTGCCCGCGCTATCGTAATATTTATAAATACCGGGATTAGCAGGCAGTTGCTTGTATTGTGTTTTAAATGTTTCGTTTGTCATGTACAATGTATAAGCCGTTGAGCAGTGGCGACGGCTTAGTCACTCCATTTCAGGTGTATAATTCTGGTTGCAGGCTTTTTGTGCGCCGGCCAATTTTCGACCACTTGCAGACTTTTATGTTTGCGCCAGGTCATAAACATTTGCGCAGTATCCTTATCTGTTACTGCATACCGTTGTACGATTAATCGTTCTACCGCATTGGTTTCAGGATGAATAAGTACGGTTGCTTTTTGCAGAGGTAAATCCGGTGTCAGGGCAGTAATAATAAATGTATTATATCCCAGAGTCATATCTACAAAAGATTCCTCGCTATACTTTGGTCTTAGTGCTTCAATATTTGGATTAACACTGCTAAACAGCTGAGCGTATTTTTTTACCTCCGCCATGTCAGTAAGGCTGCTGTCGACTAATTTACCATCCTCAGTAATGGTTTTAATGATACCCAATGGTGTACTATCGAGATAGGCCGATTCAGCGGCAATAAATTCTACAAACGGATAAAGCAATTCCTGATTACTGCTGCCTGTATTATTGCTGGCTACCAGCGGCTGCTCGGAAGTATTGCAAGCAGCAAAGGCCATGATACACATGAGTAAACAGATGGATAGAACCGATTTGGCGGCTGTGTCAACATCAAAATATTTCATGGAGGTAAAACTAAAGGGCCGGCAATTACCGAAGCGTCTTCATTACGCCAATCTTCATGCCATAATCAACCAGATGTTGTCGAACACCATATCCGCTAACGGTACCGGGCGTAGCCTGATACCTGATTTGGGGACCTATCTGCCATTGCACTCCATTGCCGGGTATCTGCAGATAGGCTTCAAGCGAGGTGTTCATAGCGAAGTTGCGGAATAAATCCTGTCTGTCTACGTAACGATTATAGTCGGTGCTAAGCAGGTAGCCCTTGGTATGCAATGTATAGGTAGGCTGCAGGCTACCGCTAACAAAGAGGCTTCCCACTCGTCCACTTGCCAGTTCTACATCAAAGCCTATAGGCAGTGCTATTTCAACAAAGCGGTTGGTAATGGTGGTTGCGGCCTTGCCATTTTGATTCAGAATAGACGACATGGTATACAGTGAATCGACCTTGCCATCTTTTTCCATTAAGATAAGTGCCAGTTCGCTTTGGCCGCGGAAGGCTTCAGCAGAAAACTGCCTGTAGTTGGCCTGCAAACCCACCCGCACTTTGAAGTTGCGGCTAACGTCGTAGGATACAGCGGATCCTACTTCAAAACCAATCATTGGCTTTTGCCGAACAAACAGATTCACACTATTAATCCAGTTAGGCGCTATAGGCCCCCTTAACTGGGAACTATTTAAGTCTTCAGTAGTGCCCTTATTATCGAAATAAGCGCGATAGCTAACCGAAGGAGTAGCATAGAACCGAATGGCCCATGGAGATTTCCTTGGTATTTGACGCGTAACTGAAAACTCGCTGTTAGCAGTATTAAGATTAAGCGATGGGATGGCTGCATTAGCTGCCGGCATCAGGTTGGGCGATAAATTAGCATGAGGAACCACTATTTCATCTTCCGAATTTCTGGATACAGTTACTGCCGCCAATAGCGGATTGGAGGTGGAACCTTCTGATTCAATATGTATCTGACTAGCATTCGACTCCTCTCCAATAAACTTTTTAGCAGTAACAGTTTTGGTTTGCGCAAATCCGGGTTGAATATGAATATTCTTCATCAGGCTGCTGAAATCAGGTATTGCAACGGTTGGCAAAATATCTGAAGCGTTGGTGAGGGGCCTATTAACCTTTATTACAAGTTCCTGAGGGTTATATGCTGAAGCAAACATTTCGGTTTCAGCCGCTTCATCTTCAGCAACTACCGTACCTGCCACAAGCGGTACCATTATTTCAGGCTTTGGTGCGATTACAGCAACCTGATTATTGTTGAAACCGGGAACTGGAACAGTAGCTACATCGGCTGAAATGGTCGCTGCCTGCGTATGCGGAGCTTGCTGGAACTTTACTTCTGGCGACCAAAGATCTTTCGCAGGCTGTACAAAAATGATGGTGAGCATGTACAATGCACCAAGCAATACTGCGCCAAATGTTAGCGCCGGCCATTTATAACCCGGCTGAATGGTTTTGCTGATATTACGCCACACACGATCGCTTGCGTACATGCGATGACCCTCCACGGCTTCAGCCAGGAAGTCCTCCAGTTCGTCCAGGTAGCGTTGATCGTTCATGTGTGCGTTAGCGTTGGTAACCGTTCTACAGACAGGCGGCATACTGTTTTCGTTGCATTGGCCGCAACAACAATGCATACCTACTGCTGCTTTGCTTAGCCGGGTACCATCCCTTTTGATAGTTCTGGTTGTTCTATAATGCGCTTCTTCACCAATATTTGTTCCAGCATATTTCTTGCTCTTGTATACTGACTCCTACTGGTGCTTTCGCCTATTTCTAATATTTCGCCTATTTCTTTATGACTGTAACCTTCTATGGCGTACAGATTGAGCACGGTTTTGTAACCTACTGGCAACATTCTGATGCACTCCACAACCTGCTTGGCTTGCAGAGCACCAAGTACAGATTCTCTCACAACTATTTCGTCCTTCACATCGTCCACATCCAATGCTTCATTAAACTTCTTGTTTTTCTTTAGCAGGTTAATGCTGGTATGAACGATGATTCTGCGAATCCAGCCTTCAAAGGAGCCCTTGTGCTGGAACGTGTGCATCTGTGAGAAAACTTTGATAAAACCTTCCTGCAGCATGTCTTCTGCGTCTTCACGGTTCGAAGCAAACCGATAGCAGACACTCAGCATTTTGGGACTAAAACGGTTGTATAGTTCGCGCTGAGCCAAGGGACTTCCTGCGAGACAACCATCTATAAGCTGGAGATCAGTCATAATTAAGGCTCTAAGTTAAGGGATTTACATACCCGCCGCGAGATTGAGAAATTCTGACAAAAAACTTACAATTTGCCTACAGGCGCTTTAACATTTCATTGAATAAAAGACCTAGCGCCGGCCAAAAACCAAACAGTGTTGCCAGGGTAGATTGGTGATATTTTTTTCAAGAAAAAATCCTACTGCTTCCAGTTCTTTTTTTGCCTGGGTCACTGTCATTTTGTGCAATGGCTTAATGGGAACATCAGGGTCTTCACCCCGGTATTCTATCAGAAAAAGTTTGCCGCCGGGCCTCAGCGACTCAAAAAGTGAGCGAGCCATCTCATAAGGAAAATCGAACTCGTGGTAGACATCCACCAGCAACATCTTATCAATGCTTTTGGGAGCGAGTTTGGCGTCTTTCGGGCTATTGAGTACCAAACTCACGTTATTTATGCCTAATTCAGCATGTTTTTCTTTCATGAATTCCAGCATCTCGGGTTGAATATCAACGGCATACACCTTTCCGTTTTTTCCTGTGGCCATTGCCATTCTGCGGGTATGGTAACCGCTTCCCGCGCCAATATCGGCAATCACTTCACCGGGTTTTATGGCCAGGTTAGCCAGCAATAGCGACACTTTCTCCTCGTCTTCTCTATCGGAACGTTCGAGCCAGCTAATGCCCTGGTGACCCATCACATGGGCTATTTCTCTTCCCATATACCATTTGCCTATGCCGTCTGCACTTCCTTTTTTAAAGCTGTATGGTGAAGCAATCTGTGCGATGCCCGTGGTGACCAGCAACTGCAATACGGTAAAGAACAGGTTGCGCATAATTGTATTTTAAGGTTGATAAAACAGCAGGCAGGTCAATTTGTTATGGCAGCGCTAGCCCGGGCAAAAACGTAGCAAATGGCATTATTTACAATTGGCTTACAATACAAAAGGTGGCAAATCGCGCCATCAGCTCTATTTTTGTCCGATGCAGGAAACGCTGAATATACTGACTGAGTCGCTGCAAATGGATGTAATGGCCGAGCAACTCCGGGTAATTTATCGGCAGGAAAAAAGCATTCCCAATTCGGTACAGTACGATATGCGCCGGGTAATTCGTCATCCTGCCTGGCAGGTGGATGATATTGGTATGCTGGAGTATCAGTACGTGGCCAAAGACCATCCGGATAACGCAGTGCAGCTAAGGTTTTGTGTAGCGGGAAAAGCTTATTGCGAAGAGGATGAATGCGAGGAAGGGACTATCTGCCAAAAAACCGGCTTAAGCAATTGCAGCGATGTGGTTGATACTGTCGATATCTATTCTTTCAATTTTACGGCATCCTATTTACGCCAGTTTTTAAACAGTAAGGTAGCTAACAGTGATGCTGAGCGCTATCTCGGCTTTGACTATGACCAGCATGTATCTTTTGTAATTCCCCTCTGTAATAAAAACAGGGTTATTCTGCAAAGTCTTTTCCAGCATAAATATTCCGGTGCGCTCGAAAATATTTACCTCAATAGTCAGATTCAGTTTTTGCTTGTTTACAGCATGGATTGCCTGTTTGGTGAAGGTGACAGGGATAAAGTGTACCAATGCAAATTTCTGGAAGATGTGCGTGGCCGCGAAACCATAGCTATGGCCCGCGAACTTTTGCTGCAACATATTGGCGACCCCATTACCATAAAGGAACTTGCCCGCAAGGTAGCCACCAACGAATGCTATCTTAAAAAAGGTTTTAAGGAAATGTATGGCACAACCATTTTTGACTTTTACCAAAGTCAACGCATGGAGCATGCCAAATACTTGCTGTACGAAAAAAGCCTTAGCGTAACAGATGTAAGTGCGCTATTGGGTTATTCCTCTATTTCCCACTTTAGTACTGCTTTCAAGAAATACACCGGTATTAAACCTTGTGAGCTGCTAAACAAGTAAAGACTATTAATGAATTTTCCCGGGTATAGTTGCTATGGAAATATCTGGCCAATATGTACCCTTTTCTAGGGCGTGAAAGTTTGCGTTGCGGCAACGGTATGCGCAATATCTTCTTTGGTCAAAGCATTGTTTAAAAACCAACTCTCGTATGCGCTTGGTGGCAAGTAGATGCCCTGTTGAAGCATGTGGTGAAAATACCGCTTAAAGCTTTCGATATCACAGGCAGCAGCAGTTGCAAAATCAACCACAGGATGGTCAGAAAAATGCACACTAATCATACTGCCCAGTCTGTTTATTTGAAATGGCATACCGCAGTTTTGCAGGGCTGTGTTCAGTCCTTTATGTAAGGTTTCTGTTTTTGCATCCAACTCGGTATAAATATTCGGGTTGTTCTTTAGTTCCGTGAGTAAAGTATAACCGGCTATCATAGCAATAGGGTTGCCACTTAGTGTGCCTGCCTGATACACCTGACCAAGGGGTGCAATGCATTCCATTATTTCCCGCTTGCCACCAAATGCACCTACCGGCATGCCTGCGCCTATCACTTTGCCATAAGTTACCAGGTCTGCGTCAATGCCAAACCGTTGTTGTGCACCTCCGGGTGCCAAACGAAAGCCTGTCATCACTTCGTCAAAAATTAAAACAATACCTGCTTCATCACACAAGGCCCTGATGCCCTCTAAAAATCCCGGGGCGGGTAAAATGCAACCCATATTACCTGCTACGGGTTCTATAATGATGGCCGCTACTTCGTCTTTATTATCGTAAACCAATTGCTGTACTGCTGCCAGGCTATTGTATGCGCAGGTAAGGGTATCATTAGCCACGCCTGCAGTAACGCCTGGTACAGTTTGAATATTAAACGTAGCTAAACCGCTGCCCGCTTTTACCAAAAAACTATCCGCATGACCGTGGTAGCATCCTTCAAATTTGATGATTTTATTTCGGCCTGTATAGCCGCGGGCCAGTCTGATGGCACTCATACAAGCTTCCGTACCGCTGCTCACCATTCTTATTAAATCTACATTGGGCACCATGCTTATGATAAGCTCCGCCATTTGTATTTCTAATTCCGTAGGTGCACCATACGATGTTGAATGCTGTGCACGCTCGCAAATGGCTTCAACCACCGGTGCATGGGCATGTCCCAATATCATTGGCCCCCATGATGCGATATAGTCTATGAAACGATTGTTGTCTTCATCAAATAAATATGCACCCTTTGCTTTCTTGATAAATAGAGGTGTGCCGCCTACTTGCCTAAAGGCGCGTACCGGCGAGTTTACACCACCGGGAATGGACAGTTGTGCTCTTTCAAATAATTCCTTGCTTCTGCTATACATGACACAAAAGTTTCTAACGATGATTTGATTTATTGTTTTGATGCATTGGTGGGGAAATGCTTAGCCCAGTAGCCTCACTGCATCTTTGGCGAAATATGTAGCAATCATATCTGCACCAGCACGTTTAATGGCGGTAAGGGTTTCCAGGATGGCTTTGTCTTCATCTATCCAGCCCATTTTTGCGGCAGCTTTTATCATGGCATATTCGCCACTGATGTTATAGGCACTCACTGGTACATCGCTTATGTTTTTTACTTCGCGAATAATATCAAGATAAGCAAGTGCAGGCTTTACCATTACAATATCCGCCCCCTCTTCAATATCCATCCTTACTTCTTTTATAGCTTCCAAACGATTAGCATAATCCATCTGGTAAGTTTTCTTATCACCAAAACCGGGGGCACTATCAAGTGCATCGCGAAAAGGGCCATAAAAACATGATGCATATTTGGCACTATACGCCATAATGCCCGTTTGTTTGAAGTTGCTATCCTCCAATGCTTCACGAATGGCTGCAATGCGGCCATCCATCATATCGCTTGGGGCAACAATATCCGCACCTGCAGCGGCATGGCTCACGCTCATGGCAGCCAATACCTCTACAGTGGCATCGTTTACTATTTGGCCATCTTCCACAATGCCATCATGTCCATAGCTTGAGAATGGGTCAAGGGCTACATCCGTCATCACCAACATGTCGGGCACAGCATGCTTTACCGCCTTAATGCTGCGTTGCATAAGTCCATCAGGATTTAATGCTTCGGTTCCTTTGTTGTCCTTCTTATCATCGGCGCATTTAATAAACAACAATACCGATTTCAAACCCATAGCCCATAAGGTTTTGGCTTCATTGGCCAACAGGTCAATGCTGATGCGGTAGTAGCCGGGCATGCTGCTTATTTCCTGTCTTTCATTATTGCCTTCAATAATAAAAAGGGGTACAATAAAATCATCGGTACTCAGTTTGGTTTCTGCCACTAAACTGCGTATGGCTGCCGATTGCCGAAGTATGCGATTGCGTCTGTACATAGTTGCGATTACTTTTTTTCAATTCATAAAACCCAATCCTTTGGATGCAGGCAAACCTGCAACAATTCATCTTCTGCAGAATTGGGTTTGGGTTGGTAGTTGTATACAAAGCGAACAGTTGGAGGCAAACTCATGAGAATACTCTCCGTGCGGCCATTTGTTTTTAGCCCAAATAAAGTGCCTCTGTCATGTACGAGATTAAATTCAGTATAGCGCCCTCTGCGTATTTCCTGCCAATACTTTTGTTCCGCGCTGAAGGTATCGTTTTTATGTGCCGCCACTATGGGTATATAGGCGGATGTGAATGCCTCGCCACAACTTTTTGCGAGGCCAAGTAAGCGCATAGTATCATGCTTTTCGTTGCTGCGCAGGTGGTCATAAAAAATTCCGCCTACACCTCTTCGTTCTTGTTGCCGGTGATAATTTACAAAATAGTCATCGCATTGTTTTTTCCAGCTTGTATAACTGCCCGGCACCACGCTTTCGCAAGCTTGTTGTAGTGTGCTGTGAAAATGTTTTATGTCAGCTTCATTAATATAGTAGGGGGTAAGGTCGGTGCCACCGCCAAACCATCTGTCGGTTACTTCACCCGCGTTATTGTACAATTCAAACATCCTGTAATTGAAATGGACCGTAGGTACAAATGGATTGTACGGATGGATGACGGAGGAGATACCGGCTGCAAACCATTTGTCGCCGGCAATACTCAATTGTGTGCGCATGGTGTCGGTTACCTCGCCATATACAACCGAAGTGTTTACGCCACCTTTTTCAAACACGGCACCGCTGCTTATCACTCTTGTTTTGCCGCCACCCCCTTCGGGTCTTGACCATGCATCCTCTTCGAATGTTGCCATGCCATCTTCATTCTCCAGCGACTTGCATATATCGTCCTGCAGGGTATAGATAAGGCTAATAAAATCTTCTTTGGCAAAATTGTGGTTCATCGCAGGCATCAGGCTTTGGCGCGGTAAGATTTTACTGCATTAATAAAGGCTTTGGCGTTGGCTACCGGTACATTAGGGGTAATGCCATGTCCAAGATTGGCAATATATCGGGTAGTACCGAAGCTGTCAATCATGTCGGTAGTCCATTGTACTATTTGCGCAGGTGTTGCCAATAGCTTTGCGGGATCAAAATTGCCTTGTAAGGTAATAGCATCTGCCGTCAGCTGCCTTGCGGTTTTGGCATCCATACACCAATCAATACCAATGGCACTTGCATTGCTTTTGGCAAGTGCAGGTAAGGCATACCAACTACCCTTTGGAAACAAAATAACGGGTGCGGACTGGTGCAGCGCATCGGCTATTTGCAATAAGTAGGGCTGCGCAAATAATTCAAAATCGGCTTTGGATAAACTACCGCTCCAGCTATCAAAAACCTGGACAGCATCTGCGCCGGCAGCTACCTGTGCCAGTAAATAATCGATAGTGATGTCTGTAATTTTTTGCAACAACTGATGTGCAAGTTGCGGATGCGTAAAGCAGAATTGTTTTGCTTTCTCCCAGGTTTTGCTTCCTTTACCTTCTACCAGATAACAAAGAATAGTAAACGGGGCACCGGCAAACCCAATAAGTGGTACGCGGCCGGCAAGTTGCTCTTTGGTCAGGCGTAAAGCATCCAACACGTAATGGAGTTTTTCTGCAGCGCCGCTTGTTTCCAACGCATCAATATCGTTCTGCGTTGCAATCGTTTTAGGAAGCAAGGGCCCTTTGCCCTCTTCCATCAATACTTCAAGGCCCATCGCCTGTGGTATCACCAATATATCAGAGAAAATTATGGCGGCATCGGGGCCAATGATATCAATGGGTTGCAGGGTTATTGCCGCAGCTAGTTCCGGCGTTTGTACTCTTGTAAAAAAATCGTACTTGTTGCGCAAAGCAATGTATTCCGGTAAATATCTGCCAGCCTGCCGCATCATCCATACAGGTGGTCGCTCAAGCGTTTCGCCGTTGAGTGCGCGCAGAAAAATATGATTGGAGGGATTCATCTATTATAGTAATCAGTTTGTTTGTAATAAATGCGACAGTGCCAGCGACAGCAGTATGTTTCTATCGGGCGATGGCGATACCATTATTGGGTTATTGCTCAGCTGTCTCAGCGCTGCAGCGGTGGTCTGTCCAATGGCAAAAAGTATGGTATGGCTCTCAATTTGGTTTGTTGCAAAATAGCTTTCTGCTCCGGAAGGGCTAAAAAATAGTATACCGTCGTATTGGCCTGCCTTGTGGTTGATAATTTGCGTTTGATAAACGATGATCTCCTGAACGGCAATATCGTGTGCAAGTAGTTGGGCCGGCAGCGTATCGCGTCGGCGATTACCACAAAAGAATACTACCAGCTTTTGTGGTATTGCATCAATGAGCATCGCCGCTAAAGCTGCAGCATCATCCGCAGTATGCAATAATATGCCATTGGGAAAATACTGTTGGGCTGCAGCGGCAGTATGTCCGCCCACGCAAGCCATTACCATTTGAACATCTGTATTGGCGCAAAGTGCTGCAGTTGCTTCCACAGCATTGCTGCTGGTAAAAACAAAAACCGCATCTTGTACAAACGCATTGGCCACTGCTTGCTGAAGCGCCGGCGAATGCAAATACGTTGTGCTGATGAAATCAAAGGCATCGACAACAATTCCGGCAGCTTGCGCTGACTGAATTTGCACGTCATCCAACGTTCTTGTCGACAATATTTTTTTTGTGGCCTTTGGCATGTTACATCTTGCGCATTATTGCTTCGCCTCCTTCCTTAAGAATTTGCTCAGCTGCTTTTTTGCCGGCAGTACGGTATGCCTGTGGGTCAAAAGATTGGGTAATACGTACGCTATCTTTTCCGTCGGGGCTTGTAATGTTACCGTAGAAAACCATGTTCTCGCCTTCAATGGTGGCCCATGCACTTATAGGTGTGGCACAGCCGCCCATCAGCTCTTGTAAAAATGCCCGCTCTGCATATACGCATTTAGCGGTTTCATCATGATTGAGTGTTACACCTGCAGTCAGGCAACGATTATCGTTGCTGCGGCATACTACCATAATGGCCCCCTGTGCGGGTGCAGGCAGCATCCAATCCAATACCAAATGATTGTGAGGCAGTAAGCCAATGCGGTCGAGACCGGCCTGTGCAAAAATGGCACCATCCCATTGGGAAGCTGCAAGTTTATCCATGCGGGTTTGCATGTTACCACGCAACACTTCGAAACGCGTGTCGGGGTATCGGTGCAGCCATTGTGCCTGCCGGCGAATAGAACTTGTAGCTATGGTTAAGGATGAATTGGCCGTAGTAAAATTTTCTTTGTGCACCAACACATCATACACAGCACCACGCTGCAGTACAGCGGCCTGTACTATGCCTTCGGGTAGTTGGGTGGGAACATCTTTCATGCTATGCACAGCCATATCTATTCTGCCCGAAAGCAGTGCAGCATCCAGCGTACGGGTAAAAACACCTTGCACACCCATAGCATATAATGGTGTTATCAAATCGAGATCGCCATCACTTTTTATGGCTATCAATTCGCTATCGTACCCGGCTTGACGCAGTAAAGATTGAACAGTTTCGGCCTGCCAAAGGGCAAGTCGGCTGTCACGGGTGCCAATCCTGATCATATGGCTTTGGCGGTACCCGCGGTATGGTTTAGAAAATGCTGATAAGCCTGTATGCAATGGCATCCTGATTCGGTGTCTGTCTTAAGCGTAACCACAAGATTATCCATTGTTTTTTGTACCAGCGCTTCAATATTATCTGCCAACAAATCGTCCTGCACTGCAAATTCACACCATCCTATTTGTTGCTGACTAATAGATAGCAGGTCGTGTTTTATACGACGGATAGCAGGCGAATGCTTATAAGTTTGGAGCCAACTGTAAAATTCGCTTTTATATTCTGCAATTATAGCTTCTGCAGCAGGTATGGCAGTTTGACGCCGCGAAATAGTGGCCTGCATGATGGAGGATATATCATCCACATTAGCCAGCAAAACGCCTGGTAAATAGCCTACAGATGCTTCAACATTTGCCGGTATTGACAGGTCAACAATAAAGCGTTGCTTGCTGCCTTTAAAAAATGATGACCTTACTATGGGCTCCTTTGCCGATGTACTGGTAATGATGATATCAAATTCGTTCAGTTGTTCGGGCATGTTTTCAAAAGGCAGAAAAGATGCCCCAACATCGTTGGCTATATTTTGTGCTTTCTCGTTGGTACGGTTGGTTACGGTTAAGGCACATTGTGGCAGGTAAGTAGCAAAATTTCTGCAAACAGTGGTGCCAAATTTTCCTGTACCTATTAATAGCGCTTTGTAACTTCCTTCTCCTGCATGCTGCCGCAGCCACTCTATAGCGGCATACGATACGGATACTGTGCCCGTGCTAAGACCGGTAGTACTTCTTATTTTTTTTGATGCCTGAAAAACGAAGTTTAAGGTTCTGTCCATTACAGGGCCAATCAGTCCGGCAGTTCTCGAAGCGGCAATCGCCTGCTTAAGTTGCCCCTGTATTTCGTAGTCGCCAATAATTTGTGAGGCAAGGCCGGCAGCCATGCGAAACAAATGATTGAGCGCATCAGCCCCAAGCGCCTGAAAGCCGAGTTCATCCAATGCTTCGATAGTGCCCTGCGTATGCCGGCATAATAATGCGGCCAATTCATCGGGATGGGCTACATAGCCATAAATTTCGGTACGGTTGCAAGTACTTATTACAAACAAACTTTTGATGCCTAAAGCTTTCGCCTCGGCCAAAATTGCTTCACGGGTTTTGCTATCTACTGCATACCGGCCGCGTTGCATAGCATCAGCCTTACGGTAGCTGATACCCGCTACGCAAAACCTGTCTTGAATAATATCCGCATTTAATGTCATGCCGGGGCAAAGGTATTTTGCCGCACTTGAATAGCGCAAATTGTGTGTCATGGCTTTGTCATATTACCATATGATTTTGGTCATGGTTTATGGTGTGGTAGCATTTGCGTATCCATCGGCAAAACAATTAAGCAATTGTTTTGGAAAATGATTTTGAATTGCCCCATGCAAAGTGTAAAAGCACGGCTGTCGGCCGGCTGAAATGCTTAAATAATCTGCATATTCGCAGTAACACAGCATCAGCAACATGTACTTCTACGTAAAGGCTATCCATATCATTTTTGTTGTAACCTGGTTTGCCGGACTGTTTTATATACCCCGGCTTTATGTATACCTGGCAGAAGCACAGCAAGAAGACGAACCTAAAAAAGCCATCATTACCCAACAGTTATTGCTCATGACCAAACGCCTTTGGTACGGCATTACCTGGCCATCGGCGATACTAACGCTCATTTTTGGCGGATGGATGTGGTATCTCTATCCCGCTACCCCACCATGGCTATGGATAAAGGTTGCTTTTGTGGTGTTACTTTATATCTACCACTATTCCCTGCAGCACATCTACAGCAAGAATGCAGCAGGTAGCTATCCCTATACAGGTCAGCACATGCGCATATGGAACGAAGTGGCCACCATTATGCTGGTAGCGATAGTAATGTTGGTTACCGTGAAAGAAAATATAAGCCTGCTTTGGGGTATGCTTGGGCTTGCCGGCCTCATCATTGTATTGATGAGTGCTATTAAAATTTACAAATTGTTGCGTGCTAAATAGCTTTACTAAACACCGGTTTCAGTGTTGTGGATACTGATTTTTGTGCCAGATACAGGTCAAAAGCTGCTGCAATATTGCGCAGGAAATTTCTACCCTTATCCGTTACCTGCACCTTGTACCCCACAAGGTTTACCAACCCGTCGCTCATTAAGGGTTGTAGGGCAGGTATTACCCAACTGTCGTAATAGTCATGCCATCCCGTCTGCAAAAACGTGTATCCTTTGCAGGTGATATCGAGTATATGCTGTTTGCATAACAAGTCTTGTTCGGATAGCACAAAACCCTTATCCACCGGGAGTTTGCCGGCATGCACACTATCATAATAGCCCTGCATGGTTTTATCATTTTGGGCATAGGCATTACCACAATCGCTGATGCTGCTGGCACCGAGGCCAATGAGAATATCGGTTTGCTGTGTAGTGTAGCCCATAAAATTCCGATGCAGTTCGCCTTGCTGCCATGCCATGTGCAGTGCTTCACCTGGCAGCGCATAATGGTCCATGCCGATATCAGTATAGCCCGCCTTGGTTAGCAACGCCCTTCCGGTAAGATAAAGTTGCATTTTGGTGTCGGCATCGGGCAGATCATGCTCATCAAACAAGCGTTGGCCGCGGCTTGTCCAGGGTACATGCGCATAGCTGTAAAAAGCAATGCGATCCGGCCGCAGGCTAAGCACGGCATTCACCGTTTGTTGCAAACCTTCCAAAGTTTGGCAAGGCAAACCATATATCAAATCGAAATTGACTGAAGTAAATCCAGCCAGTCTTGCTTCATCGGTGGCTAGTTTTACAGCTTCAAAAGGTTGTATGCGATTGATGATATGCTGCACCTTTTCATCAAGATCCTGAACACCATAGGAAATCCGCCGGAAGCCTTCAGCAAATAATACCTGCAAATGTTGCCGGGTGGTATTATTAGGATGGCCTTCAATACTCATTTCCAACTGAGGATGCTTTGCAGCCTTGCTGAAAATGATACGCATGAGTGCCTGTAAATTGTCGGGCGAAAAAAACGTTGGCGTGCCGCCACCAAGATGTAATTCTCTGATGACGGGCGGTTCTGATAATGCTTCGGTATACATGGCCCATTCGGCTGCAATGGCTTGCAGATACTCCGGCTCCACACTGTGATGGCGGGTTATTTTCTTAAAACATCCACAATAAGTACAAAGGCTTTCGCAAAAAGGCAGATGGATATACAGGCTGATGCCCTTTGTTGTATTGGTTGCTGCGAATTTTAATTGCAACTGCTGCATCCATTCATCGGCACTAAAAGGCTGCCGCCAATAGGGTACCGTGGGGTAACTGGTATAGCGTGGTACAGGTTGGTTGTATTTTTCCACTAAACATTGCCATGCATCCATAATGCCTGCAAAGTGAATGCCTGTATGGCAGGGTATATATGATAAAGGTCATGCAGCAACGTAGGTATGTCATGCGATTGTAAAATCTTACGGCCTGCCTGGTAAATGACGGGTATTGCTGTTTTCAGCGAAAGAAAAACTTCAACAGTTATGGCTTCAGATTTTACAAATCATGGTTATTTGCGTTTTCCTCGCTTAAACAATATAACCCGCCGCGGGTTCTTGATTCCATATGGCTGAAAAAGTTGTTGTGCTCATGAATTTAGGCTCGCCCGACTCAACCCGGGTGAGTGATGTGCGTCGTTATCTTAAGGAATTTTTGATGGATGAGCGTGTCATTGATTTGCCGCTCATTCCGCGAACACTCTTGGTAAAAGGCATTATTGCTCCTTTTCGCGCACCTAAATCTGCCAAAGCTTATGCCAGCATTTGGACCGATGAGGGCTCGCCTTTAATTGTACTGACAAAGCAGTTGCAGCAGGCAGTGGCAGCGGCATCAGGCCTGCCGGTATACATTGCCATGCGTTACGGTAATCCCTCGCCGCGTAGCGTATACGACCGCATAGCAAAAGAGCACCCCAATGCAAAGGAAGTAATTGCCGTACCGCTCTATCCGCATTATGCTATGAGTAGCTATGAAACGGCAGCGCTGTACGCGAAAGAGGAATATAGCAAAGGCGATTACGCGTTTAGCCTCAGCATCATCAATGCATTTTACAATAATGAAGATTACCTGCAGGCATTGGCCAATAGCATCAAGCCATTTTTGCAACAGGAATTTGATCATATTTTATTTAGCTATCATGGTGTCCCCGAGCGCCATATTCGCAAAGGCGATATAACCGGCAAACACTGTTTACAGCATGCTGATTGTTGTAGTGTCGATTCTGCTGCACATGCGCAATGCTACCGCCATCAATGCATACAAAGTACCTATGCAGTAGCGGCCTTGTTGGGCTTGCCAAAGGAAAAATTCAGCTTCTCCTTTCAAAGCCGTTTGGGCGCCGATGAATGGCTGAAACCCTATACTGCCAAGCGTTTGGAGCAAATGCCGGGTGAAGGTATCAGGAAACTTTTAGTAGCATGCCCTGCATTTGTAAGCGATTGTTTGGAAACGCTTGAAGAGATTGCTGAAGAGGGAAAAGAATCTTTTATGCATGCCGGTGGCGAAACTTTTACCATGACACCCTGCCTTAATGTACATCCCGACTGGGTAAAAACATTATCGCATTGGTTATTGCATAACGAAGCGCAGGCAAGGCAGGTTTTTGCAAGGCCCTGATGATTATGCGACTGAACAATAGGTTTGCCTGGCAGCCTTTCTTAGCTATTTGCTTTTGAATTATTTTTTAGCGGCATTTTGTGTGCGATAGTTCATAATGTCTCTGTCGAAAAGATAAAGTCCGCTTTTATCTTCCCCAATCAGCTCAAGTTTATCATTGAGTTCGCGGGCTGATTTTTCTTCCTCAATTTGCTCGCTTACATACCACTGCAAAAAGTTGTGCGTGGCGTAGTCTTTCTCCTTTAGTGCAAGGTCTACGAGTTCGTTGATGGCTGCCGATACGCCAAGTTCATGCTTCAAAAATTCTTCGAACAGGCGTTTAAGACTATGAAAAGTTACCATGGGCTGCTTTAGGTCTGGAACCATGGCAAAGCCACCACGTTCGTTTACAAAACGTATCAGTTTCAGCATGTGCACCCGCTCTTCATCGCTTTGCTGAAAAAAGAATTGTGCCACGCCGTCAAGCCCCGGCTGTATATCGGCCCAACTGGCCATGGCGAGGTAGGCCTGAGAACTTTCTGCCTCAAGGCGAATCTGGTTATTTAAAGCTTCCTGAATGGATTTTGATAGCATAATAATTCGTTTACAAGTGTGAAAAACTGCGTTGCGTCAAACTTAGCGCTTTTGCATGTGGCGTTCGCTGCCTTACATCAGCTTCCGAAATGAAATTTGGCTAATAGAAAAAAAAATCTACTTTCGTTTAAATTAAAATTTAGACTTGTCTAAAAATTGGATATACAAGGTGGCATTGTTATTGGCGTTTCCTGCCAGCGGGCAGCAGGCCGTACAAGTGCGTGATGCTGCTACCGGCCTGCCCATTGCAGGTGCGCTGGTTAAGGCAGGTGCCCAACAATGGATTACCGGTGAAGATGGTCTGGCGCTAACCAGAGCATCTCATCTACTGGCAGACCTGAGTGTGCGCTCCATGGGCTATGCGAGCGCGCATAGCGAGAAAACAATGCGTGGCGACACAGTTTTCATTGCCCTCCAACCCCTGACGCAGCAATTAGATGAAGTAGTGGTAAGTGGCAACCTGCGGCCCATGACCCGGTTGCAAAGCCCCATACCGGTTGAGGTGTATAACCAATCTTTTTTTACCCGAAATGTTACACCCAATGTGTTTGAAGCACTTACGGTGGCTAACGGTATTCAGCCGCAGCTCAATTGCAATGTGTGCAATACCGGCGATATCCATATCAATGGTTTGGAGGGTCCGTACACCATGATTTTAATTGATGGTATGCCCCTGGTGAGTAGCCTCGGTACCGTATATGGATTAATGGGTATTCCCAATGCCATGATTAAGCGGATGGAAGTGGTAAAAGGCCCCGCAAGCACATTGTATGGCAGCGAAGCCGTTGCGGGGCTCATCAATATTATTACGAAAGAACCGACAGCAGGAAATGCATACGCCGTGGATATTAGTCATTCCACTTACAACGAAATAAATGCAGACATAGGTGCAAACTGGCAATTGCGCAAAGCCAATACCTTATTGGGTGCCAATGCTTTTTACTACAATACCCCGCACGATAAAAACGCGGATGGATTTACTGATCTAACCCAGCAGAAAAGAATATCCTTATTCAACAAATGGAGCTTTGCAAGAAGTAACGGTTTAGAGGCAGGTTTTTCCATCAGGTTATTTACAGAAGATCGTTGGGGAGGGCAAACGGCATGGCAAAAAAAATGGGCAGGCACCGATAGTTTGTACGGAGAAACCATTCAAACCAAACGGGCAGAATGGTTGGGCCGGTATAGCTTGTCGAAGCATGTGTTGTTCGAGGGTTCTTATGCTTTGCATGACCAACGGTCCTGGTATGGCGTAACGCCATACAATGCTACGCAGCATACGGCTTTTGCGCAAATGCGCTGGCAGCGGCAACTTGCCGACCATGTGCTTACAGCAGGAATTCCTTTCAGGTTTATGCGCTACGATGATAACAGCATAGCCACCCAAAAACCTGATGGCACTAATGCGCCAGATAAGCAGCTAATTGCGGGTGTTTTTTTGCAGGATGAATGGCAGATGACACCGCAACTTACCCTGCTCACCGGTTTGCGTGCCGAACACCACTCTGTGCAGGGCGCGATACTTTCGCCAAGGCTTGCTTTGAAGTATGCCGTGGCCTCCAACCATACCCTCAGGCTAAGTGCCGGCAATGGCTTCAGGGTAGTCAATTTGTTTACCGAAGATCACGCAGCGCTTACCGGCGCAAGAGAAGTAGTAATTGCCGAAGCCTTACGGCCTGAACGCAGTTGGAATATCAACCTGAATTATGCAGCAGCATGGTATCCTGCAAATGCAGTGCTGCATACGGACTTCAGTGTGTTTTATACAAGGTTCAGCAATAAGATTGTTCCTGATTACGATACTGATCCTAATACAATAATCTATGCGAACCTGGATGGTTATGGCATTTCGCAAGGCATTACTTTCAATACCGATCTCATTATGCTTTCCGGGCTAAAGGCAGGCATGGGTATTACGCTGATGGATGTAAGAAACTATGAACGTGATGATGCAGGCATACTTGTGGCAGAGCGCCAATTGCAGGCACCGGTTTGGTCGGGCACATTTTCTGCAGGATATCAAATAGCGCGTTGGAAAACCACCATTGACATTACAGGAAAAACCAATGGACCCATGCGTTTGCCGCTAGTACCCAACGATTTCAGGCCGGCCTATAGTCCTGTGTACACGCTGGCTAATTTGCAGTTAACGCAAGTGCTGGGTGATAAGGTGTCCCTATACGTTGCCATAAAAAACATATTCAACTTTTTTCCTGCGCATCCGCTCCTGCATCCTGATGATCCTTTTGATAAACGCGGTGGTAAATATTGGCTCACCGATGGGTCGCCAAATATGAATACTAATCCCAATGCCTGGACCTTTGATCCTTCTTATAACTACGCACCCTTGCAAAAGCGGCGCCTCGTTTGGGGTGTCCGCTTATCGTTTTGATGCGCCTTTTGCCATGTAGGTAAGCAATGGCATGTGCAGAATAATTACATTGGGCGCTTATCAATTACTACAGCATGAAATTGGCTTTTGTATTTGCACCCTTATTGGCTTTAAGCCTTGGCACCTCACAGGCGCAAACCATCGACTTTGAGCAATATAATCCGCCGTCGACCCTTAAAGTGCCACAGCATCCGGTTACGGCAGCACGTTATCCTTTCATTGATATCCACAATCATCAAAACAGCATGGATGAAAAAGCGCTGCAGGGTTTGGTGGCCGATATGGATAAGATGAATATGCGGGTGATGGTAAACCTAAGTGGCCGCAATGGCGAAAGGTTGGCGCAAATGACAGCTTCAATTCATGAGCACTATCCCGATAGGTTTGTGGTGTTTGCCAATATTGATTTTACCGGCATTGGCAACCCCGGCTGGACGGAGAAAGCAGTAGCGCAGTTGGAAGCCGATGAAAAAAGTGGTGCCGCCGGCCTGAAGATATTTAAGAACCTGGGTTTTAGTGTACAGGATGTGAATGGCCAACGGGTGCGCGTTGACGATGAGCGACTGGCTCCCATTTGGGAAGCCTGTGGCAGACTAAAACTGCCGGTATTGATACATACTGCCGATCCTGCTCCATTTTGGGAACCCATGGATAACAATAACGAAAGGCTTCTTGAACTAAAAACAAGACCCGGCCGCAAACGCAGCGATACTGATCCTGCACCCTGGCAGACACTCATAAACGAGCAGCATAATATTTTTAGGAAACATAGCAATACCACTTTTATTGCTGCACATTTTGGCTGGTATGCCAATGATTTGCAGCACCTTGACTCGCTGCTTACAGCCCTGCCCAATGTGGTGGTAGAATTTGGCGCCATCATTGCCGAACTTGGCCGGCAGCCGCAACAAGCCCGTTCCTTTTTTCAAAAATATCAGGACAGGATCCTCTTTGGTAAAGACAGCTGGGTGCCGGATGAATATCCCACCTATTTCCGCACACTGGAAACCAACGATGAATATTTTCCCTACCACAAAAAATACCATGCGTTTTGGGCGATGTATGGCATGGGGCTTAGCGATGAAATCTTACGGAAAGTGTACTACAGGAATGCCTTGCGAATTGTACCCAAAATCAATAAACAATCCTTTGCCGGCCTCTAAGCACCGCGGGACTGATGGTAAGCGGTTGCTGCTGTTCGGCTATATTTACCCCCGATTGCAGCCATATAATCATCGCCACCACACCTGCGAGGGTTGCCGTGGCTTAAACTTATGTAAAGATGATGATGACGGCAGAACAGCAGCGCCTTAGGGTAAATGCCAATCATAAA
This sequence comes from Chitinophagaceae bacterium, assembly GCA_024643625.1. GTDB lineage: Bacteria > Bacteroidota > Bacteroidia > Chitinophagales > Chitinophagaceae > Phnomibacter. The sequence goes on from JAHEMO010000020.1 coordinate 24,161, forward strand.
ATACCCCTCGAAGTATGGGGACCTTACTTATCGGAGCGGCAATGGGGTACCGTTAGAGAAGATTATAGCCATAATGGCGATGCATGGAATTATTTTCCCTTCGATCAGTCACATTATCGCACCTACCGTTGGGGCGAAGATGGCATTGGCGGTATCAGCGATTATTTTCAAAACCTCTGTTTTGCTTTTAGTTTTTGGAATGGCAACGATAAAATACTGAAAGAGAGATTTTTTGGTTTGGGTAACTATGAAGGTAACCATGGCGAAGATGTAAAGGAATTGTATTACTACCTTGATAATCTGCCCACGCATTATTACATGCAGATGTTGTACAAATATCCGCAGGCTGCATTTCCCTACGAAAAGTTACGCGACGAAAATCGCAAACGCAGTAAACTGGAACCCGAGTATGAATTGCTGGATACGGGTGTGTTTGATAAAGACCGATACTTTGATATCAAGATAACTTACGCCAAACAAAGTAAAAAGGATATAGCCATCCGCATTGATATCACCAATCGTGGCGATTTGGCTGCCCCTATTACCGTATTGCCTACATTATGGTATTTCAACCGCTGGCAAGTGCTAAAAAATGGTAAGCAAACACGGGCAAAGCCGGTAATGAAATTGCTGAATAAGGAATGTATAAAAGCATCGCACGGCAGGCTTGGCGACTACTATCTCTATTTTAGCAAGGCCGCTAAAGTTTTGTTTACAGAAAATGAAACGAATGTTGCCAAAGTAAATGGCACTAAGAGCGACAATATTTATACAAAAGATGCTTTTAATGAAGCCATTGTACATGGAAAGCATGGGCGCGAATTACAGCAGCGCAAGCAGGGTACAAAAGCGGCACCGGTTTTTCAGCTGCAGTTAGCGGCAGGTGCAACAGAAAGTATTTACCTGAGGCTAAGTGCCTCACAATATGATGCACCGTTTACGCCCGGATTCGAAAAAATATTTGCCAAGCGTAAGCAGGAAGCGGATGAATTTTATGATGCTATCCTTCCCGCTGATCTCAACAGCGGACAAAAGCTGATACAGCGTCAGGCGTTGGCAGGCATACTGTGGAGCAAGCAATTTTATTATTACGATGTTGAGCGTTGGGTGAGCGAATCAGATGGTATTACCAAAGCGGATGCAATAAGAAAAAAGGGGCGTAATAAAGATTGGCTGCACCTCAAGAATCAGGATATCATATTGATGCCCGATAAATGGGAGTATCCCTGGTATGCCGCATGGGATCTGGCTTTTCATTGCATAGCCATGGCTGCAGTTGATCCTATTTTTGCCAAGCACCAATTGCTGCTCATTATGCGTGAGTGGTATATGAAACCCGATGGACAGTTGCCGGCGTATGAGTGGAACTTTAGCGATGTAAATCCGCCGGTACAATCTTTTGCCGCGCTGGAAATTTACCATATCGAAAAGCGCATGGCAGGCAAGGGCGATATTGTTTTTTTGAAAAAGGTATTTCAGAAACTCATTGTAAATTTTACCTGGTGGATTAACAGAAAAGATCGCGGTGGCAATAATATGTTTGAGGGAGGCTTTTTGGGGTTGGATAATATTGGGGTATTCAATCGCAGCATTCAGCTGCACAGCGAAATGGAGCTCGATCAGGCTGATGGTACGAGTTGGATGGGTATGTATGCCCTCAATCTGATGGATATGGCTATTGAAATAGCCATGGTGGATAATAGTTTTGAAGATAGCTGTACCCGTTATTTCGAGCATTTTGTACTGATAGCCGAAGCGCTGAATGAATTGCATTTATGGAACGATCAGGATAAGTTTTTTTATGACACGTTGTGCCGTACCGATGCCGATCCCATTCAATTGAAAATACAATCTGTGGTTGGGCTCACGCCATTGTTTGCCATATCGGTTATGCGCAAAAAGGTTTTTGAAAAATTGCCGGATTTTAAAAAGCGCATCAGTTGGTTTGAACAGTACCGGCAGATCAATAAAAAGTTTTGGCCTAATGAAGAGCATGCGCAGGACGATACCATACTCATGAGTCTTGTGCCAAAAGATAAATTGATAGCCTTGCTCAAGCGCATGCTTAATGAAGCTGAGTTTCTATCAACGGGTGGAATACGGGCATTATCCAAATACCACGAAAAGCATCCGTATAGTGTAGAGTTGCATAAACATACTTACACCATTCAATACGATCCCGGCGACAGTACATCCGATATGTTTGGCGGCAACAGCAATTGGCGGGGGCCGGTATGGATGCCGCTTAATTATGTACTCATCCAAAGCATTCGCAAGTTTGGAGAGTTTTATGGGGATGACTTGAAAATTGAATACCCCACAGGAAGCGGGCAATCGCTTAACCTTATAGAAGTGGCGCAGGCATTGGCTTCGCGGGTGGTATCACTATTTGAACGCGACGATGCCGGTATCA
>JAHEMO010000193.1 GCA_024643625.1 Chitinophagaceae bacterium
GCCGGCGACGAAGGACAGGTGAGCGAAGTGACGCGCCAAAGCGATTTGAAAATGTTGTACCGCCTTCGGGTGGATAGTATGGCACTGCGCCGCCGCAACATCAGCAGCAAGCCTACGGCATACATGAAAACGGTAATGGAAGAAGGCCGGCGCAATCAGGGCAATGCCAATATTTACCAACCCAACAAAGTGGATACCACGGGTAAAACGGATAAGACATTTATTGGAGAATTTACTGATCAGGAAAAGAAGAACCCGGTCACAACAGTGATTGGCAATGTTCCCGACCCGCGCAATCAGCGGCGCTCAGCGTTGGAAACCGCCAAACTTTACAAGTACCGGCTTCGCTTTAGCAACGATCTTATTTTGGGTGGTGTCAGCAACAATATCATCATCAACCGCTACCAGCCTTATGCCGGTGGCAGTGGCCCCATTTACCCCAACAACGGCAATAACCTGAGCTGGGCTTTTGTGGCAAGCCTAAGCGATGTAATGGAAGACTACCGCATAACCGGTGGTGCCAAGCCCGGTATCAATTTTAGCGACAACGAATATTTTGTAAGCTTTCAGAATTACCGCAAGCGGCTCGATTGGGGCTTTACCTACTACCGTGCTGCCAATAGCAATCTCAATTTTTATCCGCAAAGCTTTACCGAGAGCCAGTACAGCAGCAAAACCTTTACCTCGCTGTATCAGGCCAATGTGAGCTATCCGCTAAGTGTTATCCGCAGCCTGCGCTTGTTTACAGCCTTTAGAAACGACCGTACCGTACTGCGGCCCAACCGCCAGGTGGCCGGGGGCGTGCTGCCCGATCAGTTTGGTCTTGCCCGGGCAGATACCAACATGCGGTTTATCAATACCCGTTTTGAGTATGTGTATGATAACTCGCTGCTTAAAACCCTCAATATCTGGAATGGCTTGCGCTACAAGTTCTACGTTGAAAACATCATGCAGCTAAATAAGAGCAGGGTAAAAATTGATGACCCGGCTGAAGGCCAAAGACAGATGACGTTCAATTTTGGTGCAGATGCGCGGTACTATCTTCCCTTGTACCGCAATTTTATCTGGGCCGTTCGGGCAGCCTTCGATGTAAGCTGGGGCAATCAAAAACTCATATACTACCTCGGGGGTACCGATGGTTGGATAAGCCCAAGATTTAATGGTGAAAACAGACCCGACCCTACGCAACGTTATGTGTACCAAACCACGGCACTCAACCTGCGGGGCTTCAATCAAAATGTGGCCAATGGCAATAACGCTTCCGTAATCAACAGCGAATTACGACTGCCCATATTTACTACCTTCTTCAACAAACCCATCAACAATGCCTTTGTGCGCAATTTTCAGTTGGTGCAGTTTTTTGATTTAGGTACTGCATGGACCGGTGGCATAAAAAATATTGCCCGCCCCGGCGTTCGCTACCGCGCTACCGATGCTAATGGACAGCCTGACTTCAACAATCCGATAGTAGTTGATTTGAGAGCAGGCGGTATTGGACCCTTTGCCGGCGGCTATGGCTTTGGTGCCCGCAGCACCTTGCTTGGCTATTTTATGCGCCTGGATACTGCATGGCCTATGAGCGGTTTCTTTAGCGGCAAACCCCAATGGTATTTTAGCCTTGGTGTAGATTTCTAAACAATTGTACAGCCATACTGTAATGATGCACCGGCCCAAAACCGGTGCATTTTTATACCATAACTACATGATGCTTCACCTATACGGCATACCGAATTGCGATACGGTAAAAAAAGCCAGAACATGGCTCGATAACCGGGAACTGACCTATAGCTTTCACAACTTTAAAATGGAAAAGCCAACCAAATCCATGCTTAAGCAATGGTGCCGTCAGGCTGGCTGGCAAAAGTTGGTAAACAAACAAAGTAGCACCTGGCGTGCGCTGTCGGCGGAACAACAAGCGGCTATTACAGATGCCAATGCTGCCGTTGCCGTTATGCAGCAGCAGCCAAGCATTATTAAACGCCCGGTGGTTACTGACGATGGCGGCAATGTTTTAACGGTAGGCTTTCAGGATGCTGGATTTGCAGACCTGCTACGATAGCTGTTACCCAAACACTACCATGCTTTCGGGAGAAAGAACAGTCTCTCTGCCAAACAATTCTTCCGCTTTTTCAAACCGGTACTGAAATATGCCTTCGAGTTGCCGGCGAACGAACAGGCTATTGGCTATATCGCCCAAAAACCAAAGGGGTAAGCGGTAGTGTACAATATCAGTCATCTCCACTCCGCCCGGCACTTCGGCAAAATGGTGCTGATGATGCCATAAATCATAGGGCCCAAAGCGCTGCTCGTCTATAAAATATTGCTTGTCTACTACCTGCGTTATTTCTGTCATCCAGTAAATGGGAATGCCCAAAAGCGGCTTTACGCGGTATTCAATTACCTGCCCGGCATACATACGTTCGCCATGGTGTTTGCTCAAAATATCGAAGCCCATATGCGGGGGAGTGATGTCTTTAAGATTGTTCGGGCGGCTAAAAAAATCCCAGGCCTCGTTAAGGCTAACGGGTAAATGTTGTACCGTTTTTATGCTGTAGGTCTTACTCATAACCTTATTACAAGGCAGCCGCACAATGGTTGCGCCGAAGCCTGCCCGGTTTCACAATTACAACACGGCATTTAGGAATGCCAATGCCTGAGGCCTGTATGTTTGCACGGTTTATGCGCAGCAGTTTCCACCGCTATTTTTCATTTTCAGTGCTCTTAGCCTTGCTTTGGGCCTTTGGCGGAATGCATTTGCTGACTGGCTGTGCCAATATTTCGCCGCCCATGGGTGGCGCCAGAGATTCGCTGCCGCCGAACCTGCTTAAGATGTCACCGGCCGATAGCACCCTGAATTTTACAGCTAAAAAAATTGAATTCTCTTTTGATGAATATGTGCAGCTCGATAATATTTTCGACAATGTACTGGTAAACCCACCGCTCAATCGTTTTCCTACCATCGATAGCAAACTGCGCACCGTAACGGTACTGATAAAAGACACCCTGAAACCGGAAACCACCTATAGTATTGATTTTGGCAAGGCCATAAAAGATGTAAATGAAGGAAATCCGCTTAAAGGCTTCACCTATGTTTTTAGTACCGGCAATACCATCGACTCGCTGGAACTGACGGGCCGCGTGGTGAATGCAGAAACGGGACAACCCGATAGCACCTTAATTGTAATACTGCATACCAGTATGGATGACAGTGCGGTGGCTAAAGAAAAACCGGTGTATGTGAGCCGACTTGATGGCAAGGGTAATTTTTTATTTAAATACCTGCCGGCTAAAACCTTTCGGATTTTTGCGCTTAAAGACGAAGGCTTTAAACAATACCAGGATCCCACAACACCTTTTGCCTTTGCAGACTCGGCGGTAAATCCCGCAGGCAATGTGGCACCAATGGAGCTGCGTTTTTTTACCATTCCGGATTCTGCCAAAGCTGAGGAAAACACGGCCAACCAGCAAGGCAACCGGGTGGGTGGCCGAAAAGCAAAACCCGCCGACGATGAGGACAACAAAAGACTGCTGTACACTACATCGGCCAAGGACAAATCGCAGGATATTCTCAAGCCACTCAGCATCAACTTTACCGAGCCTATAGCAGTATGGGATAGCAGTAAAATAAAACTCACCGATACCTTGTTCAGACCCGTTGCCGTTGGCCATTTTGTACAAGACAGTGTGAGCATTACACTGCCTGTGGCATGGAAAAGCAGCACAGCTTATGCACTTGTATTGGAAAAAGGATTTGCCACTGATAGTGCCGGTGCCACCAATGCCAAAAACGACACCACCATATTTACCACTAAAGCTGAGAGCGAATATGGTGCGGTACGCATGAAATTTTCGGGAGTAGACTTTGCCAGAAAACCCTTGCTGTTCTGGATACAGAACAACACATTAGTGCGCAAGACACCGCTGCAACCGGGCGAACTGCGTATTAATCTTATAGAACCCGGACAATATACCCTGCGCATTGTGTACGATGAGAATGGCAATGGCAACTGGGATACCGGCAATTATTGGGAAAAAAGACAGCCCGAGCATGTAATAGCTTTTCCGAAAGAAATAAACGTAAGACCGAACTGGGACAACGAGTTTCAGTTTGATTTGTAAAATATAGCAGCGCAATTATGAACTATGGCTCTCCTTTATTGGAAAATGCGGTGAAGGCCTTTACCCAACTACCGGGTATTGGGCAAAAAACCGCATTGCGCCTTGTATTACATCTGCTGAAGCAGGATGCAGGTCAAACCGATGCCTTCACCCATGCACTCGCAGAATTACGCAGTCAGATAAAGTTTTGCCGGCAATGCCACTACCTGGCCACCGAAGAACTATGCAGCATTTGCCAAAACAATCAGCGACAGCAGCAAACGGTTTGTGTGGTTGAAACCATACGCGAAGTGCTGGCCATAGAAGCAACCCAACAATATAATGGTGCCTACCATGTGCTGGGAGGCGTTATTAGTCCGCTGGATGGCATAGGCCCCGATAAACTGCATATTGATACCCTGGTAGCAAGAGTAAAAACCGGTGTGGTGGACGAGCTTGTTTTTGCACTCAATGCCAATATTCAGGGCGATACCACCATTTACTATATACAAAAGCAACTGGAAGGGCAAGCCGTAACCATGACCACCATCAGCCGTGGCATAGCATTTGGCGGCGAACTGGAATACGCTGATGAAATGACGCTGGCAAGAAGCATTCAAAACCGCCTGCCGGTAGACAGACTCATAAAGTTGTAGGCCATCCATTAATCCCATACAGCATCCGTAAACGAAGTTGAAGGATCTAAAAAAGCAGTCAACTTCTTTCGGCATTGACACGCACGCAACCTGCTACTCAAAACCTTAAACTGCTCCCCCATTCCCCCAAATCCGTACATTTGCCCCGCGGGTGGATTTGTTTATTGTTCAGCCCGCTACAATACAATTGAACTAATAAACGACGGTCACCCGCTACTACGGTTTTCTCCTTCGTTTATGGTTCGCAAAAACATGCGGCAGTTGCCCACCCGGGGCCTGCATAAAAGGAGGACATCATGAGCGATATACGACAAGCACTTACAGAACGCATACTGATTATAGATGGCGCCATGGGCACTATGATACAGCGGCATAAACTTACCGAAGAAGATTACCGCGGCACAAGGTTTGCCAATTGGCCAGGCGATGTAAAAGGCAATAACGATTTGCTATGCCTTACACAACCCGATATCATTGTAGGTATTCACAAACAATATCTGGCCGCAGGTGCCGATATTATTGAAACCAACACGTTTAGCAGTACATCCATAGCGCAGGCCGACTATGATATGCAGGAGTTGGCTTACGAACTTAATGTAGCTGCAGCAGCCTGTGCCCGCAGGGCCGTGGATGAATATATAGCAAGTACAAATGGTGGTAAAAAGCAAGCCTGGGTGGCCGGTGCTATTGGCCCGCTCAATAAAACCCTGTCGCTATCGCCCGATGTAAATAACCCTGGCTACCGGGCAGTAAGTTTTGATGAGGTGGTAACCGCCTATACCGAGCAAGTACGAGGCCTCGTAGATGGTGGCGCCGATTTGTTATTGGTAGAAACCATCTTCGACACGCTAAATGCCAAGGCTGCCATTTTTGCCATCAAACAATTTTTCCGCAAAACGGGCAAACCCGAACTACCAATTATGATATCGGGTACCATTACCGATGCGAGTGGCCGCACCCTGAGCGGACAAACACTGGAAGCCTTTTATACTTCGGTAAGCCACGCCAATCCCCTGTCCGTTGGGCTTAATTGTGCTTTGGGTGCCAAAGAAATGCGCTCGCATATTGAGGAACTTAGCCATTTGGCTACCTGCTTTGTAAGCGCCTATCCCAATGCAGGATTGCCTAATGCTATGGGCGAATACGATGAGCAACCCCACGAAACGGCGCACTTTATTGAAGAATGGGCAAGAAACGGTTGGGTAAATATTGTGGGTGGATGCTGTGGCACTACACCAGATCATATACGGCATATAGCGGAGGAAGTAAGAAGTTTGGAGACGAGAGTGCCGGGGGTTATGGCTATAAGTCTTTGATGCTTAATGTGGATTGAGTTAGCTTGTAATTAGCAAATTTATTTTTTAAACACGAAGGCACAAGGAAGGCACGGAGAACACGAAGGGCAGATGAATTGAAATCTATTTATTGCTGAAATACCTTGCCGAAAGACAGCGTAACAATGCAGATATCTGAAGATGAAATTGCAAGAATAGTTTTTGAAGCAGGGCTAAAAATACATAAGAGCCTTGGTCCGGGGCTATTGGAAAGCGCCTACGAAGAATGCCTGCACTATGAACTGTTTCAATCCGGGCTTTCAATCCAAAGGCAAGCTGGATTGCCATTGGTTTACGAAGGTATAAAAATGGAAATTGGCTATCGGCCTGATATAATTGTAGAAAATAAATTTATTGTGGAAATCAAGGCAGTAGAAGCACTAACGGATGTGCATTTAGCACAATTACTCACATACCTCCGCCTTTCAAAATGTAAGCTGGGTTTACTGATTAATTTTAATACCGCACTTTTTAAAGATGGGGTTAGGCGAGTAATCAACGGCATTTTGTGACCTTTGTGCCTTCCTTGTGTCTTTGTGTTTAAACATAAAATAATGACCAACATAAAACCATACATGCGCCTCGCCGGTCTTGAGCCTTTGGTGATAAGACCCGAAACAAATTTTGTAAACGTAGGCGAACGCACCAACGTAACCGGATCCAAAAAATTTGCACGCCTCATCA
>JAHEMO010000194.1 GCA_024643625.1 Chitinophagaceae bacterium
GGCTACGAAATACCGGTTATACCACTTATGCTGCCAATCATTAAAAAGCATTTGCCCATTGTGCAGGTAGAAACTACAAGTGAAAATCTCCCGGCCATCTTCTCCCTATTCAACAATATGGGCTATACCACGTATAATGTTATCGGCGAAAAACTGGTACCCTTTGTATCGCCCACACAACATTTGTACTACGATTTATTTGCCGTTCCACCGCAACGCCTTGCGGCGGTGCAGGGATTGATTGAGCATCATGGCTAACAAAAACCAAACTGTTTTAATAATACTGCGGTTTCCCAAATGGGCTGTTCCATTGGCTTTTTTTGCCATGGCCCTGTTTCGGCTGCCGCTAATGCTTAACGGCAAAATATCGTTTTGGCGACTAATGGGTAGTGGCAAAAACGGAACTTTTGACACCCGCCCCGATCTGCAGCAATGGGCCATTTTGCTGGTACTCAAACAGCCCATAGAAACATTTGGCGGACTAACGCAGGTACAAGATTTACTGGGTAGATTCATAACCAGATACCTTCATTTTTGCGGGGCAAAATTTTCCGGCTATTTTTTACAACCCATTGAAGGTCACGGACTTTGGAATGGTAAAAAAGTATTTGGCGAGCTCCCGCGAAAAACAGATTATGAAGGTCGCATTGCCATTATGACCCGCGCCACCATTCGCCTCTTGAAATTGAAACAGTTTTGGGAAAATGTACCTGCAGTGGCCACAAGTATGGTAGCCGCACCTGGCTTTGAGACTTCTTACGGTGTAGGCGAAATACCCTGGGTAAAACAAGCCACTTTCAGTATTTGGGAGAGCCGTGCGCAGATGGTGACATTTGCGTACAAACAACAGGCGCATCGCGATGTAATTAAAAAAACCTACGACAACAATTGGTATAGCGAAGAAATGTTTACCCGCTTTATTGTATTGTCCCATTTTTAATAAAATGGTTTTAGGCTAAAGACCGTTGCCCGGTTTCCCGATACTATATTCGCCGACTGAAATGCTTGCCGCAGACCACAGTTGCGCCTTGTAATTGTTCTTCCTGCTTTTTATCCAAATAGTTTTTATGCCAGATAACAATAATTATCCCATTAATGTAGGCTCCGAAGTAGGAACACTTAAACGATTGTTGGTACACAGCCCCGATAGTGGCATTGGCAAAGTGGTGCCAAGTAAAGCCCAGGACTGGTTGTTTGAAGACATCGTACATCTGGACACTATTCGCAGAGGAGAATACGATTACTATACCAAGCTACTGCTCTATTTTCTGGATCCAGAGAAAATACAGGGAAAAATAGCCGCCATAGATGCCCCGTCGGGTAATCGTGAATTTTATAAACCTTGTCACGAAGGCTTTCACAACAGCGATAAGGTTGTGGAACTGCAAGCCATGTTGGCCGAGATATTGGAAATGGCTGAACTAAAACTTCGATTGGTAGCCTCAGTATGTGCGCTGGAAGTGCTGCCCTACCATATGCAGGACACCATGATGCAATTGCCTGCAGCTGATCTCGCCAAGGTTTTCATCAGCGGTACGCTGAATGAAAGAGAGATGATATTTGCCCCTATCCCCAATTTCATTTTCACCAGAGATATTGGCATAGTCATCAACAATTATCTGTTGCTGAACAAACCTGCCAAGCAAGCCCGCACACGTGAAGCTCTGCTTGCCAAGTATATTTTCTTCAATCATCCATGGTTTGCTGCATTGCAAAACAATATTATCGAGTTGCCCGAAGTACACCAGCATTTTTTGAACCCCAGGGAAAACGAGGACCGCAGGGTAACCCTTGAAGGCGGCGATGTAATGGTGGTACATCCGCAGCACGTGCTTATTGGCGTAAGCGAACGCACATCGCTTGAAGCAGCCAATCAGGCAGTAAAAATATTGTTTGAGAAAAAAGTAGTGAGCAAGGTTACAGTGGTGCAAATACCCGCCAAGCGCGACTATATGCATATTGATACTGTGTTTACACAGGTTAAAAGAAATGTTTGGGTAATGCTTGGGCAGTTTGCCAAAGCGCATAGCAGTCATGCCGGACCCGATGCTATTGAAGAACACCTGAACATCATCAATCAAAATAAAGAGCGTACGCGCATCATTCAATTCACTGCTGCAAATCTCGCGGCACCCATTCGTTTCGAAACGCTGGAAGATCTGCTGCACGATATTACCTGCAACGATTATGGCTTTGCAGAACCTCCAACTATAATTTTGTCGGGCAATAATGAATTTCCTTACGATGCCCGTGAGCAATGGACGGATAGCTGCAACCTACTGGCCTTAAAAGAAGGCGTGGTATTGGGCTACGACCGAAACGATAAAACCGCAGAAGCCTTTAAGCATAAGGGTTTCCATGTAGTGGGCGCAAAAGAATTACTCGATCAATTTGAGGCAGGCACCACTAACCCCAATAATATACAAGACACATTGATACTTATGCCTTCGGCCGAACTTAGCCGTGCACGGGGAGGTTTTCATTGCATGAGCATGCCTTTATTACGTCAACCTATCTAATTGCCATGAAAGACAAACAGACTACCAGCCATATCATGCTTATAAGGCCAGCCCGTTTTGTGTATAATAGCGAAACAGCCGTGAACAACGCATTTCAGCAGGCCGATACCGACCAGGAAAAAGTTGCGCAGAAAGCAGCCGCAGAATTTCAGGGCTTGTTGCAAACATTACTGCAAAACGGTGTGCAAGCCTTTGCCATAAACGATACGCCTGTACCGGCCACACCAGATAGTATATTTCCCAACAACTGGATTAGCACGCATGCAGATGGCAGTGTATTTCTCTACCCTATGTTCGCTGCAAATCGCAGACTTGAGCGCAAACCATCTGTATTGGAAATGCTGCGTATGCAGTATCATGTAGACGCTATACACGATCTCAGCATTTTTGAGGAACAGGATACATTTTTAGAAGGTACCGGGAGTATGGTACTCGATCGCGAGCATAAAATTGCCTATGCTTGTCTGTCACCCAGAACGGATAAAAAACTACTGCAAACCTTTTGTGAGGAAGCAGGCTATACTGCCGTAGCATTTGATGCAGTGGATGAAACGGGAAAAGCGATTTATCATACCAACGTAATGATGGCGGTAGGCCATAAGTATGTAGTTATTTGTTTAGATAGCGTGCCGGATGGTGAGGCTAAAGACGAATTGATTAAAGCAATTGCTTCAACAGGTAAAGCACTTATCCCTATTAGTTTTCACCAAATGAATCATTTTGCCGGCAACATGCTGCAGGTAGAAAATAAGAGCAACGAAAAAATACTCCTGATGAGCTCGCAGGCTTATGAATCACTTACTGCGGAGCAAATTGAAACACTGCAGCAATACAATCGTATTGTACACAGCGATATCAGCACTATTGAGAAAAATGGCGGTGGCAGTGTGCGCTGTATGCTGGCAGAAATACACCTGGTAAAAAAGTAAATTAGCCTTCTTCAAAAATAACGGGCAATGCATCGCCGAGGGCTGTGGGTTCAAAGCCGGTTGTGGCCTTCAATTTGTCAATGCACAAACTGGCATTAGATGGTCTTTGCGCCAACTCGGGACGCTGTGCTGCCGTAACGGGTTTTATTAATGCGGTATCCAAATGCAAATGTTCCGCCACAGCCACAGCCATGGTATATGGCGTCCATGCTTCCTGCCCGCATACATGAAATGTACCTCTGGCGTCCTGCTGAATGAGCAGGTGAATACCTTTTGCCAAATCGGGCGCGTAGCATGGTGTTCGTACCTGATCGGTGTAAATATGCAGGGTTTCGCCCCGGCGCAGATTATTGACTACCCACTGCAAAAAACCAGGCTGCTGCCCGGACTGTGGACGACCGTATACCAATACTGTTCTGATAATTAAATGATTGGCCAGCGTATTAGCAATGGATTCTTCCGCCATTGCTTTTGTGCTGCCATAATAATTTACCGGACATGTTTTACTGTCTTCTACATAAGGTCCTTCGTTGTTAAATACAAAATCGGTACTCATAAATACCAATCGCGCACCTATATGGGCACATGCTGTTGCTATGTTTTGCGTTGCTGCAGTATTTAATGCATACGCTGCATCTTTTTGCACTTCGCAATCATTTGGTTTACTCAAGGCAGCACTATGTATTACTATGGCCGGCCGATGTTGTAGAATGATCTCCGCAATTTTTTCGCTATGCAACAGATCCGCAACCACATGCTGTTTAGGTTGGGGCGAAAAATCATCCGGCAAAGCGCGTCCGACGGTTGTGATTTGCCAACCATCGGCCACAAATTGCTGGTAGATATACCGGCCTGCAAAACCGGTTGCGCCTGTCATGATTATGGAGCGATTTGTCATCTTTTTTATTTTGTTGCCTGCTCAGCAGTAATGCCCGGCATATTCTGCAGCGCATATAAAAACGCATCAGTTTTTATTATTGGAATAGCTACCCGCATATTGCAAAACAAACTCTGGTCAATACTAATTTTTTCGCCACCTACCCGATGCAATAATGTAAAAATATCATTCACCTGATCGTAGCCACAATGCACTATGAATTCTCTCACAAGCGGCTTCTCTACTTCGGGTGTTACCTGCAAAGCAAGGCTGGCTGTGGTTTTATAGGCATGTATAAGTCCGGGTACGCCAAGCAGTGTGCCACCAAAATAGCGTATCACCACAACCAATACATCCGTTAGTCCACGGCTATCTATTTGGTTGAGAATAGGCTTGCCTGCACTACCCGATGGCTCACCATCATCGTTGGCCCTAAACTGTAACATATCCATGCCTACCCGGTACGCAAAACAATAATGATTGGCCTTGGGGTGTTGCTTTTTAATGTCAAGCAGGATAAGTTTTAATTCATCGGACTTTTTGAAAGGATACACCTGCCCAATGAATAAACTGCCTTTATCTCTAAACTCAGCATGGCCACACTCCCCCACGGTTTTGTAGGTTGTTACTTCACTCACTTCGCTCATATTTTTCTATCCTGTCATCTTCTAATTGCCATACCGATGTTAATGTGGCCGCAAGCAATGCCGGCGCTGCCACACCATTCCCTAATTGCCTTTTAGTATTAGTGATTACAAATACTTCGTCAAAATATCCCGCATGAATAAATAGTTGTAAAAGTGCAGCGCCTCCCTCTACCAATACGCTTTGTATGCCGGCATCGGTAAGCGTTTGCAATATAGCTTCCACATTTTTGCCATTTCCATCAACGGCAAGATACCTCACAGCAGAGGCAGCCAAAGGCTTCCTGCTCAGCGCGTCCTCATTGCACAAAACAAGCGTATCACCGTTATCGTTGAACATGGTCAATGTATCGGGTAAAGAAGCGGCAGGGTCAATTACAATCCTTGTAGGTGACAACCCGGAAGCATAGCGCAATGTAAGCGATGGATTATCAACTAATGCCGTACGATAACCTACCATAATGCCCATATGTGTACTGCGAAGTTGATGTGTAAATCGCTGCGCCATACTTCCCGAAATGCGGATATTACTTTGCTGCAGATCTCCTATGAATCCATCAGCCGTAGTTGCCCATTTTATGGTAACAAAGGGTCGATGTTTCTCATGATAGTGAAAGAAATGCCTTGCAAGCAACCGACATTCGGACTCCATCATGCCGGTTATTACTGTAATGCCTGCATCCCGAAGCATGGCTACACCTTTACCATTTACTTTTTCAGAAGGGTCTGTTGCACCAATTACTACTGTTGAAATTTTTTCATCAATCAGTCGTTGGGCACAGGGTGGCGTTTTACCATAGTGCGAGCAAGGCTCAAGGGTTACATACATCGTTGATTGCGCAATAAGGTGACGGTGGTCAGCTGTCACACTGTTCAGGCAATTGATTTCTGCATGGGCTTCGCCGTAACGCGCATGAAAACCCTCACCGATAATGATATTATTATGAACCAACACCGCGCCAACCTGGGGGTTACTCCACACCCAGCCAGCACCGGCTTCTGCCAATGCAATGGCTCTTATCATGTAGCGCTCATCTGTCATAATGAAAGTGGTCAAATGTAACCAAATGGCTTATATAGATTTGCAGCATGCAAATGCAAGAGGCGGCTAAACAAATAAGGGCGGAATTAGGCGATAAGTTTTCTCGGGAAGCTATGGCTACCATTGTACCACAGCTTATTGAACACATAACGGCCATACCTGTTGGACAGCAACGATGGCAGCAACAAATTGAACTCAATGCGCATCAGCAGGAATGGCTTAAGGATGCCGTAAAGCGGTTGACAGCACATGAACCCTTACAATATGTGACAGGGGTTGGATGGTTTTACCATAGATCATTTAAGGTTAGTCCGGCTGTGCTTATTCCGCGCCCCGAAACGGAAGAATTGGTGGAATGGATACTAACTACCCTGCCGAAAGCCCCGCCCGCCTTGCGTTTACTGGATATAGGCACCGGCAGCGGATGCATTGCTATTACGCTGGCCCTCGAAAGCAACGGCCATGCATACACGGCTATTGATATCAGTGAAAGCGCCGTAACCATTGCAAAGCAGAATGCTGCACAGCATGGTGCCATAATTGATTTTGCTGCACTGGATTTTCTTGACAGCAGCCAATGGCCAACCCTACCACAGTTTAATTATATCATCAGCAATCCACCTTATATTGGTTTATCGGAGGCAGATAGCCTGTCAGCCAACGTGCTGGAGTTTGAACCCCATAGCGCATTATTTGTAACCAATAATGATCCCT
>JAHEMO010000195.1 GCA_024643625.1 Chitinophagaceae bacterium
CCTTCCATACATCCCTGAAGCATTGCGCGGCATAGCTGCTTGGCGCAAACCAGGCTACGGGTGCCATGCGTGTCCCCATTTTTTCTACCGTACTCAGGTAGGGTATATAGCTTTTCAGGAAGTGCTTGTTGCGTTGCTGCTTTTCCAGCATGTCGTTGTGCATGCTTTTGCGGGCATCTACCATGCTGAAAAAAGCAAGGAGTCGGCTGCTGTCCAGTTGCTTGTCCTCAAAATGTTGTATCAGCATATCGTAGGTGCGCATGCTTAGCGTGGTAGGAATGGTAGGGAGTACCACATAGTCGCTGGCCGCAAAAATAGCTTCGGCCAATGGACCCATACCGGGAGGGCAATCAATAAAGAGGTAATCGTAATGGCCCTGCAACTGACCCACCAAACTTCTGAAACGTTTTTTTGCCTGCTTGGCTTCGTCTACAATAATGTCCATTTCCTTATTGCCCATATCGGCCGGCAAAATGTCGAGCCCTTCAAAACCGGTATTTACAATATGATGCTGCATAGGCACTTCGTTAGCCAGCAACTTCTTAAAGCCGCCCCGCAGCTTTTGTTCCTGCTCAAAATAAAAGGAAGCGGCTCCCTGCGGATCAAGATCCCAAACCAATGTTCTTTTACCATCTTCAGCGGCCAGGTAAGCAAGATTTACACAGCCTGCTGTTTTGCCCACTCCGCCTTTGATATTGTATATAGCAATTGTAACCATAGCGTTTACATTATTGGGCTTCTAATGTAGGGAAAAGCCCTTACAATGGCGATGCGCAACCTGCCATTGGGCTAGCTAAAACCCTTAGCTGCCAGCCAACTGTTAAGGGTGCGCAAACTCCTGCTGCTCAATGCATAAGGGATGATAATTTCACCGACTAAAATTTACGCACACATGCAAAAGAATTTCTGCAAACTAATGCTTTCTGGCCTCGCTCTTTTCCTTACTTCTTCGCTATTTGCCCAAATTTCGGTTGGGGCAAAAGGTGGCCTTAATGTAAGCAACCTCAGTGGCCTCAACGAAGCTGATTATGAAACCAAAGCGCTGGTAGGGTTTCATGTAGGCGGTTATGTAACTTTTAATTTGGGAAGAAACTTTGCTTTACAACCTGAGTTGTTGTACAGTACACAAGGTGCCAAATTGGAAAATGCAACAGAAGACCTTAAGCTCAACTACTTCAATATTCCTGTAGTAGTTAAGTTTTTAACGAACAACGGATTTTATGTAGAAGCCGGTCCTCAGCTGGGTTTTCAGGTAGGCAGTGTTGACAATACCGATCTGGCTGACGACGTAAAAAATTCTGACTTTAGTATGGTGGGTGGTATTGGTTTTCAGCCTACCAAAAGTGCTTTTGGCATTGGTGCCAGATATAATGTAGGATTGGGAACGGCCGGCGAAGTGAACCAGGGTTCCCTTGATGGGGCTGATTATAAAAACGGTGTATTTCAGCTGAGTTTGTACTGGCGCTTGTTGGGCGGCGGTAAGCTTAAGAAGTAGTACCGATGGCTTGCTTAGTTGTAAAAAGGCACCCGACGAGGGTGCCTTTTTGTATGGTGCCGGGTTCTGCCGACCGAAGCCAAAATGCTGAAAGGCTGGGGATGGACGATAGTAGCTGCCCGCCGCAGGCGGGTACTACTGAGGAGAGCCCCTACCCATGCTGATGCCTGGCGGATGCTGATGGCCCCTCAAAAACTGCCTACCAGGTAAATCCAAAGCGGAGCGATATGCGTTGCATAAGGTAATGCGCTGTTGCCGGATGCTCGATTTGCGTGCTGCCGGTCCATACCAGTTCGGTCATGCTTTCGGAGATGGTTTTGGCGCTGTAATGCAGGCCCATGGTATAGGCATGGCCTTTTTTGGTATGCCTTCCCATGCCACCGCCTATTTCGGCCAGCCAGCCGGAGCGGTAACTGGCGGGAACCCAGCTGCCGGGCATCCAGATAAAATCGTTGGTGAAGCGGGTATTACCGGAGGGATATTGGTATTGTCCGCCTTTTTCATGGGGCTGCACGGCGGCAATATTCCAGCCGGCGGCGGCGCTGGCAAAGGGCTTCCATTTTCGGGTGCCGTGGCTGTAGGTAGCCGTGGCTACCAGCGGCACCGAGGTAAAGCGATAGGTATCAATGCCGGAAGCCAGTCCGAGCACCAGCCCTTGTTTTTTGACACCAAAACCCAGCCGTCCCTCCAATGCGGGTCCGAAGCTGCCGCCCATAAATCCTACCTGAATATTGGGGGTAGGCGTCCAACGGTTGGTTTGTGCAAATGTGCTGATGCCAGCAGCGGAAAGCAATAATATAGTGAGTAGGTATTTCATACAGCAGCTTATAATTTGGGTGAAATATTGATGCGGCCCATAACTACCGGCGCCGTGGCATTGGTATAATCTACCAGGTGCAGGCCATTGCCGGCAAGCACCAGTGCCAGACCACCAAGCGGTATTACATCGTATGCGTCGGGCATGGACAGGCGGCTTATTTGTTTCACTGCACGGGGGTTGCTTACGTCCAGAATTTTTAGCCCATCGCGGCCATCGCATACCAGCAGCATGGTACCATCGTTGCCCAGACCATGGGGGTTAGTCATGCTGTAGCTGCTGAGCAGTTTGGGGCTGCTGAGGTTACTAATGTCCACCACATCCAATTGGTTGATAAAGCCCTGGCAAACCGTGCCATCGCGTAGCGTTACGTAAGCGTAGTTATCGTTGGCCACCACCGGATCGCAAACACGGGCATGGTCAAAAGTGCCGCTCAGCGCTGGCTTATCGGGTTGGGCAAGGCTAACGATATACATACCGTTTTGGCTGCCAATAAACAGGTTGTTTTTGTAGGGAAAAATGGTTTCTATGCCCCAGCCATTGCCAATGGTGGTGGTGGCTACGTAGCGGGGATCGGTGGCGGTGGCTACATTAAACGTTTTAAGATCGGCATGGCTAACGGTGTACAAGTGGCTGCCGGCCAGGGCAAACCGAGCCATGCTGCCGCCTGTGCCATTGGTAGTACCGCTGCGGTTGCCGCTATTGGACAAGGCATCGAACTGTGCGGTGGCTATGCCCCAGCTTTTATATTGATCGCCACCGCGCACTACGGTATCTACCCGCACCCAATCAGTAATAATCAGGGATTGATCGGGCTGATACTGATCGTAAAGCCGATGCGGGAAAACGCCTTCCACCACTTTTTGCAGGGTAATGGCAGCGGGGTTGCTAATGTCTACGGCCACAAGGTCGGTGTACATATCCGCATAAAGGGTGTTGCCCCGCACAGCTAAATCAACACAGCCGGGGATGGCTACAAAGCCAATAATCTGGGGTGTGGCAGCATTGCGTACATCAATAATGTGCACGCCTTTGTCAAGTTCAGACACAAAAAGATAGCCGTCTTTGTAGTAGATTTTTCCGGGCTGTTGCAAGGTGCGGGCTGCCTGACTTTTGATCTGGCTGCGCACTTCGGTTTTGGTTTTGTATACCGGCCGGTAAAAAGTGTATTCGCGGGTAACAATGTCTTTGACGCATCCCGAAAGCTGCAGGCCAATGAGCACCAGCATGAACGGCAGGGCAAACAAGTTTTTTTTCATAGCAGGTAAAATTGATGGTGTGATATTTTTGAATGGACGACTCTATTAAAAGCATTGAAACCGATTGGTGAAGCCGCGTTGCACGCCGGGTAAAAAAACAACTATTTCAGGCGCCAGAGCATGTGCAGACTAAAGCTTGCAGGATATAGCTGTTCTGCGCTCCCCGTGTTTTGGTACATGGATTCCAATGGCAGGTGGGCTCTTGGTTCCAGTTGCCACTCGCTCTTTTTTTGGTGCCGCAGGTAGACGCCTGCGGCTGCGGCAGGCTGCCAAATGCGAGCCGAAGGGGCTACGAGATTGTCCTGCGTAAATGGCAGATTATTAATAGCGCCGGTTGCAAAGCTGGTAGGTGCACGGCGCTGTTCACGAAGGCTTAGGGTGAAATTGTTGACCACACCAATCGTCCAGCCAAAACCGGTGGGGCGTAATGGACCAACGCGCCCGGATACCAATAGCGGTACCTGTACGGCCAGATGATTGTAGTCAAAATGATAGCTGCCCACCGATTGCCGGTTGGTCTGGCTGCCGCCTGGTAGGGTAGAGTCGCGGAAGATGCTCCCCGCATCGGACCATTGGCTGAGCATGATGCCCGCGCCGATGCGCAGTTGCAGGCGGTGGCCAATGGGTTTGTGCAGCATAAGTCCCGCCGACCAATTGGCGCCCGATCGCAACCCCGTGCTGCTGTACACCGTGCGGATGCTACCAGGATTCCCGCTGTTGAGGTCGTTATTTATTTCGGCAGCTTTATTGAGGCTGAGGAAGGCGGCCTCGCCAGGGCTTGTGATGCCTGCGGATAGCCAGGGCCAAAGCTGCAGGGCAGGGCGCAGTTTGCGGGCAGATGGAGTAGTGGCCACCGCTAAGGCCATCGTCGTTTTTTGCAAACTGCTGTCAAATGGCCAGATGAAGCTGGCTGCTGTCAGGGGATTTGCGTGCATAGATATGCGCTGCACCATGGCTTGGGTGGCGATGGGTTCTTCATAGTCTGCATCAGCTGCCGGTAGGTTGGGCGACGATGTGAGTGGAGTTTCGGATGCGGCTGGACGGGGGACACCAGCCATTGTCGCCTGTTCTGCAGATGGTTTGACGGGCGGTATGGCCTGGGCACCAGTAGCCTTATCGGTGCCGGCGGCGGTGGGCACCGCGATGGCTGCTGCGCTTTGCTGCCGGTTGTTTTTTGCCGGCTTTGGACCATCCTGCATCGTCGTCTTTTGTTCGGCTTTCGCTGTTCCAAGGCCAGCAATTGCCTCTGTTGTTATGCGGTCATCGGGTTTTGTGGTGGGTGGCAAAGCATCCACGGCTGATGAGGGTGATGGTGATTCCGGCGCTGCAGCGTTATCCGGATATGGCGTAATGGTCGAAGCCGAAACAGCCAATGCCATAGTACCGGCAGGTTGCATCATATACCAAATACCGGCCCCTGACAGCACCAGCAGCAGCAAAGGAATCCACCAAAGGGTGCGCCTTTTTTTGTCGCCATGCAGGCGCAGGTAGATGGCCTCCCAATCGGTGGGATGCGGCGACACCTCAAAGGCCTGCAGCTGTTGCTGCCATGCATTATCTATGGGTTGGCGCATAATTGTGCGGTTTTACATGGTTAGTTGTGGTAAGCCAGCCCGCCAGCATGCGGCGTGCCCGCAGGTATTGGCTGCGGCTTGTACCCTCGCTTATGCCCAGCGATGTGGCTATTTCAGCATGGGTATAGCCTTCTACGGCAAAAAGGTTGAATACGGCACGGTAGCCATCGGGAAGCTTTTGCAGCAGCGCCACCAGTTCTGCGGCCTGCAGGCGGGGCAGTGCTTCTGCTTCGGTGGCCGGCAGGGCGCTATCGGGCATATCGGCTATATCGGTTAGTGTCATTTTATGGTGATCGCGCAGCCAGTTGAGGGCAGTATGCACCATGATGCGCCGGATCCAGGCACCCAATTCGCCATCGCCGCGCCACTGCGCCAAATTTTTAAATACCCGCACAAAGCCTTCCTGCAACATATCGTGCGCCTCCTGTGGTTGCATAGCATAGCGGTAACATACCCCCAGCATGGCGGGAGCAAAGAAGTCGTACAATTGTTTTTGGGCCCTTGCATTATTGCGCAGGCATTGGGCTACTATGGCCCGGGGGTCAGTCATGCTGAGAAGGATTGGGCAGACATTTGCGCTGCTCAGGTGGTTTGACACGCAAGTAATTGAGAGCGTTGCATGAACCTGGAATTATCTGCCATGCAAAAGATGCGCCTGCCCAATCCCAATGCAGCATGGGCAGCAAAACCAGACTATTACAAACAGCGGTGCGGCCCGTACCGCTCATCCCTTCCTGCAGCCGGTTTTGCATTTGCCTGCACATCCTGACTATCAGGGTGGTAGCTTTCTGCCATTAAACAACCCTGCTTATGAAATTTTCATGCTTTGTATTGGCTGCTTTTGTATGTGGCCCTGCCATGGCCCAAAACCTAACCTCCCTGCCCAGCGGCGGCAACAAAATAGCCAGCGTAAGCGAGCAGGTAGGGCTTACCCCCATTACCATACAGTATAGCCGCCCGGGTGTAAAGGGCCGCGAAGGCAAAATATGGGGTGGCCTTGTGTATGAAGGATTTACCGATCTGCAATTTGGCAGCACCAAATCGTCGCCATGGCGCGCCGGTGCTAATATGAATACCACCATACATTTTGGTACCGATGTAAAAATTGAAGGACAACCGCTGCCGGCCGGCACCTATGGCTTTTTTATTGCCTATGGGCCGCAGCAATCCACCCTTATTTTTTCGAAAAACAGCAATAGTTGGGGCAGTTACTACTACAACCCGGCAGCCGATGCCCTGCGGGTGATAGTGAAGCCGCGGCCGCTATCCGAAAGTGTGGAATGGCTGCGCTACGATTTTACTAACCAACAGGAAGATGCCGCCACGGTGGAATTGCAATGGGAAAAGCTGGCTATACCCTTCCGTGTGACGGTGGATCTGGTGGCTACACAGCTTGCCATTTTCAGGAGCGAATTGCAAACCGAAAAGGGATTTGTATGGCAAACCTGGGATCAGGCGGCACAATACTGCGTGCAGCACAATACCAACCTGCCCGAAGCCCTGCTATGGACCGACTC
>JAHEMO010000021.1 GCA_024643625.1 Chitinophagaceae bacterium
TGTAAGGAACTTGGCATTCTTACAGTGGGTATTGTTACTACGCCATTTGCATTTGAAGGACCCAAACGCATGCAGCAGGCGCAATCGGGTATCAATGAACTGAAAGATCATGTAGATACGCTGTTGGTGATAAGCAACGATAAGTTGCGCGATCAATATGGTAACCTTAAGATGAAAGAGGCATTTAGCAAAGCCGATAATGTATTGACCACGGCTGCTAAATGTATTACCGATGTCATCAATAGTCATGGTCAGATAAATGTTGACTTTAGTGACGTGTGCACCGTAATGCGCGATGGCGGTGTAGCTATTTTAGGTAGTGCTACCGAAGCGGGCGAAGACCGTGCAGAGAAGGCCATTATGGGCGCAATTAATTCGCCGTTGTTAAATGACAGTGATATAAGCGGTGCCAAGTGGATACTGCTCAACATTGTTTCATCATCGGGCGAGCATGAATTTACCATGGATGAAGTGGAAACTATTCAAAGCTTTGTAAGGCAACAGGCAGGCGAAAACTCCGATGTGATTCTCGGTATGGGTTATGATGAAAGTCTCGAAGATAAAATTGCCATCACCATTATTGCGACCGGTTTTGCGCAGAAAGATCCTTTCTCCCGCCAAAAACCTAAGGTAGCACAACCAAAGCCTGAACCGGTAATTGAAATGGTATTGGGAAAAGAAGGCGATGAATTGAAGATGTTTGCGGACCCTGTTCCGGAAGCAGCAAAGCCTGCACCTGTCATGCCGATTATGGTGCATGTGGAAGAGCCGGAAGCGCCCGTTGCTGACGTAAGCCATTGGATGCAATCCGTAGATGAAAGTTTTGAAGATGAAGCAGAAGCAGATGCCGACATATTTGAATTGAATATGCCGGAAGAAAAGAACTCAGCGCCTGAAAATGTTGAGCCCAAACTGCCATCGCGTCCCGAAGTGATTTATCAAACTACGGATAAAGAAGAAGAATTGCCGGCGGCTGAGGCGCTAAACTTCACCCTCACTGAATCAGGCGATATCGATAAACCTGAGCAACCTAAAGAAGTGGCTGCATCGGAATCAGAGGACGAAGCGATTAGCGGTATGAGCATATCCTTTGTAGATGACCAAACCGAAACTCAGCCCTCTGGCGAAGGCAGACAGGTTGACATACCTGTAGATGATTTGAGCGAAGAAGAACAAGGTAGAAGAAAAGCTTTGGAGCGCATCAATCGCTTACGGAACATAAGTTTTAATCCGCGTAGCATTAATAGTCAGGAGTATGATGATGTGCCTGCGTATCAGCGGCGCGATCTTGACCTGCATAACACCATTGCCAATGTGGAAGATTATTACAGCCGCTCACAGGTAAAGGGCGACGACAAAAAGGATGGCAGCGGTATTATAAGCACCATCAACAATTTTTTGCACGGTAAAAAACCTGATTAGTATTTGATAATTGTGTTTTAGTTGTTTCCCCCTGCCGTTCCCGGCGGGGGCTTTTTTTGCGGTGTTGAGTACTATTGCAACCAAGTGAATACCTAAATTGTTACAATAAATGGCAACAAAGATTTTAGTTTCAGGCGGCACGGGTTTGATAGGTACGCATTTGACTGCCTTGCTGGTAGGTGAAGGATACGAGGTGATAATTTTATCGCGTGAACCTGCTAAATATCAAGCATCCGCATATGTGCAATATGCGGGATGGGATATTGACAAAAATTATATCGAAGAATGGGCCATTCGTGATGCGCATGCTGTGATACACCTGGCTGGCGCGGGGGTGGTGGACAGGCCATGGACTGATCAATATAAACGCGAGATTCTGGAGAGCCGGACAAAATCTGCTGCATTACTTGTTCATGCCATGCGTACGATTCCTAATCAAATTGCTACAGTAATTTCTGGTTCCGCAATTGGGTACTATCCTGAAACTACAGAAGACTATGCCAGTGTAGAATCGGATACGCCTGCTAACGGTTTTTTAGGAGAAACCTGCGTAGCATGGGAGCAGTCCATGCAGGCAGTGCAGGATTTAGGTAAGCGTCTTGTGTATGTACGTACAGGTATTGTGTTAAGCAGAGATGGTGGTGCCCTTAAAGAATTTTTAAAACCGCTGTATTTTCATATAGCCGGTATTTTGGGCAATGGCAAACAAATAATCAGTTGGATACATATTGATGACCTGTGTAAAATCTTTGTTTATGCTTTGCAGCAGGATGGCATGCAGGGGCCTTATAACGGAGTAGCGCCACATCCGGTAAGCAATCGGATTTTGAATCTTGCCTTGGCCAAAGCCATGCATGGCAAGGCTTTCATTGCAATGCCCGTACCGGCTTTTGTGCTAAAAATAATGTTGGGTGAGCGAAGTATTGAGGTGCTGAAATCAGCTAACGTGTCGGCTGAAAAGCTACTTGCTGAGGGCTTCAGGTTTCAATTCAACACTATAGATGCTGCAGCAAATGCACTTATGCAACATGAGTGATGCATTTTATTTTGCAGGGTGCCGGTGATATTCCTCGGGTTCAATATGAATATTGACATGACCTATGTTGAGCAGTTGTTTGCGCAATTCCCTTTCCAAAACATGTGCCAAAGCGTGACCTTCTTGAACGCTGATTTGCCCATCTACCAGCGCATGTAAATCGACATGATAGTGAAATCCGGCCTTCCTTACAAAGCATTTTTCTGTGCCTTTAATGCCCTCCACAGTAAGTGCTACATGCCTTATGGAGCTGACTAATTCATCATGCATTTGCTCATCCATCATTTCTCCCCACGCAGGTCTGAACAAGAGGTAAGCGTTATAAAGGATAAATACGGATGCCACAAGTGCAGCCCAATCATCTGCTGTTTCGTACCCCTTGCCAAGCCATACGGCAATGGCAATGCCTACAAATGCGGTAATAGAGGTAATGGCATCGCTGCGATGATGCCAGGCATCGGCCTGTAGTGCCTGACTTCCGGTTTGTTTTCCTTTTTTGGCAACATAACGGTACGACAATTCTTTCCAAATAATGATGACCCCCAGCACCAGCAGCGTCCAGGGTTCCGGCACCTCATGTGGTGTTTGAATATGCTTAATGCTTTCGTGGATGATTACCGCTGCACTAATCACCAAAAAAGTAATCACCATAAAGCTTATAAGCGGCTCTACGCGGCCATGCCCGTAGGGATGCTCCTCATCTGCCGGTTTGCCGGCATATTTCAACCCTAACCAAACAAGAAGAGAGGAAAAGATATCTGTAGTGGACTCTATGGCATCGGCAATAAGCGCATAGCTGTTTCCCGTAATGCCGGCTATGGCTTTAATAATAGCCAATGCGACATTGCCTGCCAAACTAAACCAGGTTGCTTGTATTGCAGTATCTCTGTTTTGCATAACCCAACGCCTAAAAATAGGCTGATTAGGTTCTCAAAAAAATGACAAGGGTAAATAATGATTTTGCTGCTACAAGTCCAGCTTCTTAAATCGATTTATGGTAAACAACCAGTAAAAAAATAACCAGGCAATGCAAATGGCAAGGCATATGTATAGGTTTGCCGGCTCAATAACTGCTTTTACCTGCGATCGGAAAAACGGAAATGGTATCAAGCCATCAGCCACATCAATGGGCATAAAGTAGGTACCGTAGGGCTTGCCATCAAACTGCTTGCGCACAATACCGGGTACTATATTATCAATAATTAATCCGTAGATAAAGTAAATGCCAACTGCCAAAGCAGCCTTGCGCAAAAAGAAAGCGAGAAACAATCCAAACAAAATATAAACAAGTGCTGCCACAAAATACAGCCCTACATATTGTAAGCCATCAAGCGTTGGCGTGCTGCCACCTATCAGGCCAAAGGTAAGTGAGGTGAGCCCTACAACTATGGTAGCGCCCAATGCCAGTAGCACACAAAGCACCAATTTTACCGATACAAATTGCTCGCGGCTAAGACCATCAATTATATTTTGCCGATGTGTTTTGAAGGTGTACTCGTTGGTTATCAGAAATATGATGATGAAGCCGGGAAAATACAAAAGCCAACTGCTCATCCAGGTTATGGTGTTCCAAACGGTTGGAAAAGCAAATGGATTGCCTGTGCCAATACCTACTGCTTTTGTCGCGTCATTTACCTGATTATTAATAGCGAAGGAAATATTATTGATACCCACAACGGCCAGCACAAACAGCGCCACCAATATCCAAAAGGTGCGATAGCTTTTCACCTTCATCCATTCTAATTGCAACAGTTTTTTCATTGTCGTTTTTTTATTCGGTTTTGGTGGGAATGATTTACTTGTCGTTAGTTATTTCAATAAATTTCGATTCGAGGCTCTTCTTTTTGAGCGTAAGATGGGTGAGCGTAATGCCCTGGGTAAAGCAGAATTTGTTTACGGCTTCAAGGTCGGCCTTGCCGCTGGCAAACAAAACATGCAGGCTTCCGTTTTCGCCATGGTGAACGCCAGTATTGTTGGGTGCCTGATGCAAAATATTTTCGAGGGCAGCTATATCCTTCGCTTTCACTTCTACGATATCATCATTCACCAGTATTTCATCTACATGGCCCGACGCCAGCAGTACACCCTGTTTTAAAATGGCGACGTGCGAGCATACTTTCTCTACTTCATCCAGCATATGACTGGCCATAATAATCGTTTTTCCTTCTGCTGCCAGCCGCTTTATCAGCAGCCGTATTTCAGAAATACCTACGGGATCTAATCCGTTAGTGGGTTCGTCAAAAATCATAACTTCCGGATCGCCCAGCAAGCAGCTCGCAATGGCCAGACGTTGTTTCATACCCAGCGAAAAGGTTTGAAACTTGCTGAGCTTACGTTTATGCAGATTTACTTTTTCCAGTACTCCATCAATATCCGGATTAGATACTCCTTTAATGCCAGCCGCTATTTCCAGATTTTGCACCGCATTGAGGTAATGGTAAAAATTGGGTGTCTCCAGTAGTGTGCCTATTTTCTTGCGAATCAAATGGTTGGCGGGTTGGCCAAACAGGCTAATGCTACCGGTGTCGGCACGTAAGATGTCAAGTATGATGCCCAGCATAGTGGTTTTGCCGCTACCGTTAGGACCCAGTATACCAAACACACAGCCTTGCTGAACGCTAAAGCTTACCTGTTGCAATGCTTTTACACTGCCGAAACTCTTCGACAGGTTGTTCACTTCGAGTACAGTTGTCATGCGGTGAAAATAGTGTTTTTGGTATCTGCGCCAATATCTAATGCACCAATGCAATTAGCGATAGCTGAATGGCCGAAAAAGCATCATGAGTGGCATTGGCACTAACCTGTAGATCGATCAAGTGCTTTGCGGTAGGCCTTAATAAATATTGCACCGAGGTTTTGATGTGGAAATACATAATCATCGTAACCTTCTTTTTTGGCAGCACTAATCCGCTGGCCAACTTCGCCCATCATTTTGGGCCATGCTATGTCTTCACCATTCTTTAATTTATCGACCAGATAGGTAAACAGTGCCGTATTAATCTCTCCATAACCTACTTGCTTACTGCTGATGATATATGCATCGGGGCTTATGCGTAAAATGGTATCGAGGCTGTGATAGGCGCCGCAACTGCCCAATACAACCACTTTACTTGTCGGCCACATTTTGTCAATGGTATACGGCAAATAATAGCTATGGCCACGATGTACGGTAATGCTTGGGGCGTAACCGTTTTCCCCCATCCAGATATTCAGATTTCGTTGTGCCTGTTCGTCAAGGTCCTGCTCTTCATCAAGGGCCCGGTTGGCAAATAATACAAAAGGCACTTTGCTTCCGGTGCTGCTAAACATCACCCAGTCTTTGTTGCTCGTGGTCTTCCAACCCGGGCGATTGCTGTACATATTTACGAGCGAATTGAAAGTACCCTTACCCCCCGCATCGCCATAAAAATACATTTGTAATACAATGCGGCCCATCGAATCGCGGAGCATCTGATTGGTGGTTTCAAATACCGGCGGTATGCCAAGCGTTTTGGTAAGGTCTGGGCCCTGCCCGGGTTCCTTTGCCATGGCACTCGCCATAATCTGACGCTCAATATCGTAAATCACTCTTGCTTTTTCATTACCACTTGCTAATGCTTGTTGGTAATTCAGCAATGTTTTGTCAAGCATTAATTGCTGTATGACTGTATCCTTAATGGTAGCAAAAGCATTGGCCACATCAACAGCGTCTTCTATATCGTCTAGTGCTCTTCCTTTTTCAAGATTGCTTACAAAATCTACCATCAGGGTATTGGCGCTTTCCTTTTTCATGCGCGACAAAAAGTTGTCGAGGGTATTGTAATTGCTCGACATGGTGAGAAACTTTTTGTACCGGTCGTAGTTTACAGATTGCAATAAAGAGTCTGATGCGCCGGATGAAAATACCTGAAACATGCGCTGATACACGTACATATAGCTGCTCGTGTATATCTCTGCTTCGTTGCATACAATCAGGTAGTATAATTCCTGTGCATTAAGCTGCTGAATGCTTTTAAAGCGAATGGGCGCACCAAGATCGTGGAGGCCATTAATAGTGTTTACATATACTTCCATGCTCTTTTGTTTGAGCATGGTGTAGAGTGGTTTTGCGGCCAGCGGTGTATCGCCGCGCATCATCATGCTGGCATAGTCTATCTCCGTTTGCACCAGCAGCGAATAGTATTTTGTACTGTCGGCCACAGCTTGCTGTATTTGGCTGCGCGTAATTGTGCCAGCGCTCAGCTTATCTAAAAATGGGAAATATAATTGGCCGCTCTTATCTCTGCTTATCGCCACCATTTCTTTTACCAGCGGGTCCTGGCAGGCTTCAATTTTTGGGGCGATAGGGCTATTACGGGCTTGCGCATAGGTAATAATATCGTTGGGATAGCGACGGGCAGTAACTCTAATCAAACTATCGGCAAAAGGCAGATCCGGATGCAGGCTAAGTTGCTTCATAGTTTGCTCCGGATGTTTGGCAATATATTTAAGTACCAACAGTTGTTTGAGTTGCTCAATATCTTTTTGTCTGATAAAAGCAACGTTGTACACTAACGCATCGCCAATGGTAAATGCATATTGTTGCACAACGCTATTTATGGGCTGGTCTTGCTTGTCGTAAGTGTACGCCAGTTCATAGGCATCAAGCCATTGGCCTAGTTCGGGCCAGTTGGTTTCTTTATAGCCCAGCTGTATTTGAAAGGATTTCAAAAAATCAGCTAGTCCGCGGATATAACCCAATTTGCGATTAGTGCTTTGGCTTTGGTCGTACTCCATATCGCGCTGCATGCCATCTACCCGGGTAGTAAGCAGGTAGGTGAGTTGCGCATTTAATTCATCATTATCGCCAAGCTTTATGGTTCTGTCTCTTGTGCCATCTGCGGCCAAAAGCATCGTTTGGGCTTCGTCTATCCGTTGGTGAAACAGTGCCGTGGATAAGTCCGGTTTAAAATCTTGTGCGTTGCTCTTAATTACCATAAGACACAAGCAGGCAGTAATAGTGTGATGCAGTATGGTGCCGGGTATCTTCGATGTCATTCCTACAAATTTAAGGTAGGCGCTTTATCTGTAGCAGCTGCTTACTTTCCATACTATGTTAATCCTTGCAGTGGCCTATCGACCGGCATTGGCATTTTGGGGCTGAATGGTTAACAATTTGGTATTATTACACCGGGTGCCTAAGCTGATGCTCAGGTTATTTTTGCGTAAAATAATTGTTAATGGAGCCGAAGGGAACCGTTCTGATTGCCGATGATGAAGCTGATATAGTGGAAATACTCAGTTATAACCTGCAGCGTGAAGGCTACGATGTGTATACGGCAAAAGATGGCCTTGATGCATTGGACAAGGCTAAGGCATTCAAGCCCGATTTAATAGTGCTGGATATTATGATGCCCTACAAAACGGGTATAGAAGTGTGCCAAACGCTCCGAAGAACTGCTGGCTTTGAAGACACGGTCATTATTATGCTTACGGCCCTAAGCGACGAAGGCACGCAGATTCAGGGCCTGGACGGTGGCGCCGATGATTATGTTACCAAGCCTGTGAGCCCCAAAGTGCTGGTAAGCCGCGTAAATGCATTCTTTAGACGCATGGGCAAAATGGATGAACCCAAGATTATTCGTCTGGGGAACATCACTATTGATCCCATACAGTTTTTGGTTACGCTTAATGAAGAACAAATTATGCTGGCCAAAAAAGAGTTTGAGCTGCTGTATCTGCTGGCTTCAAAGCCAGGCAGGGTTTTTTTGCGCAACGAAATACTCAGTATGGTTTGGGGTACAGATGTAATTGTTGGCGATAGAACCATTGATGTTCATATTCGCAAAATCAGGCAGAAATTGGGAATTGACTGCATAACGACCGTTAAAGGTGTCGGTTATAAATTCGACTGGTAACGAAACGGCACCGGCTTGCTAAAAACAAGTGTTGCCCGATAAGCCCCTAATTGTCTCTGCCAATATCCGCCTGAACATGCAGTGCAGATTACGCTCTGTTATATTTTCACAACTACATTTACCGCAGCCGACTTTGTAATCCCTGTACCGCAATATGCTCGACACAAAAAATATATCTCCGCAGCAACTGTCCTTTTTTACAGCGCTGGTGCTTTCTGTTATTTTTCTTGCTGGTACCTGGTATAATACCGGCAATTGGTTGGTTTCGCTTATTTCCTTCGTGGTGTTTCTGGCTATCAGCTATTGGATTATATTATTCACACTGCAGCGTTTTATTTATCGTAAAATAAAGCTCATATACAAGTTTATTTACCAAACCAAAGCTAGCAAGCGGGAAGAGACTTATTACAAGTATATCTTGCCACAAAAAAGTATTGATGAGGTAAAAGAAGATGTAGAGAAATGGGCCGAGCAACGGCAGGTGGAAATTGAACTCTTGCGGGCAAACGAGGCCTATAGAAAAGAGTTTTTAATGAATCTTGCGCATGAGCTTAAGACACCAATTTTTGCCATTCAAGGTTATATTACTACGCTGCTGGATGGGGCATCGGACGATGAAGAAATTCGGGATAAATTTTTAACCAAAGCTGACCGAAATGTGACGCGTCTGGTAAATCTGGTAAAAGATGTTGATGAAATTTCGCGGCTCGAAAGTGGCGAACAACCCTTGTACAAGGAAGTTTTTGTAATACAGGAATTAATCAGGGAAGTTTTCGATTCCCTGTATTTGAAAGCGACAGAAAAAGGTATCAGGTGCTCCATTAAAAAGGGAACAGAGCAAGGTGTTTCTGTATTTGCAGATAAGGAAAAGGTAAGGCAGGTTATCATAAACCTTGTGGAAAATGCTATTAAATACGGCAATGAAAACGGCACCATAGTTGCCAGCATTTATCTAACGGACGGAAAGCGGGTATTGGTAGAAATAAGTGATGATGGTATGGGCATTTCAGAAGCTTATCTCGATCGGGTATTTGAGCGGTTTTTCAGAACGGATGCCGCACGAAGCCGTAAGGCGGGTGGTAGTGGCCTTGGCCTTGCCATATGCAAGCATATCATCGAAGCTCATGGCCAAACCATACATGTGCGCAGCAAGCTGCATGTAGGTACCACGGTGGGTTTTACCCTGGAGCGCCCGGGTAAGTAAGCCGCAATAACTGAGTTGACAAATGCCCTGCTTTAATCATGCGGTATTAATGGTGTATTCCGAAAACGTGGGTAGCGGGCCAACCAATACAATACAATCCAACGGGCAAGCAATGCGCCGCTTACACCAAGCAAACTGCCTATCCAGATATCCTCCGCAAAATGCTGTGCCAGATACACGCGTGAATACGCCACTACCCATGCCAGCAGCAGTAGCGGGATAGTGAGCCATTTGACGCGAAAAATAATGGCCAGCGAAGTTACCAGGGCAAAAACGCTTGCTGCATGCCCCGATGGAAAACTATTAGCCAAGTGAACATCCACGTCGGGTAGCGTATAGATGTCAATATTTTTTTGCCGGAAATAACCCAGCGGCCTTGGTAGCGATGTGAGATGTTTAAGTAGCTGCGCAGCCAGGCCACTAATGCTGTAGGCAAGGGCTAATAGCGATGCGCTTACCCACTGCCGGCGTAGCAACATAATAATTACCACGGCTACCGAAAACAAACCATCGCCCACATGAGTGATAATTTTCATTACGCCATCAGCAACAGTGGCACCACCCGGATGCAGTGCAGTAAAGGCTTCCTCCTTACCTACGCCAACCAGATACAGCGCCGATAATACCCAGGTAATGAGCAGGCAGGTAAAAAAGAAGCGCCGGTTGGTTAGCGAAAGGTTTGCAGAAGGCATGGGGCAAATCTAATTGCTTGCATAGCAATCATCCAAGTATTAAAAAATAAAAACCCCGGTGGAAACCGGGGTCGTCATGAGAAAATATACTCTACTAATTGCTATTTCGTTTTTTTACATGCTAAAAGTGCATGCCCTTCGTAAAGAAATTGTAAAGGCAATACCAACAATTTGTTACCCTATTATTATGAGGGCAAAATTTTTAATCAGGGATTTCAGCTTCCTTTTTCCATACCGGCATGGCTTGTGCAAATGCTGGCGTCAGGGCCATGTAGTAATATGCACCTTCGTGTATAAGGTATACATGCCGGCAGGCTTGTGGGCTTGCTGCAAAATATAAGGTTTGCTTTATTTTGCCTTTGTCAAAGAGATACATTTTACCCTCACTGCGACAATTACGCAGCGTATCACTTTTTACAAATACGCTTTGCAATTGGGCTTTTATTATGTACAGGTTGCTGCTATCTATAGCAGACTTGATCTTATAAAAGCGTGTGTAGCGCTCAGCGTCGCTGCCAAAGGGATCTTCATACAACATAATAGTAAGGCTGTCAAATTGCTGTAGCCTTGGTTCTATATCACTAATTTTTTTTGGAGTTAAATGGGTTTCGGGCAAAATCTTGTTTGCGGTATCGTTGCTTCCGCAGCCGGCAAGCAGGCCGGCAAGTAAATAGATTTTGATGAGTAAAACTTTGTGCATTAAGCGAACTTAAGTAACCCACATGCTATAAAAAAGCCCACCGAATAAATTCGGCAGGCATTGGTGGGTGTGTGGTGATGAATATGTTTAATAAGCGTTGGAGAATGGCGTAAAACTTGTCCATCCATTCATCCAGTTTTCAGTACCAAAGGCACCGCGATAAGTAGTTGTAGTAAAGAATGTATTGGTGCCACCTGGAAAATTACCACCGGACAAAGCAGGGCTTCCTGCTTTAGGTAAGAAATTGGGGGCGGTAAGCGCAAATGGATTAGTTAGGCCAATGGCATCAGCACTGCTGTAGGTAGCATTGCCTTCAGACTCCGCTTTGGTCTTAACTTCTGCACCAGTCATTACAGTTTCGGCACCGCCGCTTGTGCGGTAAGCAGAAGCAACAGCGTGAACCAGATTATCCATAAAAATGGCGTTACCATCTTTATAGGCTTGCGCTGTTTCTGCACTTTCCATGCTAAATCCACCTTTCATATAGCCGCTAAGTATGCTGTTGCGCAATTCAAAGCGGGTTGCTCTGCGCCAACGCATGTTGTAGTTATGGTTACTCAATGTTCCGCTTGCATTGTTGGGTCCGCACCAGGTAAAATTGCTGATAACAGGCCGGGTATATGGTGTAGCTGTAGAACCGCTACCATCGTTATCACTTTCAATACCGTTGCCTGCATCGCCACCATCTACAAATAATGGATCGCGAAGCGCAACGCCAAACTGTAATAAGCCGGTGTAGCCAAAATCAAAATCAAAATCATCATCGGCCGTAGCAAATGCGATAAGATGTTTTGCTCTCACGGTTCCGCCAAAAAATTCATAAGCGTCGTCGTTGCCGTAGGATACCTGCACATAGTCGATGGTAGTGCCGCTGCCTACACCACCAAGGGTAAGGCCATTGATTTCAGAATTGGGATCTGCGGCAATACCGGCAAATTCAATGCGTACATATTTCAAAATACCACTGTTATCACCAGCCACGCTACCACCATAAGTGGCATTAATACCGCCTTCAATAATAGGTGGCGTGCTCCGGTTGGTAGGGGCATTGCCAAGCAACACAATACCACCCCAATCGCCCGGCTTGCGGGTATTGGCAGCTTTGCCGGTAGTAAATATGATGGGTTCTGTGGCAGTACCTTCTGCAAATAATCGACTGTTTTGCTCAATGATGAGTGCGCCCTTATTTACGCTGTCGCTGATGATTATGGTTCCCGGCGCAAATTTTAGTGTGGCCCTGCCATTTACATATACATAACCTTTCAGCGTGTATTTACCCTTCGGCAGGTCTACATTCTCGCCATCGTTTATTACGCCGGTAATAACTTTTGTGGCCACAATTTCTGCCTGCTTTGTATTGTAAGTGCCGCCGCCCGTGTCCGAACCATCCTGGCTATTATCAATGTTTACCTTTATACAAGAGGCGAACGAAATGCTGATGGCAGCGAGAACAATGCTTAGTTTTTTCATGAGAAATCAAATGCTTTTGTAGGTAATGATTGTGTGATGCTTAATTGTGGTCTTACAGATTTATGTCGTAGGTGAAACCAACCGTGAACGTTGTGCCGTATTTAAATTTGGTAAATGCACGATCTACAGCGGGGTCGTAAGCAGTTTCCGTTTTGAAGATGGGTTTTTCGTAAAGGATAAAATCCTGATTGAGGAGGTCGCTTACCTGAAACTTTACTTCGCCTCGCTTATGAAAAACCTTGTGTGAAATTTGCAAATCAACCAGATTGCGCGGCTTTTCGTAGATGTCGCCAAAGCTTTGGTTACCCACGAAAGTCAAACGCTGTCCTATCACATTGTACAACGCGGAGAAGCTTAATCCTTTATCGCCGGAGTATTGAAAGCCGGCATTAATAAGGTAGGGGCTTTGGCCTTGTAGCGGACGATTTACCGTGCCTGATTTTTCAGGATTGGAAGGATCAATATTGGTAAGGGTTACTTTACTGTACAGGAACGACGCATTGCCGTTAAAGTATAGGTTATCCAACCAACTTTCTTCTTTGCTATCCAGGAAGCCTAAAGCTTTTCGGAATTCAAATTCGGCACCGTATAATACAGCTGATTTTGCATTTTGGAATTCGTAAATCCGAAGTAAGGGACCTGATGTGCTGTTGAGCCGAAGTTCAATCGGGTCGGCAAATGATTTGTAAAAAACACCCGCACTCAATAATTCGCCTGCTTTGGGATAAAACTCATAACGCAGGTCTGCATTGATAATCGAAGATCTTTTGAGGTTAGGATTGCCTGTAGTAGATGCCAGGTCTTCAAAGTTGAAGAATGCAAATGGTGCAATTTCCCTGAATTCGGGGCGGGCAACCGTGCGGCTTATACCAAAACGTATATTGCTTTTTCTATTGGGGGAGAAAGTAAGATTCGCCGATGGCAGCAAGTCAAATTTATCGGTATTCACATCGGGCACGGTGTCTTTAGTGGGTGCGTCTATCAGTTGCTCAAAATATTCGGCTCGCAAACCCCATACCATGCGCCACTTGTCGCCAATTTTATTATCGAATTGTACGAAGGCATTGGTAAGCGCACTAGCGCCAAAATATTTGTCCGTAATATTTTGCAGGTCGGTGATGTACTGAAAACCTTGCGGCCCAAAATTTTCTTTATTAAAAATCTGATCATAAGGTGCCTGACTTAGGGATGGCGTACCGGGGTCGTTCACACCAAAAATGGTAGCAGAAAAGTCTCTTACGCGGAGTAAACTACCACCGCCTACACTTACCATTTGCTTGCTTTGGCCCATGGTGAAAGGCATGTCAAGTTTGCCCTGCCAGCCAATACCCTGATCGGTGAGGTTGCTCCAAAAACGGTTGGTATTATTTCCTCTGTTGTTAAGTGAGGCCGGACCACTTGATCCAATGGGGCGTGCAAAAGTTTGCACGCGAAGGTCAGGTTGTTCTTTATGGTTCCAGCTATAGTTCACATTGCCGGTAAACTTCATGCGGTTGGCAAAACTGTGTGTCAGTTCCAGCTGGGTGCTGTACAAACTACGCTGGTTCAGGAACGATGAACGCATGTTTATTTCCTGAAGGTTGTCGTTATTGTCACCTGTTCTGTTGTAGTAGTTGTCTTCGAACAGTTGGTTAAAGATGTTCTTAAAAGCAATCTTGGTTTTGCCAAAGGAGTAGGCGAAATTTACCAATCCACCCCAATTGGTGCTATACCGGTTTTGGGCATCGTTGTAGTCAAATATGTTCTGACCGTTGGTTTCAAACACACTGCGCTGTACAGTGGGGTAAAGCAATTTGCTGTTGCGGTAGTTAATGCCAACCACTGATCCAAAAGCATTACCTTTTTTAGATTTTTCTACATTAGACCAGGTGACGTTGTATGACTGTATGGGACCTGCCTTGCTATTTTCTTCCGACCATACCTGGTCGTTAAAGTCGCGGCTGATGGCATACCGCTCATCCGGGCTTAACCGGTTATAGGCGCCAAATTTGGTAGGATAGCTGGCTGGCAAATCGCGCTGCCCATCATCAAAGCCCAACCAATCGGTACTGCTGCGCTTGTTGCTTACAAAGTCTTTGCCAAAGCTTTGGGTATTAAAGCCAAGGCTAAAGCCGAAACTCAAAGCGTTTTTTGTGGGAATGTCTTTGGTAGTAATTTGTACAAGGCCACCGGTGAATTCACCGGTCATTTCAGGTGTAGCCGTTTTATTGATAATAATATTGTCAACCAACGCGGAAGGCACTACGTCAAATGAGAAAGCTTTTTTATCGGGTTCAGTACTGGGCAACAGGGCACCGTTTATCATAGCGCTGTTGTAACGGTCACTAAGGCCCCGAACTACTACAAACTTGTCGTCTTTGATGGACGCCCCGGCTACACGCTTCAGCACTTCGCCGGTATTGTTGTCGGGGGTGCGTTTTATAAAATCAGCAGCTAATCCACTGGAAACCGCGGTATTATTTTTTTGAAAAGCAAGAACAGTATTAGTGCTTTCCTGACGGCGGGTGGTGCGCACCACTACATTTTCCAGCTCGTCTTTTTTATCGTCTAATATTACGTCTAGTACATTATCAAGGCCATTACCCACTACCACCCCGCTTATCAGTTTAGTATTCATACCCACCGCACTTACCGATACTTCGTAGGTGCCGGCAGCAAGGTCAAGGGTATAACGGCCTTCAGCATTCGCAGCTTGTTGTACTTTGATTGTCCCAACGGCGCTTACAGAAGCACCGGGGATGGGTTGGTTGCGCTGATCAAATATCTGACCGGAAAGTCGGATGTTTTGGCCAATGCCCAGGAAAGAAAGCAATAATGCAATGGCTGAGAGTAAAAAAAACTTTGGTACAATTGGCTTCACTATGCGTCAATTTTGTACGGCAAAAGTGTCGGCGGCATGTTACCATCAGGTTATGCCAATATTATCGAATTGTTACCGGAGGCTGCGTGTGGACAATTTGGGCAATTTTGCATCCAATGTTATCAAATTATTAAGCCGCCTTATATTTAAGACCTGAACATGGCAAAAGCTACTTTTGCCGCAAATTTTACCGGATGGCCAGTCTCAACTCTATCTTTTCCATTTTTACCCCGAAGAATAAAATCTTTTATGGCTTCTTTGAGGCACTCGCCGATAAGATAATAGTTATGAGCACCCGGCTTAAGGAAATGGTGAGTGAAACCGATTTGGATAAGCACAGGGAGATTCTGAAGGCTATAGAAAATCTGGAACACGAGTGCGATCATATCACCCATACCATATTTACAGAGTTGGGCCGCAATTTTATTACCCCATTTGACAGGGAGGATATCCACTACCTCGGCAGCGCAATGGACGATGTGGCCGATTACATCTATAGCAGCGCCAAAAAGATTACCGCCTATCGTATTAATACCAACGAAGAAGGAGTGAACCGCCTTGCCGACCTGATATTACAGGGTAGTGAAGCCATGCGCGATGCGGTGTATGCACTCAGAGAGA
This sequence comes from Chitinophagaceae bacterium, assembly GCA_024643625.1. Lineage (GTDB taxonomy): Bacteria > Bacteroidota > Bacteroidia > Chitinophagales > Chitinophagaceae > Phnomibacter. Next base: position 15,882 of record JAHEMO010000021.1, read on the forward strand.
TGAAGGATATGCGCAAAATCACGGAATCGCTGGTGCGCATAAACGCAGTTGAAAATGAGGGCGATGATATGTTTGATACCAGTATCGACAGGCTGTTTGAAATAGAGAACGACTACAAAATGCTCATTAAGCGCCGCGAATTGTACCAAAGCCTTGAAACGGCTACCGATAAACTGGAAGATGTAGCTAATGTGGTTGAAAGCATTGTGATTAAATACGCCTGATGAATTCTTATTGCCGGTTCAGCCGGCCCTACACTTTTATTGCAGACCTCTAAGTATCACAATGTTTACCCTTCTTGTTATCATTATTGTATTGGCGTTCATTTTCGACTACATCAATGGTTTTCATGATGCAGCCAATTCCATAGCCACCATTGTTTCCACTAAAGTGCTTACGCCTTTTCAGGCGGTGGTATGGGCGGCAGTTTTCAATTTTGCAGCTTTTTTCATTTCCAAATACCTGATTGGCGAATTCAAAATTGGCAACACCATTGCCAAAACCGTGAATGAACAATTCATTACCCTCGAAGTAATATTTGCGGGGCTTATAGCAGCTATTACCTGGAACCTGCTCACCTGGTGGTTTGGTATTCCCAGCAGCTCGAGCCATACGCTTATTGGTGGTTTTATGGGTGCAGCAATTGCGCATGCCGGCGGCATAAGCGTTGGCGACGCTAACGTTATCAATTACGCCAAAGTAATTCCAACCTTTCTTTTCATTTTTCTGGCGCCCATGTTGGGCTTCCTGATAGCATTTATTATTACTACAGCCATACTTTGGCTGTGCCGAAGGGCTAAACCGCATAAGGCAGAAACATGGTTTAAACGATTGCAGCTCGCGTCATCGGCGGCTTTTAGTTTGGGCCATGGGGGCAACGATGCCCAAAAAGTGATGGGCATTATTGGTGCTGCCGTAGTTTTTTATGAAATGCAGAATGGTAATGCCGAATATACTTCGCTGGCTTCCGGCGATCGTTTTTCGCATTTTGTAAATGACTGGTGGTGGGTGCCTTTCTGCAGCTTTTTGGCCATTGGACTAGGTACCCTAAGCGGCGGATGGAAAATTGTAAAAACGATGGGTACACGCATTACAAAAGTAACCCCGCTTGAAGGCGTCAGTGCCGAAACGGCCGGTGCGCTTACCCTTTACATTGCCGAACATTTAGGCATTCCTGTTAGTACCACGCATACCATTACGGGTTCCATTATTGGCGTGGGTGCCACCAAAAGATTAAGTGCCGTGCGATGGGGCGTTACCATTAACCTGCTGTGGGCATGGATTCTTACCATTCCTGTAAGCGCCATGGTAGCAGCGGCGGTGTATTATCTAATAACTCTGTTTTAGGCAGGCGTTTGGCTGTCCTGCGCTTTTCAGTTGATGCCCGTACATTTGTTTTATGGCAAAAATCCTGGTTACCGGTGGTTGCGGATATATTGGATCGCACACCATTGTAGATTTAATAGAAAATGGGTACGATGTAGTATCCATTGACGATAATAGCCGCAGCAGCGAAGGCATTCTGAATGGAATTGAAGCCATTACAGGAAAATCAGTTAAGAATTATAAGGTAGATCTATGCAACTACGATGAAACCATGGCTGTGTTTCAGGAAAATACGGATATCGTAGGCATTATCCATTTTGCAGCGTATAAAGCAGTGGGCGAGTCGGTCCATTTTCCGCTGATGTATTTTGAAAATAACCTGTTTTCGTTGATCAATCTGCTCAAATGCACGCAGGATTTTGAAGTGCCCTATTTTGTTTTCTCCTCTTCCTGCACCGTTTATGGCACACCGCAAATCATTCCGGTTACGGAAGCTACAGCTACGCAGCCGGCGGAAAGTCCTTATGGGGCCACCAAGCAAATGGGAGAGCAAATTATTCAGGATGCTGCACGGGTTGGCAATACCCGTTACATTTTACTCCGGTACTTTAATCCCGTAGGAGCGCATCCTAGCATTTCCATTGGCGAAATGCCACTGGGCCGCCCTGCCAATCTTGTACCCGCTATTACGCAAACGGCTGTGGGCAAAATAGACAAGCTTACCGTTTTTGGTAGCGACTACGACACCCGCGATGGTAGTTGCATGCGCGACTTTATCCATGTGAGCGATATCGCCCATGCCCATACCCTGGCAGTGGAGTTTCTTGCCAGTAAACCCGAAGGACCCAAACTGGATACCTTCAATCTTGGTTCTGGCAATGGCGTTACGGTATTTGAGGCCATAAAGGCATTTGAAAAAGTAAGCGGCCAACCGCTTAATTATGAAGTTGGGGAAAGGCGGACCGGCGATGTGGAAGCCATTTACGCCGATAATAAAAAGGCAGTGGAAGAATTGGGCTGGCAGGTGCGCTACAATTTGGATGATATGATGCGCACTGCCTGGGCTTGGGAACAAAAACTGCTTCATCAGGGAGCCTTATTTGACAGCCAGAACTCAAAATTGAATTAATCAGCTAATTTCCTGTACAAGCGCATGGCTTCATGCCCTTATTTTCGCCGCGTCGCCCAAAAACGGACGCGGCATTTTTTTACCCAGCGCAAAATTGTATCTATGAAACCGAGCGATATTGTCATGCAGGATCAGCAGGAAACCAGGGCAGGCTTTGGTGAAGGCATATACGAACTTGGAAAGGCCAATCCCAAAGTGCTTGTGCTTACTGCCGACCTTGCAGGGTCTTTTAAGCTCGGACCTTTTATGAAGGAATTGCCAGCTCAGTTTATTCAAATAGGCATTGCCGAAGCCAACATGATGGGCATAGCTGCAGGCCTCACCATTGGCGGCTACATTCCTTATACTACAACATTTGCTAATTTCAGCACGGGTAGGGTGTACGATCAAATACGGCAAAGCATTGCTTACAGCGATAAGAATGTAAAAATTTGCGCCAGCCATGCAGGGCTAACGCTAGGCGAAGATGGCGCAACGCACCAGATTTTGGAAGATATCGGGCTTATGAAAATGCTCCCCGGCATGACGGTGGTAGTTCCCTGCGATTTTAACCAGACAAAGGCTGCAACCAAGGCTATTGCCGATATTCATGGCCCGGTGTATCTACGATTTGGCCGACCTAAATGGCCCAATTTCACCAGCAAAACAGGTGACGACTTCGTGATTGGCAAAGCACAGGTGTTAGCTGAAGGGACAGATATTTCGCTGTTTGCCTGCGGCCACATGGTGTGGAAAGCAGTAGAAGCCGCTAAACAATTGCAGGAAGAAGGCATTAACGCTGAGGTAATAAATCTGCACACCATTAAGCCTCTGGATGTTGAGGGTATTGTGGCCAGCATTAGCAAAACAGGGTGCGCAGTTACCGCTGAAGAACACAATATTATAGGTGGTATGGGCGATAGCGTGGCGCAGGTAGCGGCAAGGCATCGGCCTGTGCCGATAGAATATGTTGGCACAAACGATACTTTCGGTGAAAGTGGAACGCCTGCACAACTCCTAACCAAATATGGGTTAGATACCCCCAATATTGTAGCGGCAGCCAAAAGGGCGCTGGCTCGCAAAAAGGGATAACATTATGGTAAAATATATATGATTTAGCGAGATGCATTCCGGTATAAGGAATGCATCGCTAATTTTCGGACGGTCGCCAAGCGCAGGCCACCTTTACGCAACTATACAACAATATGCCGGGAAGTATTATCAGAACCCTTCGGGAAAACAGGGGATTAAAGCAGGAAGAAGTAGCCCGCCAAATGGGTATATCCCAATCGGCTTACAGCAAAATTGAAAATGGCCAAACCGAAGTAACCGTTAAGCATTGCAAGATATTGAGCAGAACTTTTGGGGTAAACGTGTACGATTTTTTTCCCGATGATTTTGAGATTACCCGGCACCGGGACGAAGATGAGGATGGGCAGGCGGCTGAAGCCGATACATAATAATTTCACAAAGACACCATCGGTGTTTGTTGGCGGTTAAACCCCGCAAGGCTGATTGGGTCAATCATCAATTCTGCGATATTTACCCCACCACATGCAGCACGAAGACGATAAGGTATTGCTGGAACGATTCAGAGATCCCGCCCAAAAAGAGAAGGCTTTTACTGCTATAGTAAAAAAGTATCAGGAAAAGCTCTATTGGCATATCCGGCGCATAGTAATTAGCCACGACGATACGGATGATGTACTGCAAAATGTATTTGTAAAAACCTGGGGTGCGTTGGAAAGGTTTAGAGAAGACAGCCGTTTGTATACCTGGCTCTACAAGATAGCCACTAATGAAAGTTTGAGCTTTTTGGAGGTGCAAAAAAGAAAATATGCTTCCGTAAGTGTGGACGACGAGGAAAGTTCCTCAGCCTATGCCGCCACGCAACTAAAAGCCGAAAATAATTTTGATGCAAAGAGGTTGGAATGGAAATTGCAAATGGCTATTCAGCAATTACCTGAAAAACAGAAAGTTGTATTCAATCTGCGCTATTTCGACGAAATGCCTTATGAGGAAATGAGTGAAGTATTGCAAACAAGTCAGGGGGCATTAAAAGCCAGCTACCATCATGCTGCCAAAAAAATTGAAGCTTTTTTGCTGGATCATATAGATGCTTAAGCTACTTTTTAAACTTTTTACCCCTTACGGAGTCATAGTACCGAATTACCATGTTGAACCTTGAAGAACATAACTATAATTTGCCTCCGAGGGAGAAGATGCACATGCCCTTTGTAGTGCCCGACAGCTATTTTACCCAACTGCCCGGCCGGGTAATGGGAAGCGTAAAATCTGCTGCATCGCTTACTGTTCCGGCGGGATATTTTGAAAATTTGGCTGGCAGGTTGCTGGCGAGGATAAATGATGGCGAAGCGGCCAACGAAATTGCTGCATTGGCTCCCAATCTGCAAAGAATAGGAAAGCAGATGCCCTATCAGGTGCCGGCCGGATATTTTGCTCAGTTTGTGGCAAAACCTATCGTGGCTCCGAAAAAAACGGCAATTCTTCGCAGCATACAAAGGGTTACAAGCTGGGCGGTTGCAGCCTGTTTAATTGTATTATTAGGATTTACCCTTTGGACATTTGTAGGTAGCCCTGTGGCAGGTAATTCTTCAGCAGAAGAAGCGGCCGCCACTGCACTTGCCAGCCTACCGGACGATGCTTTTAGTGAGGTGGCAGACGGAGCTAATCTGCCTACAGGCAATTCGTTGCAAGTGGCCATGGGCTGGAAAGCTGCCGACAAGGCCTTGGAAAATTTTTCTGCCGACGAACTGCAGAGCTATTTGCAGAACAGCGGCCTTGAGGAACTGTATAACAATTAATCAGGAACCCTACCGAATAATGAAAAAGATATTTACATACCTGATACTATTATTGGTTACACATGCGGCTTGGGCACAACCTGAGCCAACAGATGAAAAACTGGAGGCACTTCGCATCGCTTTTCTTACCAAACAGCTGGATTTGAATCCTGAGGAGGCACAGCGCTTTTGGCCGGTGTACAACGCTTATACAGGTGATGTAAAAAGGCTGAATATGGATTTGCGCACAGGAAAACTTAGTCAATTAGAATTTGAAGAAAAAATGCTTGATCTGCGCAAAGGGTTTAAGCCTAAATTTTCCAAAGCAGTGGGTGAAGATAAATTTGAGCGCTTCTTAAAAGCCGACAGAGAATGGCGCGATTTGCTTCGCCGGGAAATTGAAAAGCGACGACAAAATATGAAACAGAGAAGGGGTTTACAAGTTCCCTGATCATACTGCCCGAAGCGATTTTCTTCGGGCATTTTTGTATTTACATCGGAGGTGGCCATGCCTATTGCCTACATTTGGCGCCCACACATTTTTTTACACTACATGGCAGATTTTATTATAGAAGTAGCAGCATTTACCCTGGAAAGTGCCTTGCTGGCGCAAAAAGCCGGCGCCGACCGCGTTGAGTTTTGTAACGATCCTTTTGGAGGAGGCACAACCCCTAGCACAGGCCAACTCAAAGTAGCCAGAAAAATGCTCAAACTCCAGTTGTTTCCCATCATCAGACCTAGAGGCGGTCATTTTGTGTATACCGATGCGGAGTTTGAGGCCATGAAAACAGATATTCAACTCTGCCGGGCCATAGGTTGCGATGGTGTTGTAATGGGTATGCTTACGCCGGATGGGCAGGTAGATACAGAGCGATGCGCTGAATTGGTAACGCATGCCGGCAATATGAGTCTCACATTTCACAGGGCTTTTGATCGATGCATTGATCCGGCAAAGGCGCTGGAAGATATCATTGAACTGGGTTTTGATAGAATTCTCACCAGTGGGCAGGCGCTGACTGCCATGGAAGGTGCTACCACAATTTGGGACCTGACCAAACAAGCCGATGAAAGAATTAGCCTGATGCCAGGCGGAGGGGTTAGAACTGAAAATCTTGCAGCATTGGTAAAAGCTACCGCTGCATGGGAATTTCACACCAGCGTAAGAATGGACAAAGTGGATAAGAAAATCAAGCAGGGAGGTCAATTACCCGACGATCCAGGTAATGTAACTATTGACGATAAGGAGCTGAAAGAAATGCGCAAATTGCTGGAAAAGCTTTTCAAATAATAATAGTGCCGTTTGACCTTATACCGTCACCGACATCTTAATGATTCCTTTTTTTTTGCATTTGTCCATTTTATTATCACATCATGCAGGTAGACACGCAACTGGTACAGCATTTAGCCAAACTCTCCCGTCTTGAATTTTCTGCTGAGGAAGCAGAGATGATAAGGCAGGATTTAGGGGAAATGACCGGCCTCATTGACAAGTTGCACGCACTGGATACTTCTGGTATTGAGCCTTTGCGGCATATGCCTCCGATTACTGATAATAATGACGATCATGCTTTGCGCGACGACGATCCGGGCAATGAAATGCTCAGCAATGCTGATGCACTTCGCGAAGCAAGACAATCAAGTGCACCCTATTTTGTGGTGCCAAAAGTAATTTCACGCTAAATCGATATTTGTAAAACAGCAGCATGCAACAGGGTATTATTCATCTCGATGCCATAAGCAAGAGTTATTATATGGGCAATCAGGCGCTTGAGGTGCTCAAGGGTATTAATCTGGATATTTATAAGAATGAATACGTAGCGCTAATGGGCCCTTCAGGTAGCGGCAAAAGTACTTTAATGAATATCCTTGGCTGTCTCGATTCGCCCACTGGAGGCAGGTACATACTTAACGGAAACGACGTAAGCCAAATGACCGACGGTGAATTGGCTGAAGTGCGCAATAAGGAAATTGGATTTGTATTTCAGCAGTTCAACCTGCTTCCGCGCCTAACGGCACTGGATAATGTGGCATTGCCATTGGTATACGCCGGGCTGGGCAAAAAACAACGAACTGAAATGGCCAAAGATGTTTTGGAAAAGGTGGGCCTTGGTTCAAGAAGTCACCACAAGCCCAATGAACTTAGTGGTGGCCAAATACAGCGTGTGGCGGTGGCGAGGGCTTTGGTAAACAACCCGAGCATCATTTTGGCTGACGAGCCAACCGGTAATCTGGACTCCCGAACTTCAAAGGAAATTATGGAGCTATTTACCACCATCCACAATTTGGGAAACACCGTGGTACTGGTTACGCACGAAGAAGATATTGCATCTCATGCCCGCAGGGTAATCCGGCTTCGCGATGGCGTCATTGAATCTGATTTGCAGCAGGCGGGGGTTTCCTTAAACACCATCGCCTGATTTAGTTCTAATAAACCTGAACCATTTGGTTTCCGTGCTGTTGCTTCAGCTAATAAAGGGCGATTAGATCGCCTTGGTTTTTGCAAAAACATATGGCAATAAAAATTTATACTAAAACCGGCGATAAGGGTGACACCGGGTTAATTGGTGGTACACGTGTTCATAAACATCATGTGCGTATAGAAAGCTACGGCACGGTAGACGAATTGAATGCCCATGTGGGATTAGTTCGTGATTCAATTGCTATTGATGCGGTAAAGGAGCTGCTACAAACAATACAGGACAGGTTATTTGTAATTGGATCAACGCTGGCAGTGGACCCGGATAAAGAACCTGGATTTCCCTTGCCACAATTGGCCGTCACCGATATTGAAATGTTGGAGCAGGCCATTGACCAAATGAATCTTTCGCTACCGGAAATGCGTCATTTCTTGCTTCCGGGTGGCCATATTGTGGTTTCGCAAATACATATTGCCCGCTGTGTTTGCCGTCGTGCAGAAAGAAGATGTGTAGAGCTTGACCATGCTGGTGGCGGAGTGTCGGCCATGGTAGTTATGTTTCTCAACCGGCTTAGCGATTATCTGTTTGTATTGTCAAGATATATGGCTGCTCATTTGCATGCTGATGAGATTCCGTGGCGGGCAGCAAAATAAGTTTGGCCTTAAAATGCCTGCATCAGACCGTCTTTCATTACCAGTTTTCTATCACTCATATTAGCCAGTTCTTCATTGTGCGTAACAATCAAAAAAGTTTGGCCCAGGTCTTTTCTTAATTGAAAAAATAGTTCATGCATGGCTCTGGCATGCTGACTGTCGAGATTTCCGCTGGGTTCATCTGCAAATACTATCAACGGGTCGTTGATAAGTGACCGCGCTACGGCTACGCGTTGTTGTTCCCCACCTGAAAGCTGGGCAGGTTTATGATCTGCTCTATTTGCCAAACCCAGCATGGCTAAAAGGTTGGCGGCCTTTTGTTCCACCTGTTTTTTGGTGGTACCTGCTATCCATCCCGGAATGCAGACATTTTCAATAGCAGAAAATTCCGGAAGTAAATGATGAAACTGAAAAATGAAACCGATATGCTTGTTGCGAAATTTGGCCAGTTGCTTTGCGGTCATGGATTTGGTTGACAATCCATTGATGCTTACTTCTCCCTTATCTGGTACATCCAGCGTTCCGGCAATATGCAGCAGGGTACTTTTACCGGCACCGGAAGCGCCAACGATAGCTACTACTTCGCCAGGCATGACGCTTAAATCTACCCCTTTAAGTACTTCGAGCGTTCCATAGCTTTTGGTAATGCCATTGGCATTAACTACTGGATTATTCATAAGCGGTAAATGTAATGGCAATGCTTTTTTCTGTGGCGTAAGGCTTTGCAAACTGGCTTGTAATTGTATTTAGGGCTGCCTGATAGCTTTGTTTTGGGGAATTTTGGACAATTTTTTCCAAACATTTTCTACTGCTGCAAGGCACATTTGGTAAATTGAATCATACGGCTACATTTGCGAAAAATTTGGAGGTAGCTAACCTATGTTTTGGACACTTGAATTGGCATCTCATCTTGAAGATGCGCCCTGGCCTGCAACGAAGGATGAATTGATTGATTATGCTATTCGGTCAGGTTCGCCTATTGAAGTAGTAGAAAACCTTCAGGAACTTGAGGATGATGGCGAAAGCTACGAGGGACTTGAAGATATCTGGCCCGATTATCCCAGTCAGGACGACTTCTTTTTTAATGAAGATGAATATTAATGCCGCAGGGCTATGAATTATTAAAGCCACCCATTTTGGGTGGCTTTATCGTTTTTTGTTCGCTCAGGATTTGGCGCTTTAGTTTGTTGTTAGCAGCTATTAGCAGCAGTAGCAATAGTCATTCATAGGACATGTATTGTATTGCGAATGCCGTCTTTGGTTATTCTTTTATGCTGGTCTGGCCATGGCCTTGTAGCAAGAATGCGCCTTCAAATGCTATTTGTTTTCTTGCAAGTACAGAAGGATGAAAGGCTGTAAGCCTCTGCTGGTCTGCGTTGCAGGGCATGATTTTTTTCCTGTTTCCGATCGTTGTGGATAATTAGTCAGCCCTTATTTGAAAAACATTTTGGGTGAAGCGTGTAGCCGGTTATCTTTGCCGTCCCAATTTAGAAATCGGGTCAGTTCTCTCACATAAGATATTGGTTTGTTTGGGTTCCATTTTTGTTGATCATAGCTAAGAAAAAGTTAGGGTTACAAAAAAGATTTGGTGGGTAATTAAAGGCATCTACATTTGCACTCCCAAACGCGGAATTGGTGTTCTTGAGAAGAGGTTTAAGTGATTGGGG
>JAHEMO010000196.1 GCA_024643625.1 Chitinophagaceae bacterium
TTAAAGATGAAACTGGCCGAAGTAGAATTACAGGCAGATGGTAGAAAAGCTACATTTTTCTATACCGCAGAAGATCGTGTCGATTTTCGGGAGTTGATCAAGGTTTATGCTTCGGAGTTTAAGGTTAAGGTAGAAATGCGCCAAATTGGTGCCCGGCAAGAAGCGGCAAAAGTGGGCGGCATAGGCAGTTGCGGCCGCGAATTGTGTTGCAGTACATGGCTTACTGATTTTAAAAGTGTAAATACTCAGGCCGCGCGATACCAAAACCTCAGCATTAACCAGGCCAAATTAAGCGGGCAATGCGGCAGGCTAAAATGTTGCCTGAACTACGAATTGGATACCTATTTGGATGCTTTGCAACATTTTCCCGACCATGCCGATGCACTGGAAACCCGAAATGGGCGTGCCTTTTTGGTAAAGAAGGACATTTTCAGAAACCTGATGTGGTATCAGATGGCAGGCAGTACAAGGCAATACCCGCTTAGTCTGGAAAGAGTAAAGGAAATAAAGCGCCTGAACCGACAGGGTGAAGTGGTAGCCGAACTGCAGGCGGAAGAACTTACGCCTAATAAAAACATGGAAAAAGAGCCGGAGTTTGTAGATGTGGTAGGGCAAATCAGCCTTTCCAGCCTCGACAGGCATAGCCGCAAGCAAAAACAAAAAAACAAACCACAGCGCCAGGGACCAAGGCGTGAAAACGATAACAGGGATAACAGGCCGTCACAAGGTCCGGGCCAACCCAATAACAGCGCCGCACCAAAAGAAGGGGGCGATAAAGGAAACCGAAACAGACCGGGCCGGCATCGCAACAAAGGCAGGAACTCTGATCAATAACCCTATTTTTGCGCTGCAAAAGCAAAAAATTCGCCTACATGGAAACAGTAAAGAAAAATACCGGAAAGCATTGGCTGCTATTCTTTTTTTGGTTGATTGTAATTAGCGCCTTGCTATATATGCCCGGCACAAGACAATGGTTTTGGCTGGCGCTACCTTTTGTATGTACCGAGTTTGTAAAAGCTATGGACATTATGTAGGTTGTTCGATTATAGCCTAACCGGAAAATAACATTTGAGAAATTGAGCCATCACCCCCGGGTGATGGTTTTTTTATAGGTAACGCTAACCTGCTTTCAGGTAATTAGTTATAGTACGCTTATTGACAAACCAAATAAGCAAAAGCCACAGTGCAGCCGCCGCCAGGGTATAAACAGATAACCATGGCGATACCAATAACTGCTTTTGCAGCAACAATTGGTGTATGCCATATTGCAATACGGACAATACCAGAAGGGCTATCATTACCATGGCACCATACACCGGCATAAACATGCCCATCAGATACCCGCTAAGCTGCCGCGGCGATGCGCCAAGTGTTTGCAGGAGCACAATATCCATCCTGCTTGCAGCAATGGTAAGTTGAATAAACAATGTAAACACCAGCATGCCGAATAACAACATGATAAGCCCAATAATGCCCACGACGCCGGCAATCCAGTTTACAATTATGCGAGCTTTATTGAGTTTGGTTTTATCGCTGTTGGTGGTATAACTATTAGCCACTAAAAAGCTTTGCAAGGCTGGGTCTGCCGCGTCTAAAGTTTTAAGCACCAGTCTTGTGGGTGGCTTGGATTCCTGATAGCCATAAGCCTTATTAGCATACTGCATAAACGCCTCCGGCACCAGCACACTGTTCAGCCTGTCGGTTGTGCCGGCTACATGCGCCACAAATTCGGCCGTACCACCACTATGCTTAATATTTACCCGCAAGGGTATGGCCTGCAATGCTTCCAAAGAAAGACGCGGCAAATTTTCCTGGCTCATAGCCATACCGGTGTTGTATAGCTCCAGAAAAAAAGAAGGAATAATAACCGGGATATTCACCTGTCCCTGTTTCCATGACCAATCTTCCGTTTTAATATCAATAAACTCATCCGGCACACTTTCAAAATAAGCATCCGTATAAAATGGAAATGCATTGGAAAAACTGCTGATGGTAACAATAAAATTGGTCGATGAAATTTCGCCCACACGATCGGCAAATGGCTGCTTACCCAGTAGCGCTATTTCTTCCGGTAAAAAATAGCTTTCGTTCTTTTTCGATTGATTTTCTGCAGTCACTTCTTTGCTGATTACCAAAAATTCTGCCGTCTCACTTTCATTAGCCTTGCCATGCAATAGCTGATTAAAATTTAGATACAATTGCAGCGAAAGCAGGATAATGACCAGGGCCACCAGCAATCCCAGCGTAGCAGCAAAAAAACGCCAACGCCCCACGCCCGACCGTATTACCTTTTGCAAAAAGGGCTTTATGTTTCCAATGCTATTCACGTGGTTGTATGCCTGTATTTAAAGCTGAAAAGTTTTGTTGCAAATCAAGGTTGTATTGCCGTCGAGGTCAGTTAGCACAAACCCTGCACCGCGGGCATGGCATGCTTCCGTAATAAGCTGGCTGGCAATGGCAGTATTCTGTTTATCCAAATGGCTAAATGGTTCATCCATAATTAACCAGCTAAAGGGTTGTACCAATGCCCTGATGATGGCAATGCGTTGTTGCTCGCCATAACTACAAGTGTTGGCAGTTTGGTGCAGCACATTGGCCACCCCAAGTCGCTCAGCCATATGCTCCACATCTCTGGACGAACAAAATGGCTTGCGGCTCATGTTGCGCTTCAGTTCAATATTCTCTCTACCGGTTAGTTTGGGAAATAAGCGCAGATCCTGAAAGACAACAGCAAGTTCTTGTTGCCTCATTTCCGCCAGCCTGACGGGGCTTATTTGACGCACTTCTGTGCCATCGTATTGCATAGTGCCTGCATAATCGTGCCGCAGGTTCCACAGCACATGTACAAGCGTTGTTTTGCCAGTGCCGCTTGGTGCAATTATTTGCACCTTGTCGCCTGCCGACCAAAGCATTTCGCGACCCCAAATATCGGAATGCCTTGAGGCCAAACGGTCGCGCAAGGGAAAAGGAATGATATGTTGTAAATGCAGTTGCATGAAGAGCGGAAAGATAAGCCCCGTTGTTAGTTGATGGATGCTAAAACATAATGCCACCCTTTTACAGATGGCATTAGTCTTGTTATTACAAGGGTTATTATTATTGAGCCTTAGCAGTATCTTTTGAGGCATCCTGCTTTTCCGCCGCATTAGCTGCAGCAATAACCAAAGTGGCAATATGCGACAAACCGTTTTTTCCGGCAGTCATTGTAAGTTCTCCACTGCCACTTAGCTTACCATCTTTGTAGTTAGACAGTGTAAGACTGGTTGTTTGCAACACTTTTCTGGCTTCTGCAAGCATGGCCATAGCCGGTGCATCTTCGGCCACCATGGGCTCCGGTATTTTATTCAAAATACTTTGCAGATCCACATATATAGCCGTACTCTGTCCGGTAATAGTTCTTTTCAAATCTTCTTTAAGGGCATTCTTACCACCGGCTGCATAGCTGGCATAGGTTGCCGCGTTGTTGCTTATCACCAAAAGGTCACCTTCTACACCAATCACAATATCTTTCATATCGGCATCAGGCTCGGCGACAACAATTTTGTTGCCCTCCATTTTCACTAAGCCTTTTTCGCTTGCCTTGGCCATCAGTTTATCAAATATTGCTCGGTCGCCAATGCGGGCAACCATAATCATATTTGCCTTGGGCTCATCGTATTTAGGTTGCGAGCCATCTTTCCCCATTTCCTTTTCCGGAATAGCAAAGTCGCTTACCATAATGGCGAAATCGCCTTTGAATACTTTACCTATTTCTTCAACGGTAAGGTTCTCCTGTGCCAGCGACATATTTGCCAAAGGCGCAACGCCCAGTTCTTCAACAATAGCGGGCACCAATTCCGGCTTAAAACTAAATGCGGCAACAGTGTTTAAATTACCACCACCAAAACGCTCTATCAGGCTTGCATCAATTTGTGGTCCGGCATATTTGTCCAGCAACTTACCTAATGCTTCGCCTACATAGGTTTCGTTTTGCATAACGGCTTTGCCATCTTCAAAATTTATCCAGGATGCTGTTTCTATATCTTCAGCAAGTGCTTTGGCTTTGGGAACCATGGCCAAAGCCATTGCAGCTTCAGGATTGTTGAGCGATGTACCACTTGTATAAATCATCACGTCGGCCTGCTTTTGTAATGCCTCATTAAAATGCTTATTAGCCGTCACAGATTCTTTCGCCTTAAGATCAAAGAATATTTGAGCAGCAGGATTAGCCTTATCGCCCATGGTAGCTACCACCATTTCGTCGTTCCAGGCCATGGTACTTCCCTGATAGCTTGTTACAAATAAGCCGTTCCTTTTTTCGGCTTCCTTACCGGTTTGCTGTTTTACAGCAGCAGCAAGTTTTGCCACATCTTTTATTGAAGCAAGCATTACAATGCCTGTTGGATCATTAGCCACTGCTGTGTCCGTAACGGCAGCCAGAAAGAAAGGCTTTTCCCAATCTATACCGGCATCTTTGAGTTGCTTCCACTTATCCATCACCTCACTTATTTCATTGGCTTTTACCGCCTTCATGGCGCCAAGCATTTGCTCTACGCTCATGCCATCAGCTTCAAGTTTGGCCAACATCTTGCCGGCATTTACTGCCACTACAGCCACAGCATTTTTGGGTATATGATTGGCCACTTCGTTTGTATTGCTGCTGCAGGCTGCCAACAGCAGCGCCATAGAGCCTATGGCCAGCATTATTCTAATTTTTTTCATACTGATAGATTTTGCGTTGTTGTTGGTACAAAGAAAAGCACCGCCAGGTTGATGGTGGTACTAAACCCACTTAAGCGGTAAAACAAGGTTATGACCCGCTGCTTTTTATTTACCAATGGCCAAAAGGGCATTCATTATATTGCGCATTCACAGATTATTAGTAATGTCTAACGCATATAATTACCGCATCCTGCCGCAGCGCAAGCGCATTGCCATGGTGGCGCACGATCATAAAAAGGTCGATTTAATTGAATGGGCATGGTTCAACAGGCAGGTGCTTTCGCGCCATGAGCTTTTTGCTACCGGCACTACCGGTAAGTTGCTGGAAGAAAAGCTTGATCGTCCTGTGCGCAAACTCATGAGCGGGCCATTAGGCGGCGATCAGCAAATTGGCTCCATGATTGCCGTTGGAGATCTTGACATCCTGATCTTTTTTTGGGACCCTATGGAGGCACAGCCACATGATACTGATATCAAAGCTTTGCTACGCCTTGCTGCCGTATGGAATGTACCCATGGCATGCGACAGGGCAACAGCCGACTTTATGCTTACCAGCCCGCTGATGCACGAAACCTATGAATGTAAAGTGCCTGACTACAGCCAATACCTAAAGCGCCATGTGCCGGAGTGATAATTTAATGCTATAGTGACTTTTATCAGGCTTCTGTACCTATTTTTTCACTTACTTACGAGGAATCGATTTTTAGAATCTTAATTACAACTTGCATTTATGAACTACACCGAAAACTACAAAGGCATCAAACTGGATATTCAGGCCGTTGATATTTCTATTGACGAAAGTGTGCAGTCGACCATAAGGAAAACAATGGACAAACTCTTAAAACACACCGCAAGCATCAACTTCGCCGATGTTTACCTTAAAGAAGAAAGCAACAGTTCGCCTGCAAACAAATTTGTTAGTCTTCGTGTTGGCATCCCTGGTCCTGATGTATTTGCTGAAGATCACGGCACTCACTTTGAGCCCATCATCCGTTCGGTAACGGAGAAGTTGGTAAAACAACTGGAAAAATCAAAGTCCTAATTAGCATCACCATAAAACATTAATGGCATGCATAATCGGGCCGGCCATTAATGCGCGGGTATCATGCTTTCATAAATAGTGTCGTGTATACGACCGCGGATATTTAGGGATAATAATTTTCTATTGTCACCGCCTTCCGGATGTACCCGGTTGCTGAGAAAAATGTATATCAGGTCATTATCGGGATCTGCCCATACGCATGTGCCTGTAAAGCCGGTATGGCCAAAACTTGAGCCGGGTAAAAACGTTGCGGGATAGCTGTCTGCCGGGGATGATGCCATGGCGTTATTTTTTGACGGTTTGTCCCACCCCAACCCACGCCTGCTAACGGGCGTTTGATATGCGGTAAACTTTTGGATAGTAGAAGGCTTTAGATAAGTCTTGCCATTTAATGCACCACCATTAATCAGCATATGATACAATAGCGAAAGTTCGTAAGCATTGCTAAACAAGCCGGCATGCCCGGCTACATTGCCAAGCATAGCTGCACCGGGGTCATGCACATATCCCCAAATAAGACCTTGCCGGAAAACTGCTTCGTTTTCAGTAGGCACAATGGCAGGTAACGGAAACCTGTTGTATGGTTGAAAACCCGTTTTGTACAATCCCAAAGGCTTATAAAAATTATCACGCATATACACATCAATGCGCTTGCCTGAAATAGCCTTTACAATGTCGGCTAACAATATAAAATCATTATCGCTGTACACATAAGCCACACTATCATTTACCAATGGGCTATTGGCAATTGCTGTGTACATACTGTCGATATAGCGGGGCTGCATGTAAAAATTATTGCTTACCTCTACTGTGTATCCATTAGTCTTTTGCCGGCTAAAAAAAACCGGCGATGCTGTGCCGGCTTCATTTATCAC
>JAHEMO010000197.1 GCA_024643625.1 Chitinophagaceae bacterium
CCAACACGTTGGCGCTGGCACCAGGATAAGCAATATTGACCACCACCATGGGTGGCGCAATGGAAGGGTACTGCGACACCGGCAATGTGGTAATAGCCAGCAGCCCCATAAATATGATGACAAGCGACATTACGATGGCTAACACCGGTCGCTTAATAAATATTCTGAACATGGTAATTGATTTGAGGTGCAGAAATTATTCGGCATGCACTTTCAGGGTGCTGATAACCGTTGCTGGGTCCTTGGTGGTAAACCGTATGCGGTCGCCATCTTTTACCTTACGCAATCCTTCCAACAGAATATGCTCGTTTTCCTGTAGCCCTTGCGTTACTACAAAAAGGTCTTCCATATCGGCCCCAATGGATATCTCTCTTGAGCGCACCGTGCTGTCTTTGTCTATTACAAAAACATATTTCTTATCCAGTACTTCAAACGTGGCTTTTTGGGGAATAATAAGTGCCTGCTGCAACGGCACTACCATACGGATGTTGCCGGTTTCGCCATGGCGCAGCAATCCGGTAGGATTAGAAAATGTAGCCCTGAAGGGAATATTGCCGGTTTCGCTGTCAAAGTCAGCTTCAATGGTTTCTACCACTCCCGTCTCTGAAAACAGAGCGTGATTGGCCAACACCAGACCAACCTTTTCGTTTCCCGGCTTTTTCTGGATTTGATAATCCAGGTACTCCGCTTCGGGTACATTGAAGTACACCCACATCTTACTATTGTCGCTAAGATTAGTGAGCAACTCACCTTCGTCCAGCAAACTGCCCTGCCGCACCAGCAGTCGGTCGATAATACCATCATAAGGCGCACGAATCTGGGTAAAGCCGCGATGTACCTTTTTCAATCCCAACTCAGCTTTTGCCTTGTCAAGTTTGGCTTTTGCCATGGCCAGTTCGCTGGTTGATACAATATTGCTGTCGGCAAGCCTTTTGGTGGTTTGGTATTCTATTTCGGCAAATTGCTTTTCAGCTTCAGCGGTTTGCACTTCTGCATCGTACACACTAGGCAATATTTGAAACAGCAGCTGACCCTGCTTTACATGCTGACCTTCGTCTATAAATATTTTTTGCAGAAAGCCTTTCTCCTGCGTACGTAGCTCAATATGCCTGATGGCTTGTATCTGGCACACATAATCTTTACTAAATGCTGTATCGGTACGCAGTGGTACAGTTGCCACATAAGTTACCACTTCTTCTTTCACTTTAGCTTCTGACTTACAGCCAGTTTGCACTGCAAGGGCACATATTATGCCCGTGAAGACAAGATAATTCTTCATAAAATCGGATATTTTGGATTTGGATTGGCTTATAAAAATTGCAGGATGGATGAAGTCATCCGGAGCCCTGCATGGGATTGTGTACACACAACTCCACAGACTGTGCTATACACAAATACAACAGGCACGACGATGCGTGCCTGAAAGGAATAGCAACAAAAATCAGATAAGAAAAACAGCGTGCATAATGCAACGCGATACAGGCTGATCGGCCCTTTGTGGCAAAGAGGCAGCACAATGATGAATAAAATCTATGATGCCGGCGTAGTAGCTGGCAAAAGCAAAAGCAGTAGCACCACCATGCTCGTCATCACGCGATGGATCGTCATCCTCACCATTAAATACTTCTACTATTTCGAACGCAGTAAATTGGTGCCGGCTAATGGGCTCGGCCACAAAAGCATGCGGGGCGGTGCCAATTTCAGATTGGAAATGTTGGGCAATACCTTCACCATCAGCACGTAAAACTGAGGTGGTTTCTGTTGTTTGCGCAAAGGCCAATTGACCAGAGACCAACAGCAGCATGATAGCATAAAGTAGTGGAAAAGTTCGTTGCATTGCCGCGCCAAAGATAGCAGGAGCCAAACACCCGCGTTGCCTTATTGCATTATTTGTTGCCACGATAGCGTTAAAAAGCATCAAGTCCGCTTCAGTTCATCAGGCCTGACCCGGCTGCGCAACGAGAAAGAAATATGGCAAACGGATATTGAATTAAAACTATTTTTAAAACCGTATAACGGCATTATACCGTTGGCAACTTAACAACCCATGAAAAAATACCATAACCTCCATTGGTGGCTTATGCTACCTTTTGTAATTGTAGTGGCAGGCTTCACTCCTTCTTATTGGAGCCGTTTTGGCGAAGCAAGTTTTGCCTGGCATTTGCACGGCCTCAGTGCAACGCTGTGGTATGTATTGCTGATAGTGCAGCCCTGGCTGGCCACAAGAGGAAAAATAAAACAACACCGCCGGTTAGGTATGGCTGGCATCTTGCTGGCAGGCATGGTGGCGGGTACGGCTTTGGTACGCATACCAGCCAATATTACAGCTAGCAAGGAGGTACCGATGCCCTGGTTGCAAAACTTTCTTTACGGCATCAGCCTTTTCGACTTACTCAGTATTATGGGTTTTATCATCTGCGTGATAATAGGCGTGTGGCGGGCTAAAAAACGCGACGACCATGAAATGTGGATGATCTCCACGGTATTTTGGAGCCTTATGGCAGGGCTTGCCCGCCTTGGCCGCAACATGGTGGTAAGTATGCGCGGTCCCGAATCAACCTTCAATATTCTGGACGCTGTGTTTTGGTTCAATCTGCCTATGATGGCGGTAATGATTTTTATTTGCTACCGGCTGCGCAACTGGCATCCTGCCATGCTGGCCGCTATGGCCGTCAACCTGCTGCTGTTTTTTATTGAACCCATTGGCCAAAGCCTTTGGTGGCGCCATATTGCCGATGCCTTGTTCAAAAGCTAAAACTTATGCTCATCATCCTTAAGAAAGAGAAATAAACGTAAATGTCTGCGGCTGTAATGCCCTCGAAAAGATAAACTATAACTGTATCCCCTACTGCAGGCATTGTCCTCTAAGAAGAAACAAAAAGAAAAGGCAAGGCACATCACTATGCTGGCATTCCATCTATAAAATTTGGTGCCTGCCGGTGCTGTGTGGCCTGCTCGTAGGCATAGGCCATTTGTATTAGCTTTTGCTCGCTCCATGCTGCACCAAAAATTGAAAGACCAACCGGTAAGGCAAACACCATACCCATGGGAACTGAAATATGCGGATAGCCGCTCATGGCTGCCGGTTGGGTAAGAAAATCATCGCTGTATTTATCGCCATACAACATATCAATAGCGCAGGCAGGCCCCATGGTAATGCCACAAATACCATCTAATTGATTTTTAGCTATTACATCATCAATTATTTTTCTTGATGCATCTCGGCCTTCGGCAATTGAAGTCGTATAAAAGGTATGATCGAGCCCGGTAGTTTTCTCACAATTTTCCAGTTGCTCCTGCTTAAAATAAGGCATAGCGCTTGCTTCATTGGCTTTGTTCCACGCTATTACTTCAGCTAGTGTCTTTACCGGTGCATTAGCGGTGGCCAGGTATTTATTTACACCATCTTTAAACTCATGTTGCAAAATGGTGAGTTCATGGCCACCCAGTTTATTGATGTCGGCTACATAATCTATTTCCACTACTGTAGCGCCCTGTGCTTTTAGCACTTCAATGGCTTTATCGAGCAGGGAATTAAACTGAAAAAACTTGCTGCGCTTTTGCAAATCAACACCAATGCGTCTGCCCTGAAGACCATTAGTCGTAAGCCCGTCGGCATAGTTTGCTATGGCTTTGCCGCTGCTGTTTTTGGTAACCGCATCAGTTTCGTCAATGCCTGCCAGTAAACCAAGCATGGTGGCGGCATCTTTTACCGTTCTTGCCATAGGGCCGGCCGTATCCTGCGTGGCGCTAATGGGAATAATACCGCTGCGGCTCCATAGTCCAACCGTTGGCTTTATACCTACAATGCCGTTGACGGATGCCGGGCAAGTAATGCTGCCGTCTGTTTCTGTGCCAATGGCCAGAGTACAGAGGTCTGCCGAAACAGCTGTACCAGAGCCGGCGCTGCTGCCACAAGGATTATGCGTGAGTATGTAGGGACTTTTTGTTTGTCCGCCGCGGCTGCTCCAGCCACTGCAGGATGCGGTACTGCGAAAGTTAGCCCACTCGCTCAGGTTTGTTTTGCCCAGCAGTACAGCACCGGCTTCGCGCAATTTGGTGATGATAAAAGCATCTTTCGCCGCCCTATTGCCTTGCAAGGCAAGCGCTCCGGCAGTGGTTTGCATTTTATCGGCGGTATCAATATTGTCTTTAATAAGCACAGGTATGCCATGCAAGGCGCTGCGTATTTTACCCGCCTTCCTTTCAGCATCCATGGCATCGGCTATGGTAAGTGCATCAGGGTTTAGTTCTATCACACTGTTTAGGGTAGGGCCAGCCTTGTCAATGGCCGCAATACGATCGAGGTACAGTTGGGTAATGGCTTTGCTGCTGCGTTGGCCAGTTTCCATTTGCTGCTGCAAGCTTGCAATTGTTGCGTTTTGTAATTCGAAATCTATTGCAGGTAACAAAGTTGTGTCGGGCTGATTTGCCGTAGTATTGGTATTGCATGCCGCCAATGGAAGGGCAGCAATTCCAATACCGGTGGCTGCCCCGCTTTTAAGAAAATATCTGCGTTTCATCCTGCCAATATACAAGCCGATGGTAATTGCTATGCTAATAATACAGTATGATTTGGAATTTTGTTTTGGATCAAATAGCCACATATTGTTGAAGCAATTGCTTCGCTTTGAAAAAATATTGTCGGTCATCTTTCAGCAATTGGTCAACTGTTGGCATTTTGCCGGGGTTAATGCATGATTGTTTTGCGATAAAGTACTATTATTATTTCTCATCATACCGGTAGTTTCAATTAATTGCACTATGAACAGCAAAAACTTCATAATCGTATTACTGCTATTGTTGCCATCCGCTCCGGGAATTTCTCAGAAGTTGGTTGCTGATTTGATGAAGCTGGAAATGGAACAGATGCTGGTCAATGACCGTTTATTGCTCGATTCGGCAACAAAAATGCAGCCTGCTAACGATTTGTGGGATAAGCCCGGCAGGAACAATAAGACAAGGGATGCCGTAATAAAGCAATTCGACGATTTCCATAACAAGATTGCATTTAAAATGCAGCCGCCTGCATGTGCAAAGGAATCGCTGTATGGTGCGGTAATCAGTGGTTCATCGCTGTACAACCTGGGTGGTAGGGTATTGCCGGGAGGAAGCTTGCCGCCCTATTTGTCAGGTACCAAACCGGAGTTCCTGGTTCCCGGTTTTCCTACATTGGGTATACCGTCGCAAAGTTTTGAGAATGATAATGCTTCTTTTGGTTTTACCAGTTATTCGCTTTTTGACGTGGACGCATCCGGCAAACTGGAGTTGAATATGGGCGACAAGGTGAATACCAGAATTAATGCATATATATCCGATTCCGCCAACAATGCATACCAAATGAACTATGTCTGTGGCTTGTTTGAAAACTACCTCGCCGAACTGGCTGACAGCATCAATACGCTTGAGAAGTTTTCCCTTTATTCATGGCCCGTAGTCAGGAGTTTTTATGAACGGTCACATTTGCAAAGACAGGGCGATGCGCTGATCCGGTCATTCAAAGGCGTGCTGTTGTTTTCAAAAAAAGGGGCATATAGTTTTAAACAGATAGGTGCTGATGTAATGGTAAAAGCTGGCATTGCTGCCGGCATAATACGTGTGGGCAGCCAGTTGGATTTGCAACGCGATAAGTCATTGGGATTTGAAGCAAGTAGCATGTCTTACAAAATTTACCCAATGACACCATTCGCCACAGTTCCCTTGCCGGGTGCTGCAGCCATACAAAGGGCGGTACGCAATACGATATCGGTGGACGTAGCGCCGGGTGAATACACGTTGAAAAATGATAAATCAGCAGAAGCGAGCACAGTGCGCATTCTGGTACCTATTGGACCCCTCGATTCGATAGCTTATGAAAAGCTGGCAGTTGATAAGCGTTATTTTGATAGCAGGTTATCGCCTCGTGGTATTATTTCAGTTCCTGAAATTATTCCTCAGCCGTATGATAAAACAAGCAATGGCATGCAAAGCATTGAACTGAAAATCAGTTTGAATGATGCTTATTCTCTTGACCCAACTTCATCCACCGCAAGAGGGCTTGCGTTTTCGGTTCCTTTACGTTTGTACTATGATGATTTGAATTCCAGGAGAGATACACTGGTATTCTTTGAATCAGCAGATCCAATTAAGATAAGATATACCAACTATCCCATTGTTGGCCCCATGCATAAGTTTGATTTTACGGGCCGCGATAACAACGGAAATTACAAGTTTGCAATAAACATTCCGGTGGAATTGGAAGATGGCGATGAACTTATGGATGCCAGCAATATGATTGTACGACTCGCCGATACCCTGTCCGGTGATACGAGGCGCTTGCTCAACATAACAAATATTATCACAGATAGAATGGGTGCTGCCAAAGGCGATGCCAACAACGATACCAATCCTCCTTTTTATAAACTTGATTGCACCATCAATAAAGAAATTATGGATGCACAATCAGGTGATCTTGAGTTGCCATTTATCCTGCGTATCAGGACAAAATACCAGGATAAATCAAACCTGTACCGAATAACCAAACTGATCATCCCCAAGCCGCCATCTACACCTGCTCCGGCCGCCGTAAACAATTGAAG
>JAHEMO010000198.1 GCA_024643625.1 Chitinophagaceae bacterium
TTTTTATCGCCATAAAGCGCATCCATGTAATTGAATTCGTATTCGCGGCCGCCGCCATTCCAACTTGGCAGATAGCGGTCCACGTTAGTCTCGTTGAGCACATAGCTATCAGTCATGTCGGCCTTATCAAAAATGTGCTCGCGTACATAATCGGGAAAAAACTGCGAGGATGCTTTCTCTACCACAAGTGCTAATAGTACAAAATTGGTATTGCAGTATTTGAATCTTGTACCGGTGGCAAAATCAAGAGCAGGCCTGTGTGTATAAAACAACTGCAGCACATCGGCGTTGGTGGCGGTGCGCCGTGCATTCCATTTGTATTTAGGAAAAAGATAGGCGTAGTTGGGTAAACCCGTGCTATGGCTTAGCAGGTGCCTGATGGTAATGCCACGGTAGGGAAACTGCGGAAAATAAACCTGAATTGAATCGTCGAGATTGATTTTGCCAGCATCAACCAATTGCAGAATGGCGGTACTGGTAAAAGTTTTGGATGTACTGGCTACATGAAAAGGGGTTGCAGCATCAATAGAATCCGTTCGGCCTTTATCAGCATACCCCTGATACTGCTCGTAAAGAATTACACCGTTCTTGGCTATCAATATGCCTCCGCTAAACCGGTTGCGTAAAAGTAGGGAGTCGAAAAAACCGGTGAAAGTTTGGTTGTAGATAGCTATTTCATCGGCCGACATATGCCGCATGGCATTAGGATCATGAACGGCATTGGAAGCCTTCGATCGAACGCAGGAACTGTTTGCAGCAACCAACAAACTCAACACAAAAAAATAGCGCAATCCAACCATAACTATAAAACTGCTTGTAGGGTCGTCAAAAAATATACCACCCTGATGGTTCAAAGAA
This sequence comes from Chitinophagaceae bacterium, assembly GCA_024643625.1. Taxonomy (GTDB): domain Bacteria; phylum Bacteroidota; class Bacteroidia; order Chitinophagales; family Chitinophagaceae; genus Phnomibacter. Next base: position 859 of record JAHEMO010000198.1, read on the forward strand.
AGGAAAACACACTTAAAAAGGCTGCAATTACAAGTTAAGGTGGTGGATAAGTGTAAAAAATGAGCCCAAATTGACCTGTATCCCCGCATCAGTCGCTTTCCTACCTTCGCGGCCATGACGAAAAACACCACCAGCTACCCCAAGGACAAGATAAAGATCCTGCTGCTGGAAAATATAAGTGATACTGCCGTTGAGCGCTTCAAAGCCGCGGGATATAGTCAGGTAACCAGACTCACAAAGGCGTTGGGTGAAGATGATTTGATCAAAGAAGTAAAACAGGCTCATATTCTTGGCATTCGCAGTAAGAGTAACATTACCGAGAACGTGCTGCAACATGCCACAAGGCTGCAAGCCATTGGCGCCTTTTGCATTGGCACCAATCAAATAAACCTGAATGCCGCCACCCGGGCAGGCGTTGCGGTTTTCAATGCACCCTATAGCAATACGCGCAGCGTCGCGGAACTGGTAATTGGCGCTGCCATCATGCTTATCCGGCGCATTCCGGATAAAAACCTGGCGGCACATAGTGGTGGCTGGAATAAGGACGCAAGCGGCAGCTATGAATTACGGGGTAAAACACTGGGCATTATTGGGTACGGCAATATTGGAACGCAGGTAAGCGTGCTGGCCGAAGCCATGGGTCTTAAAGTGATGTACTACGATGTGCTTACCAAACTGCCGCTTGGCAATGCCGTGGCCTGCAAAAGCCTGAAGGATCTTTTGAGCAAGGCAGATATTGTCTCTTTACATGTGCCGGAAGACAGCGGTACCGCCAATCTCATTAACAAATCGGTCTTGAGGCAGTTCAAGAAAGGCGCCATCCTCATCAATTACGCCCGGGGCACGGTGGTAGATTTGGACGCGCTTGCCGAAGCCATCCGCAGCGGAGATTTGGGTGGGGCAGCTATCGACGTGTTTCCCGTAGAGCCGGAGAAAAACGGTGACATTTTCCAGAGCCCATTGCAAGGTTTGCCTAATGTGTTGCTTACCCCGCACATTGGCGGAAGCACCCTGGAAGCGCAGGAAAATATTGGGGTAGATGTGAGCGCCAAATTATTGTCATTTCTCGAAACAGGGGTATCCTATGGCAGCCTAACAGTGCCCGGTTTAAATCTTCCTGTTTTGGCCGGTGCACATCGTATTCTGCATATTCACAACAATGTGCCTGGCGTTCTTGGACAGATTAATACTATGTTGAGCAAGAACAATATCAATGTGGTAGGGCAGTATTTGGCAACCAACGAGCAGATCGGCTATGTGGTGCTTGATGTAGACAAGCAACTTAGCCGGGCGGCTGAAAAACTATTGCGCGAGGTTAGGGATACCATAAAAGTGCGCACTCTTTATTAGCGCTCTTGGGCATTGGCCTTCCCGCGCTGCCCCCTGCATCTGTCAGAACAGTATTTTACTTCCTCCCATACACGGGCCCATTTCTTGCGCCACGCAAAAGGGCGCCCGCAATTCTGGCAGGTTTTTTGCGGCAGCGTTGTTTTGGTAAATGCCATAGTGATGCCAATAACAGGGAAACGGGCATGAAGTTTATTGACCCAAAAATTCCCATATCCGGTTTATCTATTGTTAAATATGGCTATTTTCGCTATGCATCCAACAATATGCCTCCCGGCAACCCTTGTCTATTTGGCTGTGTTGGCGCTTGCCCCTACTTTTGCCATCCTTTAATTTGGGCATAATACACTTTGGAGGCACAACTCACTATTTTTTAAGGAAAAAAATCAATCAGGCTTTGATTCGTAGGAACCAAAGCCTTTAGTGTGTTTTGCCGGTCGGAGAAAATAAAACAGCTGTACCAATATGTCGTCAACAACTATTTCAAGCAGAATCAATTTTGGCAAAACTAAAAACCTGGCAGATGCCCCGGATTTGTTAAGCGTTCAGATTGATTCTTTTAAAGAGTTTTTCCAGTTGGAAACCACCCCGGACAAGCGTAACCACGAAGGTTTGTTCCGCGTTTTCAAGGATAACTTCCCGATTACAGACACCCGTAACATTTTCGTACTCGAGTTTCTCGACTACTTTATTGACCCACCACGCTACAGCATTGAAGAGTGTATGGAGCGCGGTCTTACCTACGCTGTTCCGCTTAAGGCTAAGCTTCGCCTGAGCTGTAATGACGAAGAGCATATTGACTTCCAAACCATTGTACAGGACGTGTTTTTGGGTAATATCCCTTACATGACGCCCCGTGGCACTTTTGTGATTAACGGTGCTGAGCGCGTTGTGGTAAGCCAGTTGCACAGAAGTCCCGGCGTTTTCTTTGGCCAAAGCCTGCACCCTAACGGTACTAAAATTTACAGTGCCCGTGTAATTCCCTTCAAGGGCGCCTGGATGGAATTTGCTACTGACATCAACAATGTGATGTTTGCCTACATCGACCGGAAGAAGAAGTTTCCGGTAACTACTTTACTCCGTTCCATTGGTTTTGAAACCGATAAGGACATTCTGGAGCTTTTCGGCATGGCCGATGAAGTACAGATTGACCAAAAAAATATGGGCGAATATGTTGGCCGTCATTTGGCTGCCCGCGTATTGCGTACCTGGGTAGAAGATTTTGTGGACGAGGATACCGGTGAAGTAGTGAGCCTGGAGCGTAACGAAGTAATTATGGAGCGCGACAGTGTACTTGATGAGAGCTCTCTGTCCGAAATAGTGGAGATGGGTATCAAATCCATTTTTATTCAAAAGGAAAATGTGGGTGGCGATTATGCCATTATCTATAATACGCTGGCCAAAGACACGAGCAATAGCGAACTTGAAGCCGTACAGCATATCTATCGTCAGTTGCGCGGCAGCGATGCGCCGGACAATGAAACTGCCCGTGGTATCATCGACAAATTGTTCTTTAGCGATAAGCGCTATGATCTTGGCGAAGTGGGCCGCTATAAAATCAACCGTAAACTTAACCTGGAGTACCCTATTACTAAAAAGGTGCTTACCAAGGAAGATATCATTGAAATTATCAAGTATTTGGTGCGCCTTACCAATGGCAAAGCCGAAATTGATGATATCGATCACCTGAGCAATCGCCGTGTACGTACGGTGGGCGAGCAGTTGTATGCGCAGTTTGGCGTGGGCCTTGCCCGCATGGCACGTACTATTCGTGAGCGTATGAACGTGCGCGATAACGAAGTATTTACCCCAGTCGACCTGATTAATGCCCGTACCCTGAGTTCGGTAATCAATTCATTTTTTGGAACTTCTCAGTTGTCGCAGTTTTTGGATCAGACCAATCCGTTGAGCGAAATCACGCACAAGCGTCGTATTTCGGCACTCGGGCCAGGCGGTTTGAGCCGTGAGCGTGCCGGCTTTGAGGTGCGCGACGTACACTATAGCCACTATGGCCGCCTGTGTACTATTGAAACTCCGGAAGGACCCAATATTGGTTTGATAAGCACACTTTGCGTGCACGCCATGATTAATGAAATGGGCTTCATTGAAACCCCGTACCATCCTGTTACTGAAGGCAAAGTTGACCTGAAAGCGCTTGAGTTTTTAAGTGCCGAAGAGGAAGATGAAGCCAGAATTGCACAGGCCAATACGCAGCTTAACGATAAAGGCGAGTTTGTTGAGGACCGCATTATCAGCCGCGAAACAGGCGACTTCCCCATTTTGGAGAAGAAAGATGTACAGTTTATGGACGTGGCCCCCAACCAAATTGTTGGCTTGAGCGCCTCATTGATTCCCTTTTTGGAGCATGATGATGCCAACCGTGCCCTGATGGGATCGAACATGCAACGTCAGGCCGTACCGCTGCTTCGTCCTGAAGCACCGGTTGTAGGTACCGGACTGGAGGCCAAAGCTGCCCGCGAAGCGCGTGTGCAATTACTGGCCGAAGGCAACGGTATTGTAGAATTTGTGGATGCCAAAGAAATTCATGTTCGTTACGACAGAAATGACGAGCAGCGCCATATTAGTTTTGATGATGATCTGAAGATTTATCGTCTTACCAAATTCATCAAAACCAACCAGGGTACGAGCATCAACCATCGCCCGGCTGTTAAGAAGGGTCAGATGGTGAAATCCGGAGATTTCCTTACTGAAGGTTATGCCGTTAGAAATGGTGAACTGGCGCTGGGCCGCAACCTGAAAGTGGCATTCATGCCATGGAAGGGCTACAACTTTGAGGATGCCATCGTTATCAGCGAGAAAATTGTAAGCGACGATTGGTTTACCAGCGTTCATATCGAAGAGTTTGAACTGGAAGTGCGCGAAACCAAATTAGGTGAGGAAGAACTTACACCGGATATACCCAACGTAAGCGAAGAAGCTACTAAGGATTTGGACGAAAACGGTATCATCCGCATTGGTGCGCAGATTAAGGAAGGTGATATCCTGATAGGAAAAATTACCCCTAAAGGAGAAAGCGATCCAACCCCTGAGGAAAAACTACTTCGCGCCATCTTTGGCGATAAGGCTGGTGATGCAAAAGATGCCTCCTTAAAAGCACCAAGTGGTACTGAGGGTGTGGTGATCAGCAAGAAACTTTTCCAACGCACCAAAAAGGATAAAAACAGCAAGGTTCGTGAGAAAGCTGCACTGGAAAAAGTAGAAAAGCAACACGATGTTCAGGTGCAGGAAATAAAGGACCTATTGGTTGAAAAACTTCAGGTACTGCTGAAAGATAGAACAAGTGCCGGCGTTAATAACAATTTTGGTGAAGTTGAAATTGGCAAAGGGGTGAAGTTCACGCCTAAGAATATTGCCGGAATCGACTTCCTGAACGTTAACCCGCTTAATTGGTCGGGCGATGCGCACCTTGACGAATTGATAAACCAGTTGCTCCACAATTATACCATCAAGTATAATGAGGAATTGGGACGCTACAAGCGCGAAAAATTCAACATCAGTATTGGTGACGAACTACCCGCTGGTGTATTGAAACTTGCTAAGGTTTACCTCGGTGTGAAGCGTAAGCTGAAAGTGGGTGATAAGATGGCCGGTCGCCACGGTAACAAGGGTATTGTAGCCAAAATTGTACGTGCCGAAGACATGCCGTTCCTCGAAGACGGCACGCCTGTGGATGTGGTGCTCAACCCATTGGGTGTACCTAGCCGTATGAACCTTGGACAGATTTACGAAACTGTATTAGGCTGGGCAGGTCAGGAACTGGGCGTTCGTTTTAGCACACCAATTTTTGATGGTGCTACTACCGATGAAATTGCGCAATACATTGATAAGGCAGGTTTACCTTCTTATGGTCATACCTATTTGTACGATGGTGAAACCGGCGATCGTTTCGATCAGAAAGCTACCGTTGGTATTATCTATATGATCAAGCTTCACCACATGGTAGATGATAAAATGCACGCCCGTAGCATTGGACCATACAGCCTCATTACCCAACAACCATTGGGTGGTAAAGCACAGTTTGGTGGTCAGCGCTTTGGCGAAATGGAAGTGTGGGCACTTGAGGCTTATGGCGCAAGTAATATCCTGCAAGAATTGCTAACACTGAAGAGTGATGATATCATTGGCCGTGCAAAGACCTACGAAGCAATAGTGAAGGGTGATAATATTCCACGTGCTGGTGTGCCCGAATCGTTTAATGTACTTGTACATGAACTGCGTGGTTTGGGTCTTGATCTGACCTTTGAATAAGCCATTCAAACTTTCATAAAAAACGTGAGCCATCTTCTACGGAAGGTGGCTCTTTTGTAAAGGGTTGTTTGG
>JAHEMO010000199.1 GCA_024643625.1 Chitinophagaceae bacterium
GAAACGGCGGGGTTTGCAACAATGGCGTCCAGTTTAAATCAATGTATTGGTTGATTACTGTTTCCGGCCTTACCCTATCGGTGGCATATTTCTCCTTCCAGCACACTATGAAAGCATCGTAGAGCGTAATGGCTTCTATACCAAGAGCCATAACAGTCTGTTGAAAATCAAGACCTTTTTCCCTGGCGCCGATGCAGGTAATATTCATCCAATGCCCGCCAGGGCTAATTTTTTTAAAGCCCAGACTCATATGGCCAGCCGTGGCTACCACAAAAGGGTTGCAATCCCAAAAGCCGGCAATTTCACGCTGCGCAGCGGTTAGATTCTGTGTGGTTGTATATACTTCGCGGGTAAGTTGCATAAAATGGCTTCCGGCCACAGAATCGAATGCCACCGGTTGGCGACTACGAAACTGTGCTGATGAATCGATGATCAGCGGTCGCATGGTATGCCAGTTGGGATCTGCGGCGTCCATATAGGCCGGCGGTGTGGGAAACCAATGCCCGGGCTTGCGCTGCGGCCTATACTTTGGAAAAGCACTCAGGAATTTATAGCCATCGCCCGCACTGTATTGCCAGATGTGTTGAGCCATGGCATGCGCAAGCTTTTTGGCATCGGCGATTTGGGTTGATTTGAATCCAGCCTTTACTGAGCGCTTTTGCACATCGATATATTTTTCACTCAGTTCTGTACCCGATGGTAAAAATTGCATACCTGCTTCATAAATGCAAAACAGCGCTGCCAGATGTACAACGTGTATATCGCTGTGCTTAAATGCCATCTGTTCCTTTGGAAAATGGCTGATGAGTGCAACGGGACCCACGACGGTTTTATCGTTGGCTTCTAGTAAGGCATAGCTGCCAATAGTGCCATACATATAATAACGGCTGGCAATGCAGGGACTCACCACATCATGCATCATTATACCGCTCAGCGCAAATACCGCCGGCTGCAATTCCTGCTGTACAAATTGACTTTGCTTTTGGCTTTTTGCCTGGCCAACCATGCAAAACATGTACAGCGCCAGCAATGTTATTATTCTACCATTCATAAGCTTGTAAAGGTTGGTCGCCGGCGCCTACCAGCAAATATTGCTTTGTGCCCACCGTGAGCATAATACCAGATTTCACTTCACCATAGGTGCGCAAGCCGGAAACGGTTTGCGGCAAATAACGGAATCCGCCCTTGCCATCGCCGGCCAATAAGCAACCCTGATTGGCAGCAATAGCACCCATTTTTAACCGGTTAGCAGTTTGGTTGCCCAGCAGCAAAATGTCCTTGTAACCATCGTTGTTATAATCGCCGGTCATTATTTTTTTGGTGTAGGAAAACTGCGCTTGAACCGGCAGCTCAACGGCTTTCATTTTACCATTTTGCTGTATCCAGGCCGATGTTTTCTGTTCGGTGGCAAAAAGCCTTGCTGCCGAACTTAATTCAGCGGGCGATAGAATTTCATTAATGGTGGCATCGGCATATTGCGCATAGGAAGTAAACTTTTTACGCATGCTATACATCTGATCATTCAGTTCGTCGCGGCTTACATACGGGTAAGATTTCCCCTTGATGTAAAACGTAAAAAACGGATCAACGGAACCGTTTTTATCAAAGTCGGCATAAATCAATTCAGCAGGTTCTTTTTCTGAAACCCTGAAAGGCACATTCATTCCCAAATTGCCTGCAATCAAATCCGCCATGCCATCACCATTAATATCTGTAACGGCAAGAGAGCTCCAAAAGCCCTCACCTGCACCATCCAAAAGACCTTGTGTATCGGGCTCAAAACCCTTATTAGTATTGCGATAGAGCATGATGGGCATCATTTCACCACACAACAAAAGGTCTTGCCGGCCGTCGCCATCCCAATCATGCCACGCGGCATCTGTTACCATGCCTGCATTGCGAAAGGGCACATTGGCAGCAGCAAATTTTCCGGTACCATCATTTATTAGTAAGTACGATTGAGGCGTAACCGGATAGCGTCCGGGAATTACGCGACCACCCACAAATAAATCCATATCGCCATCGCCGTCTGCATCAGCGGCGCGTACACAGCTTTTGGCTGATGCTGACACATCAGGTAGTGCAGCTTCTGCCCGCACAAAACCACCTTTGCCATTATTCATCCACAATTCGTCTTGCAATGATGGCGTATTCGGTTCCCAAATGGAATAGCCGCCTTTAGCCAGGTAGAGATCAGGCCACCCGTCAGCATTTACATCTACAAACAGCGCATCGGCTATAGCTGCTTCATCTTCTTTTATAACAGGTATACCAACGGCTTTTGAAAAACTACCGTCAGCTTTTTGTAACCAAATATTACCAGGTTCCTGTTTATTGCCACTGATAAACACATCCTGCAAGCCATCCTTATTTACATCGGCCGATGCCATAACGGGGCCGGTATTGCTATACATGAAAAGCATAAGCGGCTGTCGCTTAAAATCATTTTCCTGAAAACTTTCGTGGCGGTAAGGTATCGGCGAATTTGTCAACGTCCATATCGCAGATTCGGCATTTCGCTTTTCCCCGGCTAAGGCATTTGTATTGTCGCTTTCCTGTACCCTAAGCAATTGATTAATTACAAGCTGTTTTCTTACTTCATGCCTGCCATCGGGCCAAATAAGCAGCAAGGAATCTACTTGTGTATTTGCGCCAAGGCCAAAATGCAAAATGGGCTGCGCCGAAGATAAATAACCACGCGCTGCCACTAGTTCCGCATATTGCTTTTGTCCATTGGCATATACAAGTGCTTTGCCACCCGTGGCAACAGTACCGTTGGGCAAACGCATGTCAATGGCCAGATAATTTATTTTACCTGAAGCATTGCTATTATTTCTATATACAGATGCTTCTTCATTTACATTATTGATTACGATATCAAGGTCGCCATCATTATCCAAATCGGCACACACTGCGCCGCTTGACATGAGGGGTGCACTAAATCCCCAGGCGGTTTGTTGGTTAGTAAATTGCAAGTTGCCTTCATTACGAAAAACGTAATTGGGGATTTTGGTGGATGGCATGGCCTTTACCAATTCCATCAATTGTACCGGTTCGCGATCCATTGCCTTTTTTACTTTGTAATCGCCCCAGTATTTCAAAAAATCTTTGTTGGTATAATCGCGCAAGTACCCGTTGGTTATAAAAATGTCTTTCCATCCATCGTTATCAAGGTCGGCAAAAATGGGTGACCAACTCCAATCTGTTTCCGCAATGCCGGCCAGTTGTCCTATTTCACTAAAGCTGCCATTGCCATTGTTCAGCTGCAGCATATTACGCATGTATTGTTTATGCAAGCCTTGTTGCTGCATCAGTTCAAACACTTCATAATTTTCCTGCAATTGCAGAAGTTTTTGCCTTCGGTTGTCTTCCGGCATCATGTCAAGAGTCACCAGATCGGGTAAGCCATCGTTATTAAAATCGGCCATATCAGCACCCATACTAAACTGCGAAATATGATCGAAAGCCGAATCAATTTTATCGGAGAAAGTACCATCCTTATTGTTGATGTAAAGATGATCAGGCTCATTGTAATCGTTAGTTACATAAATGTCCGGCCAGTTGTCAAGATTTACATCGGCTACCACCAATCCTAATCCAAAAGTGAGTGCCGATTGCTGAATGCCGGAAGTGGCTGTTACTTCTGTAAATCTTCCCTTATCATTACGAAACAATTTGCATCCCGCTGCAGCATCTATTTCTTTGCGCACTTTAGCAAAGGCCAGATTGTCAACTTTTCGGGTACTATGGTTGAGCAGAAATAAATCCAGATCGCCATCCTTATCATAATCAAAAAAAGCAGCCTGATTAGTATGGCTGCTATCATCAATACCATACTGCGCGGCAGACTCTGTAAAACTCAGGTTGTGGTTATTGATAAAGAGTTGATTGCGTCTTCTTTCAGCAGGCAATTTGCCCGAATAACAAACATAAATATCCAGCCACCCATCAGCATTTACATCGGCCATGGTTACACCCGTACTCCAGTCCCCTTCGCGGCCTTCCAGGCCTTTGCCGGCGGCCTTCGTAATATCTTTAAAATGCAGGTTACCTACATTTAGAAATAACTTGTTGGCTTTCATGTTGGCGGTAAAAAAAAGATCAGCCAATCCATCATTATTTAAATCGCCAACGGCTACCCCTGCGCCATTAAAAAAATACTCGTACGCCAATACATTGAGACCCTCGGTCTCTTTAATCTCATTTACAAAGTGAACGCCCGATTCTTTTGCCACCAATGCCGTAAATAATGGTTGTTGCTGTGCCAATGCTACCGCACCAAGCAGGCAAAATACAGCAGTGTACATCAGGCGTTGCATCAGTATGGGCAGCTTTTCGTTCTTCATCATCAGTATCAACAGTTCAGCGTACGGCTTGCCTTCAAATGTAAAGGCATTGCGTTGTTGAAAACAGTAAAAAAAGATAAAGGCGGCTGTTACCAGTCCGCCCTTATGCTATTCAAAAACTAACTGCTACTATCTTCCACCGTCCCACCATACTTTGGTCATAAAGTTGTCGCCGCCCATGCGATCGACAGCTGCTTTATAATTGGCAGGGTTAGAACTGATTTCATTTTCCCAATATTTCAAACGGCGGGGAATTTCATTGGCTTCCCAGCGATTGGGGTCTTTGGTAGGCGTAAGCGCAGGATAACCCGTGCGGCGCCAGTTGCTCCAGCTTTCAATATCGTTAAGGTATGTAGCGGCCCAATATTCTTCACCTATCAAACGCTTTTTGTTTTCAGCAGACGCTGCTGCAAAACCACGACCGGCAACATAAGCATCAATCTCAGCTTGCGTGCGGGCAAATGAAGGATCAAATGCTGTCCAATTCTTAATAGCGGCTTCTACGCCGTTTTTGAAACGGGTTTCGGCATTGCCAGTTATCCAACCATTGAGAATTGCTTCAGCAGCCATTAATTCTACCTCGGCATAGGTTTGCAGCATGTAGGGGTCGCTCCAATCCATGTACTTAAGGTTTAGCATACTGAAAATCCAACGGCCGGTAGGACTTGCCAGATAAGCTGCGGCATCGGCAGGAGAAAGTGCTGTAGTAATGTTGGCAGCGGTATAACCATTGGGCATTCCCTTTACAGCAGCTGGACTTGTATTCCATGTACTTGAAGTAGAAGGATCGCCGGTACCGCCAGTAACTATCATTAAGCGCGGGTCATTATTTGCTACCATCCAATCCACAAACGTCTTGCTAACCTTACAGTCACGGGAATATTTGTAAGTATTCCAGTAGCCATCGTTCAAGCCATTTCTGTTGATACCCTGTGGGCCTTCAGCAAATTTGATATGCGCATTGTCGGCATTGGAAGTAAAAGCACCACTTGTGTTCGCTTCCGTAAAAATGGTGCGGGCTGTGGCAGCATCTACCTTACTCATGCGTAGTGCCATGCGCATCAGCAGTGCATTGGCAAACTTCTTCCACTTGGTTACATCGCCACCATACAAAAAGTCTTGTGCACCCAAATTACGTGCCGATGAAGACAATTTATCACGGGCGGCTTTCAAATCGGCAACCATCAGGCTATACACATCTTTTTGTGATTGGTAGGCAGGGAACCAATTATCCTGTCCCTCCAAACCGTAACCGGCTTGCGAGTATGGAATATCGCCGTGCATGTCGGTCAAACGATGCAGATCGAACACACGCAAAATGGTAGCCACAGCATTTACATTGGCTTCTTTAGGTTCGTCTTTTGTTTTGCTAATGGCTTCTGACAACAAACGGATGACATCTGTAAAATGTCGCTCCATATAAGCGCCGGAATATTGTGCATTATAAAAATACTTATCGCCACTAAAATACCCAGCAGTAGAGGCAGTGTGCTGTATCATAGTAGCCGAATACAGCATATTGGCACGGGTATTTTCATATTCACCGGCAATGCGCAAAGTGGCTGTAGACACCAGATACGCCATATCGATGTCATTTACCGCATTGGGATTGATATTCAAATCTTCCAAAGCCTTTTTACTACATCCCAGCGCTAAAGTAGCGGAAGCGAATGCAAGGCAGGAAAATTTTATAATTGATTTTTTCATAATTTATTTCAATTTAAAATCAGCATTAGAAGTTGATGGAAAGGTTAACACCAAGGCTCCGCGTTTGCGGCATGGCGAAATATTCCAGACCCTGCGATGAAGAGTTAGTAGAATAAGATGCTTCCGGATCGATATTGGGAACACTTGACCATAGCAAAGCCAGGTTGCGACCAACTATTGAAATACTCGCTGCTTCAATTGGTGTCTTGCTCAACAATTTAGGTGAGAATGAATAGCCAATAGCCAACTGACGCAACTTACCGAATGATGCATCGTACACCATGTATTCAGTGATATTAGAATAGTTCTGATAGTAGTTATCTATGTTCTGCGCAGGTATTGTCCAGGTTTGCGACGCACCTCCTGTGGTAACACCGCTAACGCTTAAACTGCCATCGCGACCAGGCAATGTACCCTGATGCAGACCCCACTGATAACCATAAT
>JAHEMO010000022.1 GCA_024643625.1 Chitinophagaceae bacterium
ATAATAAGCATCAGCAATTCTTCCTGCTCGTCTTGCTCCGTAGGCTTTATAATACCGGCTTTGGTGGGGCTGCTCAATTCCAGCACCACTTCGTTGCTATCGGCGGCGTTCAGGCTTTCCAACAAAAGCTTGGCATTAAAAGCAATGGTCATGTCTTCGCCATCGTACTGGCAAGCCATTTTCTCGTTGCCTTCAAAGCTAAAATCAATATCCTGTGCTGCCAGCGAAAGCTGACTGCCGGTTATGGTAAGCGCTACCTGGTAGGTACTCTTGTTGCTAAAAATACTCACCCGGCGCAGCGCCTGCTGAAAGTCGCCCTTCATTACGGTGAGCTTGTAAGGATTATCAACCGGTATCACCACTTTATAATCGGGGAAGCGGGCGTCAATAAGCCGGCAAATGAGTTTGGTAGTACCGCTGGTTACAAACAAATGGTTTTTGTTGAAGCTCATGGTAATTTCCGTATCGTCATCCGGCAGGGCATTCTTCAGCAGCGTAAGTGGCTTTTTGGGTACAATAAAACTATCCTGCACGCCGCCCTGTACATCGGTGCGCTTGTAGCGAACCAGGCGGTGGGCATCGGTAGCCACACATTGCAAGCCATCTTCCAGCAGTTCAAAAAATACACCCGTCATGGCCGGACGCAAATCGTCGTTACTTACGGCAAACATGGTTTTATTAATCGCCGTAACGAGGGCTGTGGAAGGCAGTGTAATTTCATTACTGGTATCTGCCTCGGGTTCCTTGGGAAAGTTATCGGGGTTTTCGCCCATTACCTTGTACTTGCCACTATCGCTGGTCAGTTCTACCGCAAAGTTCTTGTCAATATTGAAGGTGAGCGGCTGGTCGGGCAGGTTCTTCAGCGAATCCATCAGAATGCGGGCGGGAATACACACTTTACCCGATTCTTTGCTATCAATATCAACCACTACCCGCATAACGGTTTCCAAATCGGTAGCCGTAACCGTTAACTCATTTTTTTCTACTTCAAACAAAAAGTCTTCCAGAATGGGCAGCACCGTATTGTTCTGAATAACGCCGCTAATCTGCTGCAGCTGTTTTGATAACAATCCCGATGAAACAATAAACTTCATATGGTGATGATTGATGATTTATCTTGAAAAATCGATGCAATTTTTACAAATAAAACGGAAAGCAACAAACCTAAGGTAATAAACCTTGGTTGGCAGATTGGCGCGCCGCCGTTGTGTATAAATTGCATGCGGATATGGAAAAACAAGAACGATGGACACCGCTGCAGGCCTGGGATAAAATGACAGGCTGGTGCGCTTATACGGAGCGGTGCCATAGTGATGCCCGCAGGCATATGCTGGAACGAAGTCTCACAATGCAGGAGGCCGATATGATTATTAGCCGGCTGATTGAAGAAAATTTTTTGAACGAAGAGAGATTTGCGACAGCCTTTGCCCGCGGCCATTTTCGTATGAAAAGCTGGGGTAAGAAAAAGATAAGCTATGCATTGCGCATAAAGCAGGTAAGCGACTACTGCATCAGGAAAGGCTTGCAAGCCATAGATGACGATGAATACATGGCCGTGCTGGCCAAACTGGCCCAAAACCGCTGGCAGAGCATTGGCAAAGCAACACCCGCGCAACGCTGGGCCAAAACCCGAAACTACCTGCTGCAAAAAGGATTTGAAAGCGATTTGGTACAAGACCAACTGAAACAACTGCAAAACAAAACACCATGATCCCAACTCCCCCGCACAACGTCAACCTCAATATTCAATTGGTTCCCATTGCGGATGCGGCCACAGCCTATCCGATAATTGATGAGGTAATAAAACTTATTGAGGCCACCGGACTACCCTATAGGGAAGGCGCATTTGGTACTGCCGTGGAAGGCAACTATGCCGGGCTGCAGCAATTGGTGAATACCATCAATTCCCATTTGTATGATCAAGGAGTGCAAGAATGGGTACTAAACCTGCAATGGCATATTAAAAGCTTTGCGCCCGTATCCATAGCTGCTAAAATCGCCGACAGATAATAAGTGCCGCTTATCATTTTACAAACCTGACATCGGCCGATGCCATTTATCTTTTCGTAAACTACCTGCGTATGCGCTTTCTTGTCATTTTGTTGTTATTGGCCAGTCTGTCGGCAGCGGCACAGCAACATCCCTGCGAAAAAGATACCATGTACCGTCAGTTTGATTTTTGGCTGGGCGAATGGGAAGCATTTAGCCCCAACCATACCAAGGCGGGTGATAGCCGCATCAGCCGTATACTGGATGGATGCGTTATACTGGAAGAATGGACAAGTGCCAGCATCAGTCAGGGTCTTCGCTATGCCGGAAAAAGCTATAATACCTGGAACAATACCACAAAACAATGGCAACAAACCTGGGTAGATAATGCAGGAGGAAGCACCGAGTTCCTAATGGGCGCATGGGATGGCGAAAAACTTCAATTCCAAACCAACCCCTTTCCATATAGCACCGATACCATGGCAACCCGCCGGCTGAGTTTCTATCCGCTGCCTGATGGCCATGTGCGGCAACATGGTGAGATATCAAAAAACAATGGCAAAACATGGCTGACCGAATACGATTTGCTTTATAAGCACAGGCAGAAAACAAACTGATTAGCAGCCGCGGGCTACTTTTGGCGCTAGCTATGCAAAAAATAATCATCATAACCGCACCAAGCGGTGCGGGCAAAACAAGTATTACACGCCACCTGCTGGCAAAATTTCCGCAATTGCAATTCAGCATCAGCGCTACTACACGCTTGCCCCGGGCGGCGGAAAAAGATGGCGTAGATTATTACTTTATTACAGAAGATGCGTTTAAGCAGCACATTCAGAACCACGATTTTCTGGAATGGGAAATGGTGTATGAAGGCAAATACTACGGCACTTTAACATCTGAAATGAACCGCATGTGGCAGCAACAAAATATACCGGTGCTCGATATTGACGTGAAAGGAGCCCTGCATGTGCAACAGGAATTTCCGCAACATTGCCTTAGCATTTTTATCAAAGCACCCTCCATTGAAGCTTTACAGCAACGGCTTGAAAACCGCGGCACCGAGACCCCTGAAAGCCTGCAAACCCGCCTCAATAAGGCATCCTATGAAATGAGTTTTGCGTCGTCTTTCGATGCTATTATCATAAACGACGATTTACAAAGGGCACAGCAGGAAGCGGCTGATCTGGTGGCTGCCTTCATTAACAAATAGCCTGAATTATTAAACCATGCGTTGCACTATTGGTCACACAACCATGCGAAACCTATTGTTAGTGCTGCTTGTGGCCATTACCGCATCCTGCTCCAAAAACACGCCGGAACCCGGCACGCCTTCCGGCATGTATTTTCCGCCGGCGTCGGGTGTATGGGAAACTACAAGCCCCGAAGCGCTTGGCTGGAATACGTCTGCCATATCTGCGCTCGAAGATTTTTTGAGCAATACCAATACCCGCGCCTTTATTCTGCTGCAAAACGGCAGGATAGTAATGGAAAAATATTATGGCACTACAGCTACCGGCGCACCATTTACCGCATCATCTAACTGGTATTGGGCTTCGGCAGGCAAAACCGCAACCGCCTTGCTTACCGGCATTGCCCGCGACGAAGGACATCTAGCGCTAACCGATAAAACAAGCCGCTATCTAGGCAACGGATGGACAAGCCTGAGCGCTGCACAGGAAGACCGCATCCAAATTATTCATCAGCTTACCATGACCACGGGCCTAAACGATGCCACGGCCGAACAAGACTGCACTAACCCTCCCTGCCTGCAGTATAAAGCAGATGCCGGCACCCGATGGGCCTATCACAATGCGCCCTATACCTTGCTTGACAAGGTGATTGCCAATGCCACCGGACAAAGCTTTCAGGCATACTTCAACAAAAGCCTGGCCGATAAGATTGGCATGCAAGGCCTTTGGGTAAAAGTAGATTACAACAATGTGCTGTACAGTACGCCGCGTAGCATGGCACGTTTTGGCCTGCTCATGCTCAATCGTGGGGATTGGGATGGAAAAACGGTATTGGCCGGCAAAGACTATTTCAACCAGATGACCAATACTTCTCAAAACCTTAATCTGAGCTACGGCTATCTTACCTGGCTCAATGGCAAAGCATCATCCATGTACCCCGGGCTGCAGGCGGTTTTCCCTATACCCATTGCCGGCAAAGCCCCCGCAGATATGTATGCCGCCATGGGCAAAAACGGGCAGCTTATAAATGTAGTCCCTTCAAAAAACCTCGTATTTATTCGCATGGGCGACAACCCCGATGTTAGCCTGGTACCAGTAACCTATCAGAATGATATATGGGAACGATTGAATGCCATCATTCGTTGACCCGGCTATCCTTTTGCAGTACCCTCTTCAACCTACGTAACATTCGGTAATCACTATTTTGCAAAATGTCGGACTGGTACTTCAGCGAAACCCAAAACATTTCAAGAAGCAGATTGGTAAAGCGATATCCATGCGTTACGGCCACACCTTAAAGGCCGATTCGGTTCTAACACCAGTATTTCGCGTTCGCTTTTTCGGAGGCGTTAAAACCCAGGTCTCCATGTTTCATTGTGCGAGATTGTACCACCACCCTGATTATTACTGTATTTTCCCCCGAAAATTCTCATATGTCATTTCATAACAAAACAGCCTTTATAACTGGCGCCAGCCGCGGTATTGGAAAAGCCATAGCCCTTAAGTTGGCGGCCGAAGGCGCCAATATTGTCATTGCAGCCAAGAGTGTAGAAGAAAACCCCAAACTCGGCGGCACTATTTTTTCTGCAGCCGAAGAAGTGGAAGCGGCCGGTGGCAAAGCACTTGCCATTCAGTTGGACATTCGTGATGAAGCCGCATCGAAAGCAGCCATTGAAAAGGCAGCTGCTCACTTTGGTGGTATCGATATTTTGATAAACAATGCCAGCGCCATCAACCTAACACCTACTGAAAAAACAGAACCTAAACGCTACGACCTGATGCATAGCATTAATGTTCGCGGCACATTTTTTCTCTGTCAGGCTGCTATACCTTTTTTAGCCAAAGGCACCAATCCGCATATCCTCAATCTGAGCCCACCCATTAGCATGAAACCCAAATGGTTTGCCGGGCATTTGGCCTATACCATGAGCAAGTTTAATATGAGTATGATAGCTTACGGCCTTGCAGCCGAACTAAAACCGCAAGGCATTGCCGCCAATGCGCTGTGGCCTAAAACTACCATAGCTACGGCCGCGGTAAACAACCTGCTTGGGGGAGAAATGCTGATGAAAATGAGCCGAACCCCCGAAATACTGGCCGATTGCGCATGGTATATTTTGCGCAGACCTTCTGCTACCTGCACCGGTAATTTCTTTTTAGATGAAGACCTGTTGGCAGAAGAAGGCATCACCGATTTATCAGGCTATGCCTATGTGCCGGGGAATACAAATTTTTATCGCGATTTGTTTGTGGATTGATTGAGCTAACAGTTGAATTTCGATTATAGTGCCGCAGGATCTTTTTTCGATTTTCCGGGACGCATATACCCTATGGAAAAGCCCAGGTTATAAGTAAGTCTTGACTTGGGCCCGGACAGTATTGCTTCCACACCGCCACCGACACCTAACCAGGAAGTAAGTAGAAATTCACCATCAACTGCAAGATGCAATCCAATTCCCTTTTCTGATATTTCTTTGTAAGAGTGGGAAGGAGTATAGTAAACTAAAGGAAGAGGAATTATTAAGAAATAAGTATATTCTACAATTGAATCCCGTGGAATTTGGGCAAATTCAAAGTTTTTATAATTGACCATTGAAATACCTGCTTTTGCCGCTACCCAACCTTTTTTGCTTGGGGCCGTAAGCACCCTGCCCATTCCCAGAGTTGTGGTTTTGAATGATTCTTTAGGTGCTCGTAACTGAGAGGCTGCTCCATCCTTTGTTCGTTCATATCCGGGATCGTAACCAATCGGCTCATTAGTTAACGGATACTTTTCGGCAGTGCGATTAAAATAATAGAGCCAGCGATTTTTTATTTGCAATTCGGCCCCAAAATACGCTCCGCGATAGGTAGCACGCCCATGAATCATAAAACGGTTAATGGGCTCCATTTTTGTCTTTTGTGCATGTGCGCTGAAACAAACAAAAATCGCAATTGCCAACATCAGTTTTCCATAAAGTGTTTTCATAATGATATTTTGAATGGATTACGTCTCTTAAAGTACAAAGCGAATCCTGATTTCTAAACTATTTCTCTTTTCACCGTTCAATACTTCGATTACGATAACCGCTCTACAATGCTCTTTCAATTTGCCGCCAAACACAATCAACAGTTGACAGATGGATATTCCCGGTTGACAGTTAGCATGGTTTTGCCGATAAATAAATAAGTGAGGCGAGGGTATTGCCGTAGCAAAATGCAGGTCGGTTAGTTTGCTCTATTGGATATCGACGCTATTTCCTGCCCCAAATCAAAAAAGCTGACTCTTGAATTTGAGACAGCCGGTTAACTGCGGGTGTATTTAGTTTCTTGTAGTGCTTACGGCTTCAGTTTCCAAACCATTTTTACAGTTGACGGCAATTTCACTTCCTTCTTGCCAAATGGATAATTAAAGCTTAGGCTGCATGTTTAAGAGCATGTTCGCTGCTGCGTGAAATAATTTCCACGCTGTCCAATCCTTTTTCTCCATTTCAGGTGCTCGCAAAAAAGATTTTTGTGACGCTCGGCATTGAGTTCGCCCGCTTATTAAAGACATAGCGCAGTTAGCGCAAGCACCCAAACTATTTTTCTGCAAAATCAGGCACTAACCCACATACATGTTACAATAAAGGAAAGTGAGAACTTAGCTTTTTAGGCTTCAGATAACCAAAAGAAAGCCCCAGATTATAGGTAATCCTCGATTTAGGACCGGATAATATTGTCTCCATTCCTGCGCCAATACCTAACCAACTGGTAATGGGCAATATTGCAACAACAGACAGGTGCAAGCCAATACTATTATCCGTAATGGTATCGTGGCTATGCGACTGACCAGAGAAATTGTACACCCCATCGGGTACTTTGGTAAATTCATAGTGCTGGTAGCGTATGGCTGAAACGCCCGCCTTCGCGGCCACCCAACTTTTTCGTTGGGGCGCTGTCAAAACCCTTCCCGCGCCAATGGTGGTAGTTTTAAGTGTTTCATTAGGTGCAGAAAAATTGAATCTAATTCCCCAGAAATCGGTGTGGCTACCCGCTCTATAACTCGGGGGCAGGTTACCTGCCTCACAAGATTCATTGCTGCGACTGATGTAAAAAAGCCAGCGGTTCTTTAGCTGAACTTCCGCACCAACGCTGAATCCCTTGTGGATAATACTGGTATGAAACAGATAGCGGTTGAAGGGTGCCGAAGTATCTTTTTGGCCAATGGCGATTTGTGTAAGCAGCAATACGGCGGCGCACAGCAGTTGGTGTTGGAGGGTTTTCATGGCTATTCATTTATCGGTTTAAAAAAACAGGCAGGAAAACTTGCCGGCTGTTCCGTAATTTAAAAAACCGATGCCTTCTATTCTCCTGCCTGAGCAATAGGTTAAGGGCTCGTCTCATTATTACTATAAAGTTCTGATTCGTGACTGCATGGTGCAATAAGCAATTGACAGTCAGCACTGTTGAACACACAGTTAGCAGGGTTCAATACACTACACACAACAGCAGGTACTCAACAAATGCCATACCGTACGCTAAAAAAAAGCCACCCCTTTTGAGGACGGCTTTACATAACAATATGTTTTCGTAGTTAACTCTTAATCCTTCCGGCTTCAGTTTCCATGCCGGTTTTGCGGTTGCGGGCAGCTTTCACTTCGCTCTTGCCAAAGCGGTAGCTGAAGTTCACTCTGAAGGTGCGTGACTCATTTGCACCGCGGCCAATAATCTTCACGCCACCAAAATTGTTTTCAGCATTCCAGGGACTGGTAAAAAAGATATCGGTCACACTCAGTTTCAGGCTTGCCCGCTTATTAAACAGCGGCTGCTGTATACCAAAATCCAGCGAGCCCATGGGTTTTGTGCGCCAGGTACCGCCCCAAACACCCGGGCCATTGTACCAACCAGTAAGTTCGGCAGCAAGCCCCTTTTTATTTAAGGTAAAACTGTTTTGCAGATAAGCCCCATAACCTGGCACTTTTTCGTTTATAACACCGTTGTTGAATGTGCCTTTAAACAACTGGTAGTTGTACCAAAGGTTTACATAACCGTTCCACCATTTGGCTACCGGTATTGGCGATCCCACACTTACATTAAATACCTGCTGACTGGCCAGATTACGCTGTTGTATATACGTAGCTGAACCATTTGTGGTATCCGTAACCATAGTAGCATAGTCTTTTACATAACTATAGCTTACCGAGGTATTAATCATGTTCATAAAAATGTGGGTTAGCGCCACGTTGTCGGTATACTGTGGTTGTAAAAACGCATTGCCCTTTTGATACGTGAGCTCATCCAGTTTATTTTCAAACGGATTCAATTCCTGATAGGTAGGCCTGTCAATTCTTCTGCTGTAAGTAAGGTTAAGGGTATGCTTTTCGGCAAGGTTCCAGGTAAGCGCTGCGCTTGGAAAAAAGTCGATATAGTTGCGCTTTACCACATCATCCTCCTGAGTTTCGCCATCTTCTCTTGACAGTACACCTTTGCTGTTGGTTTGTTCTACACGAAGACCAGCCTGCACAGACCATTTTTTGCCCAGCGCTGTGTTGTAGTTTACATAACCCGCATTCACATTTTCATCGTACACAAAGTTGTTGCTCTTAGGCTTGTCCAGTATACTCTCGTCCCCAATTACATTGAAGAACTTGAACGTGTTATCGGTATTTACATAACTAAACTTCACACCATAGCCCAATTTTCCCTTACCCATTTTCTGCTCCATATCGGCTTTGGCGGTATAGATATTAATGTCGGTAGGCGTGTAGTTACCGTACACCAGCAAATCGTTTATGCTTCCATCGGGGTTAAGATAAAGATTAGGTTGGCGACTGCGGCCAAATCCACTAAATAAGCCATAATCCAAATCCACATTCAGCTCCCTGCCACTCGTATCGGCATAGCGATAATTAAAATTAATGTTGGCATTGGTGCGGCTACCTGGAATATAGTTCTTAGCCACGAGCGTTCTGCTAAGTGCACCGGTTTTCAAATCATAAATCGGCGTTTCACTGGAACTGCGCATACGGGTGTCATTCAAACTAAGTGTACCCATTACACCAATGGTGTTTCGGGAATCAAGAAAGAAATCGGCTCCCACTTTGGTATTGAAATTCAGATTTTTATTCTCATTCAACGACAGCTGATCATATAAACTATCATTCTGTTCGCGGTACAAAGTCATGGTATTTCTATTGACGCCAATAGATGTGCCGGCATTACCAAACAGGTTTACCTTCTTATTGCGATAATTGAGATTGAGCGAGCCATTGCCTTTTGGTGTAATACCCTGACGCAACCCAAGATTGTAAGAACCATTCGTTCCGTAATTCTTATTCTTTTTCAATTTGATATTGATAACACCCGCATTACCACTGGCATCATATTTTGCCGAGGGATTGCTTATCATTTCGATGCTTTGAATATCGTTGCTGTTAATGGTACGCAGGTAATCTGCCAGATCTTTACCACCAATTTGTTGCAAACGACCATCCACATAAATCTTTACGCCGGTTTTGCCTTTCATGCTAATGTTGTCGTTATTGTCTACCTGCACGCCGGGTGTTTTCGACAGCATTTCCAAAGCATCGCTGCCTTGAGCTACAATACTGTTTTCTACATTAAAAACAGTTTTATCTGCCGATACTTCAATCATGGGCTTGCGCCGCGAAACCACAACGCTTTCCAGTTCGTTTGACACGGCTTTCAGACTAACTACAGGTAATTTGTAGTGCTCGCCCGCAGCAATTTTTATCAAATCTGACTGCCAATCGCTCATGCCCACCGTGCTTACCACCACGTAATAAGTGCTGGCCTTTAATGATTCTGCGCTAAAAACTCCCGCCTTATCTGTAATGGCAGTTTTAGATAAAGTGCTGTCAGCAGCTTTCATTACCATAATAGTGGCTTGTGCCAGCGGACTGCCTGCTGCATCGCGTACCTGCCCCGAAATTTTTGCCGGTTCCTGAGCCATAGCCTGAACGCCTATCAGCATGGTCAGTAAAAGTGTAAATGTTTTCATGCGTGTTGTTTTTGGTGTGTGTAAATGGATTATTGCTTTTCTCGCGACAAATATTTCCTTTTGCCGGGCGAATACCGAAGGGCTTTACGATGAATGGCGGATATTACCGGACGAGATGATGAACGGCATCGGTGAATGATAAGCATCGTTAACATCTGTTAAAGCCTGCTGTATCCTTGCTATGCGGCAGGCTTTATATTTGCGCGCCATGCCCTGCAGGGTAATTGCAGCAGCGTGGTCATCCTTATTATTTACAGATAAAGCAACATAATGGACAAGAATTTTAATCCAGACAAACAACACACCCTTTCAAATCCTGTATCAATAGAAGGAACAGGACTACATACCGGTGCCTTTGTAAACATGACATTGCAACCGGCATCGCCCGGCCATGGCTTTGTTTTTCAGCGTATAGACATGCCTAACCAACCCACTATTAAAGCCGATTGCGACCTGGTGGTGGATACCAGCCGCGGCACTACGCTGGAGAGTGATGGTGCACGGGTAAGCACGGTAGAGCATATACTGGCAGCGCTGGTAGGCCTGGGGGTAGACAACTGTCTGATACAGATAAATGGCCCCGAAATACCCATAATGGACGGAAGCAGTGCCCCCTTTATTGAAGCCATTGAAGATGCGGGTGTGCTCGAACAGGATGCCTCTAAGAGTTGGTATACCCTCGATGAAAATATTTCTTTTTACGATGAAGAACGGCGGGTAGAAATAACCGCTCTGCCCGGAAAGGACTACAAAATAACCACGCTTATAGATTTTAATAGCCCGGTTTTGGGTACCCAGCATGCGCAGCTCAAACGCATGAAAGACTTCAGCAAGGAAATTGGTCCCTGCCGAACCTTTGTGTTTTTGCATGAGCTGGAAATGTTGCTCGACCACAACCTGATTAAAGGCGGCGATATTAATAACGCCATTGTGGTTGTAGACAAGCCCATTACTGAAGAAGCCAAGCTAAAATTGAAAGAAGCTTTTGGCAAAGACAATATTGACATACAGGCCGAAGGCTACCTCAATAATCTTAAACTGCGCTACCCCAACGAGCCCGCCCGCCACAAGCTGTTGGATATGGTAGGCGATCTGGCCCTGGTAGGGTATCCCGTTAAAGCACATATCATCGGGCACCGCCCTGGGCATAAAGCCAATGTGGAGTTTGCCAAACTGATAAAGCAGTATGTAAAAAAGAACCGGCATATTAAAGACGTGCCAACCTACGACCCTTCCCAACCACCGGTATACGATCTTACTTCGATAGAAAAAACGCTGCCGCATCGTTTTCCCTTTTTGTTGGTAGATAAGATAGTGGAGCTTACCGCATCCACTATTGTAGGGCTAAAAAATGTAACCTTCAACGAATGGTTTTTCCAGGGTCACTTTCCGGGCAATCCGGTAATGCCGGGAGTATTGCAAATTGAAGCGCTGGCACAAACGGGGGGCATCCTTGCTATAAATGCCATGCCGCAGGGCGAGTACAATACCTATTTTTTGAAAATTGATAACTGCAAGTTTAAAGCCATGGTAAAGCCGGGCGATACCATGCTGCTGAAAATGGAGCTTACCGAACCCATCCGCCGCGGCATTTGCGTAATGCATGGCACCGTGTATGTAGGTGGCAAAATTTGTACCGAAGCCGACCTGGTTGCGCAGTTGCAAAAACGATAATGATACAACGATGACCTTTTCCCGACAAATATTTGGGAAACCGCTATACCTAACTGGCTTATTTTTACCCGATTCGTCGGCTGAAAACCGGCATTCCAACCAAAAACTATGATCCATCCTTTAGCTTATATCCACCCGGATGCCCGCCTTGCCGATAATGTAAAGGTGGATCCCTTCACGGTAATTCATAGCAACGTAACCGTTGGCGAAGGCACCTGGATTGGCAGCAACGTTACCATAATGGAGGGTGCGCATATCGGCAAAAACTGCCGCATCTTTCCCGGCGCGGTTATAGCGGCGGTGCCGCAGGACCTGAAATTTGCCGGCGAAAAATCGCTGGTTGAAATTGGCAACAATTGCACCATCCGCGAATTTGTAACCATCAACCGCGGCACGCTCGATAAGGGTAAAACTTCTATTGGCAACAACTGCCTGATAATGGCATACAGCCATATTGCACACGATTGCAGCGTTGGCAATAATTGTATTATGAGCAATAATACCCAAATGGCGGGCCATGTGGAAATGGGCGATTGGGCTGTTGTAGGGGGTGTTAGTGCCATACACCAATATGTGCGTATTGGCGAACACGCGTTTGTTGCCGGCGGATCGCTGGTGGGCAAAGATGTACCTCCCTATATTAAAGCAGGCCGCAACCCGCTCAGCTACGCCGGTGTAAACTCCATTGGGCTTAAACGCCGTGGATTTACCAACCAGCAAATCAATCAGATTCTGGATGTGTACCGCGTTATTTACAACAAAGGCCTGAATACAACACAGGCACTTGAGTTTATTGAGGAAGAACTTCCCATTAACGATGAGCGCGATGAAATCATAACCTTCATTCGCGAAAGCGGACGCGGCATCATCAAGCGATTCAGCAAGGGTGCCGGCGAAGACTATTAATCAATGTCACCCAACTCAGCAGCATGACCATTACGCTCGACAGCGTAGGCAAACGTTACAACCTGCATTGGATTTTCAGGAAACTGAGTGCAACATTCGTGCAGGGCAATCACTATGCTATTACCGGGCCAAATGGCAGCGGCAAAAGCACACTATTACTCTTGCTGGCCGCACAGGTAATGCCGCAGGAAGGCCACATGCTGGTGCGCCTTAGTAATTCCAATACGCAACATGAGCCCGATTATACATGGTTTAATCACTACAGTTTTGCCGCGCCTTATCTCGAACTTATTGAAGAGTTTACCCTTACGGAAATGCTGCAATTTCATTTTGGTGCAAAGCCAATATTACCGGGCCATTCCGTCGACAGTATTATTGGCGCACTACAACTGGAGCATGCGGCGCATAAACCCATCCGCAACTTTAGCAGTGGCATGAAGCAAAAAGTAAAACTGGCACAGGCCATATTTACCCATGCGCCGCTATTACTGTTGGACGAACCGGGATCAAATCTTGATACGCAGGCATTTGCCCTGTACCAACATTTACTGGCACAATATGCAGCAGACAAGATTGTAGTGATTGGCAGCAATAACGAAGCCGAAATAGCGGCTTGCACCGGTCGCATTTTTCTGCCCGATTTTAAGTCCGAAAAACATCCCCGCTAGTCTAGCTGCCGGCATAGGGCTGCTGCGGCGGCAAATCTTCACTGCTTTTTACCTTATCCAATTTTTTGAACGGACTCTTTAGCAGTTCCAGCAAATTTTCATCAGCCGCATTCGGGTAATGATGATCGAGCCCGTAGCGAATAGCATCGGGTGCCAGATAGCGGTAGGTACCAAATACCCGGTCCCAAATACTAAGTGCAGTGCCAAAATTACTATCGGTATAAGGTTGTTTGTAGTGATGATGCACCTTATGTGCGTTGGGGCTAATGAATATCCAGCTAATGGCATTATCCAACCATGGGGGAAGGTTAATATTAGCATGCGTAAACATGGTAAACATGCTCATAAAAGTTTGCCCTAGCATAACAGCATATATGGGCAACCCGGTTAGCAATACACCAAGGGTAAAAAATAGCCAGCGGTTAATCCCTTCCAATGGGTGATGGCGCAATCCGGTGCTTACATCAATTTTATTATCGGCATGATGTACAATATGAATGCGCCAAAACAAAGGCACTTTATGCTCTACAAAGTGAACAAGCCATCCGCCAAAAAAATCCATACCCAATATGCCGGTAAGTAAAATACCCCACACCGGCATATGCAGCCAATGCACCAACCCAAACTGATGTTGCTGGCACCAATCGCTTACCAATACCAATACAACGGCTAAAAGGCTATGGATAGCAAGATGAAAAAACGTAAGGACAAAATTAACTACCGCATGCTTTCCCTTGGTAGTCTTGTACCGCAATCTAAAAAGAGGTATACTGCTTTCCATAATCCATAGCAGGGTAATGGGCAGAACCAACAGCGCCATCCTGAGGATGGGGCGTGTTTCCAACGAACCAAAAAATTCAATGATAGTATCCATGGCAATCTATGGCAATCGTAAAGCTAAAAGGCAAATTTGCAACCAAGTTTTCTTGTTTAACTCCAGCTACCCCATACTGGCCATTAGCAAGTTTAAATCGGTATACTTTATCTGAAAACGTTCGCTGAGATGAAAATTGGTCAGTGCCCCTTTAAACATATAGATACCACTACGGATATTAAAATTGTTCCACACGTATTCATCCAAGCCACCGGCGTCGGAAATGTTCATCAGCAAAGGCATCAGCACGTTGCTGATGGCATGGCTCGCTGTTCGGCAGTACTCCGATGGAATATTGGGCACGCAGTAATGAAAGACATCATGGTGCAAAAAAACAGGGCTTTGGTGGGTGGTTACCCTTGATGTTTCAAAACACCCGCCCCTGTCAATGGCCACATCAATAATCACGCTGCCCGACCGCATATTGCTTACCATATCTTCGGTAACCACCAACGGCGTACGTCCGCTTTGCGAAGGCATGGCACCAATGGCTACTTCACAGGTTTTTAGCTGTTTGGCCAATATCCTGGGCTCAATCAATGATGTCCATACTCTATGCCCCATAGTATCCTGCAGGCGCTTTAACCGATACACGCTATTGTCAAACACTTTTACCGAGGCACCCAAGGCCAATGCTGCACGGGCGGCAAATTCGCCTACCACACCGGCACCAATAATAATGACTTTGGTAGGCGGGATACCACTAATGCCTCCCAGCAAAATGCCCTTTCCTCTTGCCCCCTGACTAAGGTAATGCCCGGCTATGAGCATGCAGGCACTGCCGGCTATTTCGCTCATGCTGCGCACTATGGGGTAAGTGCCGCTATCGTCTTTGAGGTTTTCAAAACTTACTGCCGTGATTTTTTTCTGCATCATATGCTCAAGAATACCGGCCTCCAGCAAACTGAGGTGTATGGGCGATATGATGACATGATTATGCTTTAGTAATTCCAAATCGGGCGTTACAACCGGGGCGCTTTTTACCAGGATATCGCAATTGTAAATTTCCTTGCGGTCGTATTTTATTTTGGCGCCCGCTTCGCTGTAGTCCTTATCGGCATAGCCACTGCCTTCACCCGCTCTGCTCTCTATCCATACATCGTGGCCATTATTTACCAATACGCCTACGGCTTCCGGAATCAGCCCTACGCGGTTTTCCTGAAAGGCGGTTTCTTTGGGGATTCCAATAAATAATTCGGCTGAACGAGCTTTGATGTCTAGCGTCTCTTCTAATGTTTCAAGACTGAATGAACCGCTGATTACCGGCTTGGACATAGGCTGCTTTTGGGGCATTAAAATTATGGAATTACCCAATAGCCCATCATCCCCTTTGCCTTTACTGCGAATTCATTTCAAGCAGTCGTCAGATAAAAGTCAGTATTCTCTCCCCATCAGCCGTAAGGTTTATGGCAAGATGCAGTGCATCGGAGGGCAGTAAATCAGGAAAACGGTCGGGCCACTCTATCACAACTTTATGCCCCGAGTAGATGGTGTCTTCCACGCCGGCATCAATAGCTTCCTCCTCACTGCTGAGCCGGTACCAATCCATATGCCATAGCAGGTTACCATTGCCCAGGCGGTACTGATTCATGATGGCAAATGTGGGGCTGGTAACCATATCGCTTGCGCCCGAAAGCGCCACAGCATGCGAAATCAGCGTGGTTTTTCCCGCACCCATAGCGCCATGCAACGCAATAACAGAGTGGTTTTCGAGCAAACGCAGGAAGGCCGCAGCAGCGTCATCTATTTTTAAAAGGCTGTATGTAATGGGTAAAATAGGTTGCGTCATAGTTTCTTCGGCTGAACCGGCTTTTGCATCAGCGATGCAATAATAGTGCGGGCATTTAGCATACTGCCCACAACAAGGCTGCTTTTTTGGGGTTAATTTTGCCCGGCAATTTACCTGCAGGCAACGGCTTGGCATAGCCGGACGCAGATGCAAAAAAAGGAATAATAATGACGAAGGTAGAGTGGAAAGTGGACGGCATGACCTGCACAACCTGCGCCCTTACAATTAATAAAACGCTGGAGAAAAAAGGGTTTCGCCATATTGTGGTGGATCCTATACAAGGCAATGTGTCCTTTGAACTGGAAAAGCCCGACAACGGCGATACCATCATTCAGGAGGCGCAAAAGCAGGTTGAGTCTTTGGGGTATAAAGTCTCGGCCGAGGACGACCCTGATAATGGTAAGGGCGCCCGTGCAGATATAGCGCCCTATATGCGTCGGTTTTGGCTGTCGCTACCCTTTACGCTCGTGCTTATGCTGCACATGGTACCCGGATTGCACCTGCATTGGCTTATGAACCCCTGGGTGCAACTGGCACTGGCCACACCTGTGTACCTGATTGGGCTGGAGTATTTTGGTAAAAGTACCTGGCGAAGCATGCGCAATGGTATCCTAAACATGGATGTATTGGTTTTGCTGGGGTCAAGCGCGGCATTTTGGTACAGCGTGTATGGGCTCTTTACCCACAAGCCGCAGGATTTCCTGTTTTTTGAAACAGCCGCTTCCATTATCACCATTGTGTTGTTTGGCAATTATTTGGAGCATATTTCCATTGCTAAAACAAAAGCGGCCATCAACAAGCTTACCCGCAAGCAAATAATTATGGCCAATGTGATTGCCTACGATCCTGATGGCCACGAGAACATTTTTCCCATGGAAAGCACGGCCTTGCGTGTGGGCGATTTGATATTGATAAAAACAGGTGAGCAGGTACCAGCCGATGCCAAAATATTGAGTGGCGAAGCCGAAGTAAGCGAAGCCCTGCTGACCGGGGAAAGCACACCCGTTGGCAAAAAAAACGCTGACTTACTGGTTGGCGGAAGCAGTATTGTAAACGGCAACCTGCGTGCCTATGTAACTGCCGTAGGCGACGACACAGTTATGAGCGGCATTGTGCGGATGATGAAAAAAGCGCAGGGCGAAAAGCCTCCCGTACAAAAACTTGCCGACCGCATAAGCCAGGTATTTATACCCGCTGTATTAATTATTGCTGCGCTTACCCTGGTTGGCAATATGTGGCTGGCCAATCTGCCACTTAAAGAAAGTTTGTTGCGCGCCATAGCGGTATTGGTAATAGCCTGCCCCTGTGCCATGGGGCTTGCCACGCCCGCTGCTATAGCCGTAGGCCTGGGCAGGGCCGCAAAAAATGGCATCCTGTATACTGACGTTTCGAGGATGGAATTGTTTCGTACCATCAGGCAAATGGTATTTGACAAAACAGGAACACTCACTACCGGCAAGTTTGGCATCAATGGTTTCCAACACAGTTTGGATAGCGATGAAAGCTTTCAAAAACTGGTGTACAGCATTGAAAAATTATCTAACCATCCTATTGCAAAAAGCATTGCCACCGCATGGAAGACCAAAGGCGTAATGCTATTCGACAAAGTAGAAGAACGCAAGGGACTAGGTATGTGGGCGAAGCAAAAAGATGGCACGGAATGGATGGTTGGCTCAGGTGCCATGCTGCCGGATAAAACCAATGCCGGCAATCATAGTCTGTATGTGATTAAACAGCGCGAACTGGTGGGCTGGATTGATATTGCCGACGAAATAAGACCCGAAGCTGCCGGTGTAATTAATTATTGCAAATCCAATAACATAAAAACCATCATACTAAGTGGTGATACGCAGGCCAAATGCGAGATGGTGGCGCAAGCATTGGGTATTGACGAGGTAATTGCAGAAAAAAAACCTGACGAAAAGCTATCCATAATTGAAACCCTAAATAAAAAATCACCCACGGCCATGGTTGGCGATGGCATAAATGATGCTCCGGCATTGGCAAAAGCTACCATCAGTATATCCCTGAGCGAAGCATCGCAACTGGCCATACAAAGCGCATCGGTAGTACTAACGGGAGGAGGATTAGCGCAGCTACCCAAAGCCATGCAATTAGGCAAGCTTACCTATGGCACGGTAAAGAGCAATTTGTTTTGGGCATTTGCCTATAATGTGGTGGCTATACCTATTGCGGCGTTTGGTTATCTCCACCCCACAATGGGTGCGCTAATTATGGGCGGCAGCGATGTGGTGCTGGCACTCAACAGCCTTTGGCTGGGTGTAAGGCGGCTCCGCTAGCAATAGATAAGTTAATAGTTCATAGGTTAGCACCTTTTATCTTTCCATCCTTCATTGTAAACAACCTGATGGCCCTTGCACGATATACATGCCATATTACAAAAGCATTTTGGCTTTGCCTCTTTCAGAGGTGTGCAGCAAGAGGTGATTGAATCTGTTCTTAACAAGAAGGATACACTGGCATTGCTACCCACCGGTGGTGGCAAAAGTCTTTGCTACCAAATTCCCGCACTAGCCACACCGGGCATTTGCCTGGTAGTGACGCCGCTGATTGCCTTAATGAAAGATCAGGCAAGACAATTACAAAGCAGACAAATTCCGGCCTTGCTCATGCATAGCGGCATGCCCTTTTTTGAGGTAAAAAAAATGCTGCAAAACGCCACCGGTGATGGTTTTAAATTTCTGTTTGTATCGCCCGAGCGATTGCAAACTGCTTTGTTTCAGGAATATCTGCCCGCCATACCCATTAACCTGTTGGCAGTAGATGAAGCGCATTGTATTTCGCAATGGGGTTACGACTTTCGTCCTTCATACTTGAACATTGCAGATCTCAGGCAGGCAAAGCCTGATGTGCCTGTGCTGGCTCTCACCGCAAGTGCTACACAGCAGGTGCAGGCCGATATTATGGAAAAACTTGCTTTCCGGAAGCAACAGGTATTCCGTCAAAGCTTTGCCCGTCCCAATCTTTCTTTTTCCGCATATGCCCTGGCAGAAAAAACGACGCAATTATTACGTGTACTCCGCAACGTCAAAGGGTCCGCGTTGGTATACTGCCGCAACCGCCGGCTAACAAAAGAAATAGCGGAATGGTTAATGGCAAACGATATCAATGCCGGGCACTATCATGCCGGACTTGATACTGAGGAGCGAAACAAACGACAGGAAGCCTGGACAAAAAATCAACTTCGTGTAATGGTATGTACCAATGCCTTTGGTATGGGTATTGACAAACCCGATGTGCGGGCAGTTATACATCTTGATATGCCTGAAAGCCTGGAGTACTATTATCAGGAAGCCGGCAGAGCAGGAAGAGATGGCGATCGGTCTTA
Source organism: Chitinophagaceae bacterium (assembly GCA_024643625.1). Lineage (GTDB taxonomy): Bacteria > Bacteroidota > Bacteroidia > Chitinophagales > Chitinophagaceae > Phnomibacter. Next base: position 19,425 of record JAHEMO010000022.1, read on the forward strand.
TGCGGTGCTGTTGTACAACCAATCGGACTTAACGCGGCTTGAGCAAATTGTAAGCGAGAAATTTCCACCATTGGAGCAGGTGCGCAATATATATAGCGATGTGTGCAACTATGTAGGCGTACCTTATAACGCAGGCGCAGGTTCGTACCAGAGTTTTGTATTAGAAAACTTTTGTGAACGCTTCAAACATGCACCCATATTGGTGCTGGCATCGTTACGCCTGTTGCAACAAGCCGGTTACATCAGTTTGAGCGACAATATCCAACTGCGCAGCCGCATTAGTTTTACCTGCGATAAAGATTGGCTCTATCAATTTGAAACTGAACATGCATCCCTTGAACCCATTATCAAAACTTTGCTGCGCACCTACGAAGGCATTTTTACCAACGAAGTGTCCATCAGCGAAAAGCAATTAGCCGGCTTATTGCGAACAGATGAAGCCCAGGTAGTGAAACAATTGGCCGCATTGGCAGCGCAACAGGTTATCGATTACAAACCCAGGACCGATAAGCCGCAGTTATATTTTCATCATCACCGCTACCCGGCTGATCAGTTACAGTTCGATCATAAATTTTTACAGCAGCAAAAAATATTGTGGCAAAAACGCATCACAGCCATGCTTACCTATGCGCAGGATGGTAAGCAATGCCGGAGTGCTGTCATCCGGCAATATTTTAATGACAGGGACACTACGCCCTGCGGCATATGCGACAATTGCCTCAACAAAAAACAACAACCATCTGCCGTAAACCTGCAGCACTATGCCGCGCAATTGATGCAGTTGTTGAAGCAGGAAAATAATCCTGACAAACTACGATCTCTCCTCAGACTTAATGAAGACAGTTTTACGATACTATTGGACTATATGTTAGCTGAAGAAAAAATAAAGGTTGATGATAGCGGAATGCTAATAGCAAATACTTAGGCAAGATTTGCAAATGATCTGGTGTCAACAATTTAGATAAATCATACCAAATACGTCTATGTCCAAAGTGTAACTAACACTATAACTGCCACAATGGCGAGGATAAATGTAAGTGAGCCAAAAACCAACCCCAGTAAAGCAAGAGTTTTACCGCGGGCTGTCGGTTGGTTTTTATGTTTGGAAAGAGCTACAACACCAATTACCGCACCCGCCAAAGCGGCTAAAAAGCCAATAGCACCTATGTAGGGTATAAAAATGAGCGCAAGGCCGCCCATTCCTAATATTCCTGCCCACAAGCTCAGGTTATACAGCTTTTTGTCTTCAGCAGACTCCCCCCCGGCAAGATGGCGCATTTTACGGGCAGCCTTAATTTGCTTGCGTAGCTCCTTGAAATTTTGCCGTAGCTCATGCCAGCTAAATGCTTGCTGGCCATGCGCCGGAAGCGGCGAAACCACTGGCTTGGCCAATACAATGGTTTGAGGAAAAATAAAATGAGACAACGGGGCTTTGGGAGCCGCGATACCCGAAGAGCAATGCAGCAGTAAAACAACACACACAGCAAGCCGCGTAAAGCCTGATATTGTCCGGTGCATAAAGCAAAAAGTTAATTGGTTAGTCCATTTTTACACAAGGCTTTGTGCAGCAATGGAATAAAACGCATATTAGCGCAAAATAACCACCCATGAAACCAACAATATGGCTAGCGGCTCTTTCCTTATACGGAGGGTTGGCCACAGCACAAGTGGCTGATACTGCACTTATCAGCCGATACAAAACAGTTTACGACCGGGCTATTCAATACAACGATTTTTCTACAGCCGGATATGCGCTTACCGCCATGCTGGTAAATGGCGCACCCGTTAATTATGAAGATTCGCTGGCGCTGGTTTATTACCGGGCTGGCAATCTGGGCGGCGCTTATAAACTGGCCAACCAATTGTACGAACGCAACAACAAAAACCTTACCGCCCTAACCCTGCTGGCCGATATTTCGGGCCGCACTTCAGAAGTAAAAACAAGCCTTGACTGGTACGAGAAGTTATGCGTACTGGATGGCAATCCTTATAATCATTACCAGTTGGCTACCAAGCAGTTTTTGCTGGACAGAAGAGCGGAGTGCAGGCAGAGTTTGCAAAAATCAATGGCCGATTCCGCTGCAGCCATGCAGCAATCAGTGCCCCTCGATATTGGTAACGGCACATCGGAAAATGTACCTGTGTTTGCCGCTTCCTGCAATATGATGGGAGCGCTTGCTTACAAAGAAAAAGATATGGCTGATGCTAAAAACTGGTATCAAAGGGCCAAAAACAGCTTCCCTGATTTCATAATAGCAGGTGAAAACCTTAAAGCGCTGGAAGCCGAGATGAGTCCAAAACCTGCCACAGCAAAGCCCCCGGCCACCAAGCCAAAGCAATAGAAATCTTAAAAAGCCGGACTATTCTAAAAAATATAGCTGATAATATCAAAGGCGAGTTGTGTTATAAGGCCATTCCCCTACTTTTGCCGTCCCAAAAATTTGAGCCATGAATCAACAGGCGATACAGTTTGTACAGGAACAACTGATTGAAAACAAGCAATATCCTGCTTTTAAAGCAGGTGATAATATTACCGTTAACTACAAAGTAGTGGAAGGCGCTAAAACGCGTATCCAGAGTTTCCGCGGCGATGTCATTAAGCGTCAGGGAACAGGCGCCACTGCCAGCTTTACCGTTCGCAAGATTAGCGATGGTGTAGGTGTAGAGCGTAGCTTTCCTTTGAACAGCCCCAATATTGACAGCATCGTGCTGAACAAAACCGGCCGGGTACGCAGGGCGAAACTCTACTACCAGCGTGAGCGTTTTGGTAAGAGTGCCCGTATTAAGGAAAAGCGTTTTTCGCATTAATACTTCGGATAAGAAATTGAGAGAGGGGCCATGTCCCTCTTTTTTTAATTATAATATTCAGTGCAACAGGGCGGTAAGGTTTTCTCATTAGCATCAAACCGTTACCTTTAACCACTCAAAAAATCTTTGGTTATGTCTAATTGGTTGCTTTTCAGCCTTCCCGGTGGTGGCGAGTGGGTCCTGATTATTTTAGCAGTGCTCATTTTGTTTGGAGGCCGCAAGATTCCTGAATTTATGCGTGGTTTGGGTCGTGGTATCCGCGAATTCAATGATGCCAAAAACACCGTGAAGAAAGAATTGGAAGACGGCATTAACGAGCCTGCCCAAAAGAGCTGATTGTTTTATTACAGTTTTACCTGAACAGAAAATATGCAGCAGTTGCCGGTAACATGTTTACTTGCGCTGCTTTTTTATTCCTATGGCTTTTTCTTTTAGCAGCATTTCACTTTACCATAAGGCATTAGAACAGAGCACCACCACGGTGCAGACTGCGGTGGCGCATTACCTTCAAGTAATTGAGCGTCAGCAGCATCTGAATGCCATGGTGGCCGTGTTTGCCGAAGATGCCATTAACAGAGCCATTGATCTTGATGCAGATATTAAAGCGGGCAAACCGCTATTGCCCCTGCACGGCGTAATAGTTGCGGTAAAAGATGTGATATGTATTAAGGATCAACCTGTTTCAGCCTCCTCCAAAATGCTCAATGGGCATCGTGCCCTATATGATGCCACGGCAGTTGCGCGATTGAAAGAAGCAGGCGCGGTTATCATCGGCACCTGCAATTGCGATGAATTTGCCATGGGCAGCAGCAATGAAACCAGTTGCTACGGCCCGGTTCGTAATGCTATCAACACCCAACATGTATCAGGCGGCTCATCCGGCGGCTCAGCTGTTGCCGTACAAGCTGGTATGTGTATGCTAAGCCTTGGTAGCGACACCGGTGGATCGGTAAGGCAGCCTGCCGATTTTTGTGGTGTTTGGGGCTTAAAGCCCGGCTATGGCGCCATTAGCCGCTACGGGCTTATTGCCTATGCCAGCAGCTTCGATTGCATTGGCATTTTTGGCACTAATCCCGGGGATATTGAACGCGCCTTTATAATAATGGCCGGTGCTGATGAACGCGATGGCACTTGTACAGCACCTAAAGATTTTTACCGGCAGCAGCGGCCGGACAATGGTACTCCGGCGCGGATTGCGGTATTTGAACCAACCCTAACGCTGCCCGGCCTCGACGCTGAAATAAAGGCACAGCTTACCCAACAAATAGCCGCCATAAAGCAAGCCGGCCATACAGTGGATATGCTGCCATTTGATTTGCTTGAATATATTGTACCCGCCTATTATGTACTTACCACAGCCGAAGCAAGCAGCAATCTTTCCCGGTATGATGGCATCAGATATGGCAACCGGGAGGTATCAGAACCGGCTCTCAAGCAGGAATTAACAGCTTTTTATTCGGCTAACCGCAGTGCGGGTTTTGGCACCGAGGTAAAGCGCAGAATAATGCTCGGCAGCTTTGTACTGAGCTCCGGCTACTACGATGCCTATTACTCCAAGGGCCAACAGGTGCGGCGGCTATTGGTAGACCAGTTTACCCATATTTTCGACCAATACGACGCTATTTTGATGCCGGTGAGCCCTACAACGGCTTTTGCCATAGGCGAAAAAATGAACGACCCTGTTAGCATGTACCTGGCCGATATTTATACCGTTTTGGCCAATCTTACCGGCGCTGCAGCCATGGCTGTACCCAGATTTACCCATTCCAATGGCCTGCCCTTTGGCTTCCAGCTATTGGTTAAGCCGGGCAATGAGTTAGTTTTGCACCGCCTTGCGGAACAGTTGGCACAATGCTAGAAATGCCTGCCAACCGCAATAGGACTTGTAATTATGCGGCAATTCTTCACATATTTATCCATGGCGCTATTGGCCACTGCTATTACCTCGGTAGGTTATGGTCAGGGCATGCCTGCTACAATATCGGGAAAAGACACCGCTGACAACAAAGACACCACGGCTGCAAACCTGGCCGCAAAAGGATTTAAGAACCTGTTCAGCAGCAATATTTTTGACCCCTCGCAGCCGTACACTGCCCAGTTGAATCCACGGGTTGTGCCTTTTGTAGACGGCTATATGCAAAAGCACAGGCGCAGTTTAGAGACGCTTCGCATAACCGGCGCACCCTATTTCCGCCTGATGGACCAAATACTCAAGGCGCATGGGCTGCCCAGCGAACTTAAATACCTCGCGGTGATAGAAAGCAACCTGCAATCACAGGCGGTAAGTTGGGCCGGTGCTGTCGGCCCCTGGCAGTTTATGCCCGAAACCGGCCGAAGTATGGGACTTGCCGTAGGCTATTACCGCGACGACCGCACTGATTATTACAGAAGCACACATGCGGCAGCCAGATACCTGAAACTTTTGTACAACGATTTGGGCGATTGGCTGCTCGTAGTAGCCGCCTATAATGGCGGGCCGGCACGCGTAAACAGTGCCATAAAGCGGACGGGTAGCCGTAGCTTTTGGGATATTCAGCACCTGTTGCCCGAAGAAAGTCGCAGCCATGTAAAAAAGTTTATTGCCACCCATTACATAATGGAAGGCAGTGGTGGTGTAACTACTACGGGGCGCGATGAGTGGAATGCTTATCAGCAAGACATTCAAACCGCTATGACAGCAAGGCCCAATCTTACGCCTGAGCAATTGGCTAATACTGATGCGTTGCAAGTGCAGGGCAAATACAATTCCGTGGTACTTTGTACCGAAACAGGAACCGATATTATTGCTTTCAATCAACTGAACCCCGGTTTTGATGTGCAGGTAAGTACAGAGGATGGCTACGAACTCAGGCTTCCCAAAGATGCCATGGATCGTTTTAAAGTAAACCGCTACAATATTCTGCGCTTAAGCATTGTGGCCAATATCGAGCGCATTAGCAAAGGCGGTGCCGGATACCCGGATGCCGAAAAACTGAAGCAAAAAACACCTGCCCCCAAAAGCAAATAA
>JAHEMO010000023.1:0-5567 GCA_024643625.1 Chitinophagaceae bacterium
ATGAAAATGGCTGAACATGGTAATGCTGGTTTGCCGAAGCGCAACCAATTCGTCGGCAAGGGCCCGCAAAGGAATATCATGTACTTGTGCCGCAGCAGCAAATTCATTTTCGTCAAAACCCGGCAGCGGGGTTTGGTCTCCGCGGGCAATGCGCATGGCCCTGTACGCAAATACACGTTCGGTATCAATCATGTGTTGTAGCAACTGTTTCACCGTCCATTTGCCTTCGGCGTAAGCATAATCGGCTTTGTCAGGATCTAAAGCTTCCATGGCCCGCTTTAATGTAGTAAGATTTTCATCCAGCACGGCTAAAGGATGTGTTGATAATACTTTGCTTACGTAGGTTTCGTAAAAAGTCGCGTAATCGCCGGGGGCTGGTCTTGCCATTATCCTGTTTTTGCTAAGATACAGCGCAGCATTATCAAGGCACTATCCTTCAAAAAAAAACGCATCACCTGAGTGATGCGTTTTTAGTCAATATTGTTTAGGTGATTATCCTTTCCGCTTGCTCCATTCTTCGGCCATTTGTACGGCTTTAAAGGCATTTACAATGCCGCCACTGCCACAAGCTTCTGCCAGCGTAATGGTTTCTTTTTTGCCACCATCGGTGCCGGGTGTTGGGAAGGGTTTATCGCTCATGGTTTTATCTACGCTTTGTTCCAAAATAGTCTTTACCTCTCTGGCGCTCAGGCTAGGGTAATAGCCACGAATAAGTGCAGCAATACCGCTCACCACAGGCGCAGCCATACTGGTTCCCTGCTGAAAGCTATAGCCGTTTTGATGAGGTACTGTGCTGTAAATTTTTACCCCCGGTGCAAATACATCTACAGTCTTTATGCCGTAATTACTAAAGTTGGCAATAAGGGTTCCGTCAATGCTGATATCACTGCTGGCACCTACGGTAATCATGGTAGCAGCACGCTCGCCATTATCTAAAAATGGTGTAGGAAAATTTTCCACTTCATCAATATTGGCGCCATCGTTGCCTGCAGCATGCACTACCAGCACATCTTTCTGCGCAGCATAGGCCAATGCTTCATCTACCCATTTTTTATCGGGACTTATTTCTTTGCCAAAGCTCATGTTTATCACTTTGGCGCCATTATCCACTGCATAGCGGATACCGAGGGCTACATCTTTATCGTACTCATCGCCCTGTGGCACATTGCGTACCGTAAGTATGAGAGCATTGCTTGCCACACCGTCAATGCCCACGCCGTTATTGCGTTCAGCAGCTATAATGCCGCTTACATGCGAGCCATGCAATGGCGTGCCACTCATCACATCGCCGTTACCATAGTTGCGACTGCTCCAGTTGTATTCATCGTCGCCGGTTATATTGCGCCGATACAGGGTTACCTCGGTTGATTTTGCATTTAGTCTGTCCTTTTGCCCATCGAGGTATTCTTTCATTTCTTCCAGAAAATCCTGCACACCATTATCACTTTCTACCTGCAGCATGCTAAACATTCGCAGCAGGCTGAATTTTGCCTTTCGTGCATCAGGACTTTCTAAATTAAAAGTCTCCAGTTCGGCTACGGTAAATGTTTCCTTTTTGGTTTCAGCCCGCAATACCGAATCATACACTGCTGCTGCACGGTGCGCTGCTTCAATCCACTGTATGTTTTGTTTTTCGTCGGGACTCATTTCCAATTCTTCATTGGCTTTTAACCACAACTTGTATTTGCTGCGTTCCGATACGGCAAGGGCTGCTGAATCTATTTGTTTGCCTTCGAATTCATCTTTGTATAAATGATAAATGCGGATAATCTCAGCTGTTTCTTTAGTAACATTTTCACCATTTCTGTTGCCCAGATAGTTCCACCCAAAACGATCGTCGGGGTAGCCGTTGTTGTCATCGTCTTTACCATTACCCGCCACTTCCGCACTGTTTTTCCAAAGCCTGTTCTTAAGATCTTCATGGGTGGTATCAATGCCACCATCCAGTACCCCAACAATTACGGATTGGGGCTTACGGCCTTTGCTTTGCAAATAGTCGTAAGCCTGCTGCAGCGATATGCCGTAAATGCCATCGGCATCTTTGTCTTTAAGATGCCATCCCTTAAAATCGGGCGATTGTTTTTGGGCAAATGATAGTGCACCAGATAAAAGTGCAATTGTAAACAGAGCGCAATGTCTCAACCATAATGTTCGCATATCTACAAATTTCAATACCAGATGCATGAGCTGGCTGCTGTGCATCATTTTTTTTAGCGTTTTAATGATAAATAAACAGGTTGTTGGCAAAAACAACCTGTTTTGTTAACCCCGAAATGCGTGTTGTAATGTTTAGAGATTAAATTCAATTCCCTGTGCCAGCGGTAGGTCGCGGCTATAGTTGATGGTATTGGTTTGTCTGCGCATGTAATTTTTCCATGCATCGCTTCCGCTTTCGCGGCCGCCGCCAGTTTCTTTTTCGCCACCAAATGCACCGCCTATTTCGGCGCCGCTTGTACCTATATTGATGTTGGCAATGCCGCAGTCGCTGCCATTCACGCTCAAAAAGGCTTCGGCTTCCCGCAGGTTAAGCGTCATCATGCTACTGCTTAATCCCTGTGGTACACCATTTTGCAGGGCAATGGCTTCGTCTATAGTTTTATAGGGCATTACATATAAAATGGGGGCAAAGGTTTCGTGTTGTACTATAGCCATATCGTTGGTGGCTTCTGCAATGCAGGGCTGCACATAACAGCCGCTTTCGTAGCCCGGGCCATCCAGTACCTCCGCGGCAATCAGCATTTTGCCGCCCTGTGCTACCACAGCTTCTGCAGCGCTTAAATAATTGGCTACGGCATCTTTATCAATCAGCGGACCCACGTGATTGGTTTTGTCCAATGGGTCGCCAATCTTCAGTTGTCCATAGGCTTTTACCAGTTTATCTGTAAATGCCTTGTAAATGCTTTCGTGTATGATGAGTCTTCGGGTGGTAGTGCATCGTTGTCCGGCAGTGCCGCAGGCGCCAAAAACACAAGCGGGTAGTGCCAGATCCACATCAGCATTTTCGGAAATTATGATGGCGTTATTACCCCCCAATTCCAGCAGCGATTTTCCGAGGCGCGCTGCCACCGCGGTAGCCACGGCCTTACCCATTCTCGTACTGCCGGTGGCGCTTATCAGGGCAATGCGTGAGTCGGCAGCCAGCCATTCGCCTACTTCACGACCACCATTTACCAAGCCGCTAATACCTTCCGGCACCTGATTGGCTGCAAATACTTCGGCCGCAATAGCCTGGCAGGCAACACTGCAAAGCGGTGTTTTTTCTGATGGCTTCCAGATACACGCATTGCCGCAAACCCAGGCCAGCATAGCATTCCAGCTCCATACGGCTACCGGAAAATTAAAGGCTGATATAATACCCACCACACCCAACGGGTGCCACTGCTCGTACATACGATGCGCGGGTCGCTCGCTATGCATGGTAAGACCGTGCAGTTGCCGACTTAGCCCAACGGCAAAATCGCAGATATCTATCATTTCCTGCACTTCACCCAGGCCTTCCTGCAGGCTTTTGCCCATTTCGTAGCTCACCAGTTCGCCAAGGGCCTGCTTTTTTGTGCGAAGGGCATCGCCTATCTGGCGAACCACTTCACCACGTCGTGGGGCGGGCCAGTTGCGCCATTCGCGTTGGGCTGCAATGGCCGTGGTCACAACCTTGTTAAAATCTGCATGCGAGGCAGTGCCGCATTTGGCTATCAGGTTACCATCAACGGGCGAGAAACTCTCCAGTGGAGTGGTGTTATTATTGTCTATCCATTTAGTGCCGGTACTTACACCCGCATTGTCAAAGTCAATTCGCAGTATTTCCAAAAATTTTTTCATGGCCATTTGATCTTTTATGAGCTGGCGCAAAATAGCCAGTTAGCGGCAGAGAAATGGTGCCCAAACGCATGTTTATAAAAAGCTTTATTTGTTATTACATTGCAGGCATGCGTTAAGCAGCGTTATGGAAGAAATATCACTCACTTACAGCTACAAAAATTTTACCTGGACGGATATACTTAGTCAGGAGGCGGAGTATATAAGGGCGGCCACGCAGGAGCGTGGGTTTGATGATCATTTTGTGCAGGATAGCCTTACCGTGGGTCATTTGCCCAAAATTGAAAGCAGCGATAATTGCACTTTTATTATTCTGCGTGGTTACACCTGCGATAAGGATGACAATTGCACCACAGTAGAAGATCTTACCAATAAGGTTGCCATTTTTTTTACAGAGAAAGAATTGGTATCCATTCACCGGTTTCCATTTACATTTTTGCGGGGTGAGAAAAGGGAATTTGCCTCTGTATTCGAATTGCTTATTTACCTGTTTAAAAAAGTTATTGCCAGCTATGTGGAGCCTGCACAATGGCAAAGTGATCAGATTGATAAACTAGAGGAATTTGTTTTTCTGTCGGGTCGTAAAAAGATATCGTTGAGCACACTGTACTACCAAAAACAGGAAACCAGGCTTAGTCGCAAGCTATTGGCTATGACCAAGCATATTCTTACGCAAATTGATTTCCCCAAAAAATACGATTCGCAGGTAGAGGATTTGAAGGACAGGATTGATTTTTTAACCCTGCAATACGAGGAAGTTTTGGAAGATGCATCGAGTCTTACCAATGTATACATGAGCATTACGGCTCAAAAGAGTAATGATGTAATGAAACTGCTCACTATTTTTTCGGCCTTCTTTTTGCCTATTACTTTTATTGCCGGTTTGTACGGTATGAATTTTCATAACATGCCGGAGCTAAGACATCCCTATGGCTATTATGCTACACTAAGCCTGATGGTAATAGTTTGCCTTGTGATTTATCAATGGTTTAAGAGACGAAAGATTATTTAAGAAATTCCCGGTAGTAAAAGGCTAATGATCTAACCGGCGTTCGAGGCGGTCAGTAATTGCTTCGAGCATTTGCAATTGTTTTGCCTGGCTGTCTATCATAATTTTCATTTGCTCCTCAAGAAGCAGGTCAATTTTTTTATGCAAGGATCTTATTTCCAATTCTGCCTTCATATTAACCAAGTAGTCGTTTTCGCTGCGCTTTCTGTCTTTTTCCTCCTGCCGGTTTTGGCTCATCATGATTATGGGTGCCTGAATAGCTGCAAGGCAGGACAATATCAGGTTCATGAGAATAAAAGGATATGGGTCAAATACGTTGGATTGGGGAACCATTGAGTTGTAAATTATCCAACAAATTAACACGGTGAAAAAGGCGATGATAAACCGCCAACTACCGCCAAACATCGCCACCTTGTCTGAAATTTTTTCGCCGGGACTAAGCATTTCCTTTGGTGGGTTGAGCAGGTTGTTTACGATTAGTTTTTCATCTTCCATTGTTTGTTTTACGATATCCTGCAATCGTCTGAGTTGCTCGCCTGCATTGCTTTGCAATTGTTTGCCTTGATCTGTCATTTTCAATGTTTTATGAATTTGGTTAACAGCAACAATCCCATCAATTTATTACTTGTGAATGATGGAATAAATGCAAATCTGCAGCAGATTGATGCTTTATTGCATAATTTGTTTTTTGCTGTTGACTAAAAAAGGTGAGCAAATAGCAGTACGGTAATGCCATTGCAGC
>JAHEMO010000023.1:5667-25165 GCA_024643625.1 Chitinophagaceae bacterium
GCGTCAAGGCCTTCGGGCTCCAATTTAAAAACACCCATTTTCTTAAACTGAAAAGCAACGCTGCCGCTATTACCCAGAGCACCATTGCCCTTGTTGAATATTGATTTTACATTGGCTACGGTACGCACATGATTATCTGTCGCTGTTTCTACCAATACGGCTACACCATGTGGGGCATAACCTTCATACAGAATCTCGTCATAATTTTCTACCTCTTTGCCCTGGGCGCGCTTTATGGCCGCTTCAACCCGATCTTTTGGCATACCCACACTACGGGCGTTTTGGTAGCAGCGGCGCAATGCAGCGTTAGTAGCGGGGTCGGGGCCTCCGGCTTTAACCGCAATTACAATCTCTTTACCAATACGGGTAAACTGTTTTGCCATGCGATCCCAACGGGCAAACATGGTGGCTTTACGAACTTCAAAAATGCGTCCCATGAAAAAGAGTGAATTTGTATAGTGAATTTGGTTTTATTCCGGGCCGCAAATCTAAGCGTTGGCGGCACTTAAGGTATTGGCAAAAGGCTAAAATGCAGAAAAGCCCTTTTGGGGCCTTTCTACTTTAGAAGTCTTTATAATTATTTATCACGCAAATTGCTGTGGTGCCTGCCATAACCGAAGTAAATAGCAAGTCCAATAGCCAGCCATACGGCAAGTCGTCCCCAACTTTCAATGGGAAGTGAATACATCAGGTACACGCAAACAATTATACCCATCACCGGTACAAATGGCACTAATGGCGTTTTAAAAGAGCGTGGGAGGTCCGGCATTTGCTTGCGCATTATAAGAACGCCAATGCAAACCAGTACAAAGGCAAATAAAGTGCCAATGCTCACCATATGCCCCAAATCGCTTACCGGTACCAAACCAGCGAAAATGGCTACGAATCCGGCAAAGAAGAGGTTTGTCTTAAATGGCGTACGATATTTAGTATGAATCTGTCCAAAGAATTTTGGCAGTAAGCCATCGCGGCTCATGGTATAAAACACCCGGCTTTGGCCCATAAGCATAACCAGCATTACTGAGGTATAACCAGCCAGAATAGCAACAATTAATGCTGTTTGCAAAAAGTCGTATCCGGTTTGTGCAAAGGCAGTGGCTGCAGGCTTGGCATCATTGGCAAACTGTTTGTAGTTAACCAAACCTGTCATTACATGCGCAAACAACACGTATAAAATAGTACACACAATAAGCGATCCAATAATGCCAATCGGCATTCCTTTCTGCGGATTTTTAGCTTCTTGCGCAGCCGTGCTTACCGCATCGAAACCAATGAAGGCAAAAAACACCACAGCGGCACCGGTGGCAATGCCGCTCCAGCCAAAATGACCTTTAACGCCCGTATTTTCAGGAATATACGGGGTATAATTTGCGGGGTCAATATGGCTCCAACCCAGCGTGATAAAAATGATAACAACGGCTACTTTAAGCACCACAAGAAAATTATTCATGGCCGCGCTTCCTTTTGTGCCACGGATAAGCATCAGGCTCAGCAGGGCAACAATAATTACCGCTGGTAAATTGAAATATCCGCCATTTATAATAGTTCCGTCACTTAGGGTAAGTGTTTCCCATGGCGAGCATACTAATTCTGCGGGAAGATGAATGCCATATTTGGCCAGTAGCTCCAATAAATATCTACTCCAGCTTACAGCAACGGTAGCGGCGCCCAATGCATATTCCAGCACAAGGTCCCAACCAATAATCCAGGCAAGAAACTCGCCCATAGTAGCATAACTATAGGTGTAGGCACTACCTGCCACCGGAATCATACTAGCAAATTCTGCATAGCATAATCCAGCAAAAGCACAGCCCAAAGCTGCCAGTGCAAAAGAAATAGTAACGGCAGGACCGGCATTTTCAGCGGCAGCGATGCCCGTTAGGGAAAAAAGACCGGCACCAATTATAGCCCCAATACCAAGCGCGACCAGCGCACCGGAACTAAGCGTACGTTTAAGGCCTTTCTCTGATTCATCGGCCTCAGCAATAAGCGCAGGAATTGACTTTCTGGCAAATAAGCTCATGTTTGAATATTTATGCTTTCATTGAAAATTAGAAGCGCGCCAAAATAGAGAATAATGCCTAACAGCAACAAACTAATATCCATTATAGCACTGCGGGTTTATGCATACCGCTAAATTTACAGGGCGCCCACCTGCTGATTTCATGACGTACCTGCTCATCGTGCTATGGTTTTTTATTTTTTGCTGGCTGCTAATCCGTTGGCGGCTGCGGGAGCGGTTGGGTATTAAGGCTTGGGTAGTGGTGGCCTTGTTGGCGCTAAAACTGATGGCAGGTGCCGGTTATGGCTGGTTTTTTAAGCAAATGGACAATTACGAACAACGCGCTGATACCTGGGCTATGCAGCTGGCATCCATTGAGGAAACAGAGTGGTTGGTGGCTAATCCGGTGGCTTTTGTTGGCGATGTTTTTACCCCCAGGTATAGTAACGATACGGGATTGATGGGTACCCAAAACAGTATGATGAATGATTTGAAAGAGGTGCTGTTTATCAAAATACTGGCTGTGTTTAATCTGGTGAGCGATGGCCGATATTATGTAAACATGGTAATTTTTAACGGCTGTTGCATGTTTGGATTACTATGTTTTTGCCGCGCCATGGTTATTGGTCTGGGCCGGTGGGCCTTGCTGCCATCATTGGTGAGTCTTTTCCTTTTTCCTACTGTGTTGTTTTGGACCAGCGGCCTGCACAAGGAAGGATTATTGCTGGCGTTGAGTGGTGTATTGCTTTTACATCTGCAGAGGGACACAACACAATATGTCAGGTGGCGCTGGTACCTGCCGGTGCTGGTATGCAGTATGTGTTTTTTCCTGCTGCGCCCGCATGCCTTTATGATTTTTATGATGGCAGCGGCTTTCGCCCGTTTGGTTAAGGGTTTGCCTTTGCGCCCGAACAGGAGCCTTGTAGCACTGATCTCGGCAATACTTGTCGTCATAGTTTTATTATACACGATCAATCCTTTATTGCCTGCGCAATGGTTGGCCAACAGGCGAGCTGATTTTTTAGCACTTTCAGCCACCGATATGGTCAGTGCTGCTGTTTTTCCACCGGACTTTAGAGGGCTGCTCGGGTTTACGCCTTCTGCGATGGCTTATGGAATATTGTGGCCATTGCCGGGCATGTACTCCAACCCGATGGCTATTGTTGCCGGGGTGGAAAATTTCCTGATACTGCTGCTGGTGGTCTTCGCGGGCATTGGGGTCAGATCAACTTATCGTCAGGTAAAGGGGCGCAATCTCATAGCCTTTTGTGTATTTTATTTTGTGTGGAGTGCGCTGTTAATAGGGTACACTATACCTTACCTTTCTCCGCTGCTGAGATACAAGAGCATATTGCTCCCTTTTATTGTAGCCCCGGCGCTCACGCTTTTAGCCGGTAGAAATATCAGGCTTCGGCAATTACAAATGACGATCAGATCAAAAGCATACGAATAGCATGAGCCAGATAGATTACCAGGAGATAATTAGAAAGGCATGGGAGGGATACGACTCTTCCCGTATGATTGCCAACATTGAAGATATTAGTGTATTGGTATCTACCAACCGGGTTTGCCGACTTACGCTCGATGATGACAGCACCATCATTGCCAAGTTATCTTCATTTGGCAAGTTTGAACATTTTCGCGAAGACCATCGCATCATTCATGCACTAGCCAATAATTTGTTGTACCCATTTGAAAATCTGCTGACTAAATCCTTACTCAAAAACAATCGGGTTTATGTGTATCGGATGAAGAAGCGAAATCAGGAGTTTTGGGTTGTATTTTATAATCCTACCCGTGTACTTCAACGATTGCCACGCAGGTTAGAAGAAGCGCAAATACGCAGCCTTGGCAGGCAGATGGGTAAGTTTCATAAAGCCTGCAGCCGGGTGCGTAATGTGCTGCCCAAAAGCAGCAAAACCCTGCGTATGGATATTACCACTTTGCAAGACAGGCTTGAGGCAGGCAATATAAAATTGAGTGGTGCCAAAAAGGAAGAGTTGGTGAAACAGCATTGCCAGCTTTTCCTCCGTAATCGTACCAAATACAATGGCGGTACATTCGAATTGATCCCTGTATTTATAGATTGGAATATTGGCAACTTTTCAGTGATCAATAAAATTGAACTTTTTTCGCGCTGGGACTACGACTGGTTTAGGATGAGCAGTCGCACACTTGATTTTTACTTCTTTAGCCGTGTGGTAAGTGATGTGGGAGACCGCACTGTGTTTAGTTATGTAGTGGATACATTAATGGAAGATCGCTTCCTGCTTTTTCTTTCGGAATATCATAAGGTATTTCCTTTGCTGGCCAATGAAGTAAGGTTTATAGGCGAAGCGTATCGGTTTTTCATTTTGAACTATGTGATTAAAGACGGTAACTATTTTTTTGAAGAACCTTATGCAAAAAAGTTGCGAAATGAGGCTACTGAAATTTATTTACCCTCGATAGAAAAGCAATTTGACGCAGAAAAAATAATAAGGCACTTAAAAATAAAAGAGACGTTGTAAGCCATGATGCAGATTTCAAATTTTCAGCAAGTGGCTGAGCAATACGATGCGATATTTTTTGATGCATACGGGGTGCTCAAAGATTCCAAAGGATTGGTGACGGGAATAGAAAAGACATTTGATTGGCTGGCAACAACCGGCAAAGAATATCTGGTTATTACCAATGATGCAAGCCGTAGTCCGGAACTGCTTGCCGATGGGTTTCATAGCCGTGGTTTGCATGCCATTGAAGCCGATCGCATAGTTAGCAGCGGTATGCTCGCCAAGGATTTTCTGGACATGAAAGTGAGCGATGGTATGGTGGCTTATATGGGTACGCTAAATTCTGCTCATTATATCGACGATTCGGGCTTACATACCATTCCTGTTTGCGATCTTAATGATGAAAACACAGAACGCGTTACGGCGCTCGTGATGCTGGATGATGAAGGGTTCAACTGGTTTGAAGACCTGAACAAAGTGGTTAATCTCTTGCGAAGGCGTGCCATACCCGCTATTGTAGCCAATCCGGACAGGGTGTACCCCGTTAACAAGAATGAAGTAAGCATTGCCATAGGATCATTAGCAGCGATGGTTGAGCATATTGTAGGGAAGAAGTTTATTCGCTTTGGCAAGCCTGACAGTCAGATTTTCATGTTTGCGCTGGAAAAACTGTATGCTATACGGCAGGTACACAGGAAAAAAATACTGATGGTGGGCGATACCCTGAACACCGATATTTTGGGTGGCAATAAGTTTGGACTCGACACCATGCTGGTGCTAACCGGCAATACATTGGCACACGAAGCCGAAAGCAGAATCATGAGCACCGGCATAGTGCCAACCTTTATTTGTGAGAGCGCCGCCCTCTGAGTCCCCAAGACGCATATAGATTATATTGCATGTATTTTATTTTGGGATTTGTTGTGATAAATTGAAGGTAAGTGTCATTTTTTTTCAACATATATCGTTTGTAATATTGTTTTGTTGGGGTCTCCGCCTATTTTCGTGCGGATTTTTTAACCAACTAAAACAAGAAACCATAATGGCCACTGCAAAATTGGAGTACCTCTGGTTGGACGGCTACCAGCCAACTCAAGGTCTGAGAAGTAAGACTAAAATCGTAAAAAACTTTAGCGGAAAACTGGAAGATTGTCCTATGTGGAGCTTTGACGGTTCCAGTACGGAACAAGCGCCGGGTGGTTCTTCTGACTGTTTGTTGCAGCCGGTTTTTGTTTGTGTAGACCCACAGCGAAAAGATGGATATCTGGTTATGTGCGAAGTGCTCAATGCCGATGGCTCGGCACATGCATCAAACGGCCGCGCCACCATTTTAGATGACGATAATGATTTTTGGTTTGGCTTTGAGCAGGAATATTTCCTGTGGAATCCGGAAACCAATAAGCCACTTGGCTTCCCCGCAGGCGGCTTTCCCGGCCCGCAGGGTCCATACTATTGCGGCGTAGGTGCCAGCAGTGCGTATGGGCGCGAATTGGTGGAAGAGCATTTGGACGCTTGCCTCGAAGCTGGTTTGAACGTAGAAGGCATTAACGCCGAAGTTGCTGCGGGTCAGTGGGAATTTCAAATTTTTGCCAAAGGTGCCAGAGAAGCCGGAGACCAGATATGGGTTGCCCGCTACCTTATTGAACGTGCCGGCGAGAAATATGGTATATCAGTAAACTGGCATTGCAAGCCGCTTGGCGCACTCGATTGGAATGGTAGTGGTATGCACGCCAACTTTAGCAATAGCCTGCTTCGCAATGCCGGCAGCAAGGAAATTTTCGATAAAGTATGCGAGGCCTTCCGCCCATTGGTGAAAGAGCATATTGCGGTATACGGCGCCGATAATCATTTACGCCTGACGGGTAAACACGAAACGGCCAGCATTCATGATTTTAGCTTTGGCGTTAGCGATCGTGGCGCTTCAATCCGTATTCCGGTTGGCGTTCCTGCCAATGGCTGGAAAGGCTATCTGGAAGACCGCCGACCCAATTCAGCAGCCGATCCTTACAAAGTAGCGGCTAGAATAATTGAAACGGTGAAAGCCGTGAAGGCCTAAGTTGGTTGCATGGGGTAAATTTCTCATACGACTCCAACGATAATTTTTCTGAAAATATTGGCCGGTCTTGTCAAAAAAGACCGGCCATTTTTTATTTCCGTAGCCCAAAACCCTGAAATTCGTAGCAATCCGTACTTCTTATTGAAATCTTCATCCATTTATTATGAATAGTCTCCGCTACAACGCTTTGGGAAATTTGGGAAATTTACAAATCGGTAAAGAAGTGCAGGGTATTGCACGCATCAGTGCCATTTTTGCGGAGAACGTTTTCACTGCCCAGTCGGCACGCACCGTACTGAGCGACGAAGCCTACAAAAGCCTGATGGGGAGCATTGAAGGCGGTAAACGCATTGACCGCGCTATGGGCGATCAGATTGCAGCGGGTTTACGGGCCTGGGCCGAATCGAAAGGAGTTACCCATTACACCCATTGGTTTCAACCGCTCACCGGAACTACCGCCGAAAAGCATGATTCCTTTTTTACCATAAAAAGCGATGGTACCGCCATTGAGCAATTTGATGGCGATGCGCTTATCCAGCAGGAACCGGATGCGTCCAGTTTTCCCAGCGGTGGACTGCGTGCCACTTTCGAAGCCCGTGGCTATACGGCATGGGACCCAAGTTCGCCCGCATTTATCCTGGAAGTGGGTCATGGTCGCACCCTTTGCATCCCAACAATTTTTGTAAGCTATACCGGCGAAAGTTTGGATACTAAAACGCCGCTGCTACGTTCGTTGGAGGCACTTAACAAAGCGGCTGTGCCCGTGGCGCAGCTTTTCGACAGGAATGTAGATAAAGTTTCCGCCACACTGGGTTGGGAGCAGGAATACTTTATAATCGATGCCGGCCTGGCCATGGCGCGCCCCGATTTGGTAATGACCGGCCGAACAGTATTCGGTCATTCTTCAGCCAAAGGCCAACAATTGGAAGACCACTATTTTGGCTCCATTCCGGAAAGGGTATATGCTTTCATGCGCGACTTTGAAAACGAAAGCTATAAACTCGGTATACCGTTGCGCACCCGCCATAATGAAGTAGCGCCGGCGCAGTTTGAGTGTGCCCCTATTTATGAAGAAGTAAATCTGGCCGTGGACCACAACACCCTGCTAATGGATATTATGGCGCGGGTGGCTAAGCGGCACGGATTGGCTGTGCTCCTCCACGAAAAGCCATTTGCCGGTGTAAATGGCAGCGGCAAGCACAATAACTGGAGTCTGCAAACGGATACCGGCGTTAACCTGCTGGCACCGGGTCGTACGCCTAAAACCAATCTCATGTTCCTCACATTTTTTGTAAATGTGATAAAGGCCGTACATGACTACGCCGGTTTGCTTCGCGCCTCAATAGCAAGTGCCGGAAACGATCATCGCCTCGGTGCTAATGAGGCACCACCGGCTATCATCTCCATTTTCATCGGTCGTTTTTTAACCGAAGTGCTACAGGAAATTAAAGAGCGTGTAGGCGATCATTTTACCGAGCAGGATGAGATATTATTGAAACTGGACATCCATAAAACTATACCGGAGTTATTATTGGATAATACCGATCGTAACCGCACATCGCCCTTTGCCTTCACGGGCAATAAGTTTGAATTCAGGGCTGTTGGCAGCCACGCCAATTGTGCTACTCCAATGACGGTGCTCAATGCAATAATGGCGAAAACGCTCGAGGAGTTTAAAGCTGCGGTAGATAGCTATATGGAAAAAGGGGAGAAGAAGGAAGTAGCCATTATGGAAGCCATCAAAGATTACATAGTGGCCTCGGAAAAGGTATTGTTTGAAGGGGATGGATACAGTCAGGAATGGCACGACGAAGCAGCCCGGAGAGGCCTGCCCAACGTGCCTAATACTCCAATGGCGCTAGACAGTTATCTCACTGAAAAGAGCAAAAAGATGTTTAGCGATTTGGGTATTTATAACCATGCCGAGTTGGAGGCGCGCCACGAGATAATGTTGGAAGCTTATATTAAGAAGGTGCAGATTGAAAGTCGCATAATGGGTGAAATGTGTACGAGTCATATTTTACCTTCAGCCATACGGTACCAGAATTTGCTGGTAGATAATATTCGGGGGCTTCGCGAAATGGGTTTACTGGGTGATGCTTTCAGTAATCAGATGCAGATACTGCAGAAAATATCACTGCATATTGCCGAAGTGAGCGCCGGTGTGGAAAGAATGATTCAGGCCCGCATTACCTGCAACGCCATTGAAGGCACACGCGATAAAGCAATTGCCTATTGCGAACAGGTAAAGGAGGTGTTTTTCGATAAAATTCGCTATCACGTCGATAAGCTGGAATTATTGGTAGACGACCAACTTTGGGTGTTGCCTAAATACAGGGAAATGTTGTTTATCCGATAAACTGACCACCGCCGAAAGGCGGTTTTTTTTGGGTGTAGATAAGGAGAAGCAAGAAATAGACGACTTGCTTTACAGCATTTCGTGGTAAAAAAGAGAGCCGCCCATTGCTGAACGACTCTTTTTTGTCGGGACGACTGGATTCGAACCAGCGACCTCTTGCACCCCATGCAAACGCGCTACCGGGCTGCGCTACGTCCCGAACTTTTACGGTATTTTTCCTCGAAAGGGGCTGCGAAGATAGGCGTAGGCATGGTTAATCCAAACCAAAAAATTGGGTAGAAACGCCATATACTTTTTCTTTGACGCTTTCGTATATAGCAGGGCTAATCCATCAAACCGTTTACATGCCACACCTCAAAAGGATTTTTTTTGCCACCATGCTCTTGCCTGTTATAGGAATGGCGCAGCGGGTCGATCTTGATCTTTTTGCCGGCATAGCTAACTATCAGGGCGATTTACAACCTGTAATTTTCACCTTTCAGAATGCACAGCCTGCGGGAGCCGTAGTAGCCAAAATAGGTATTACAGAAAATTTTTATGCACGTGCCGGCATATCCTTTGGCACCCTTTACGCCACAGATGCCAAGAACAGAGAGGAACTTCAGTTTCGCAACCTCAATTTTAAAAGTGGCATTACCGATTTTCATTTGGGTATTGAATACCGCTTTTTTAAACCGGAGACTTTTCCCATAACGCCGTATGCGTTTGCCGGAGTGGGAATGATGCACTTTAATCCCTACACTTATTACAATATTAATGGTCAGCAGGAAAAAATATACCTCCAACCGCTGGGTACAGAAGGGCAGGGGCTAAGCCAATATGCTGATAGACAGCCCTATTCATTATACCAACTTTGCGTGCCATATGGTGGTGGGCTAAAGTACACCGTCAATTGTAACCTCAACCTTGGCTTTGAGTTCAGGCAAACCAAAGTGTTTACTGACTACCTTGATGATGTGAGCACCACATATGCCAACGAAGCGGCTTTGCGCAATGGCAACGGTAATCTGGCGGCGGACATCGCCTGGCGGGCAGATGAATTAAGCGGCGCCCCCTACCCAACAAGGGAGGGAACCACCCGCGGCAGGCCGGAAAATGCGGATTGGTATTATTTCCTCGGATTCACGGTGGGGCTTCGTATAACCGATTGTGAAACCGGTCAGTTGTCATTTGGTGGAATTGCCAATCTCTTTGGCGGCGGGGGTGGCTCAAAATCAGGGTCGGGGGGCGGCAGAAACTCAAGGCAAATACTCAAATGCCCTAAGTGGTAAAAAAAAATGGAGGTGGATAGACATCCTCCTCCGTTTTAAACCCTAAACCCTTAAACAACTGAACCCTATCAATAACTGTGCCAGCCGGTATTTACTAATTTTTTTTAGTTTCAATAGCGGGACAAATGTCTCGCTTAAGCATTGGCGAAGTTTTATAATCATCACAACACCATAATTGCTCATTTTGCATACCATGAAAAATTTGCTTTCGCGTGTTCTTCCTTTTCTTGTATTTGGCATTTCGTCATGTAAGGCGCAGCCGGAACTGCCCTCTGCCGAAACTGACAATACCTTGCTTTGGGAGATTAGTGGCAACGGTTTGCTGCAACCCAGCTATTATCTGGGAACCATGCATATTCTTTGTCAGGAAGACGCATGGATGAGCGCATCCTTGCAGGAAGTACTTAACCGCAGCAAGATTATTTACATGGAAGTGGATCTGGACAACGTGATGGAAATGGTGTCGAGTCTGGGTTCAATGACCATGCGCGACAAAACAAAATTGCGCGATTTGCTGACAGACGAAGAGTATGCCATGGTCAGGGATTATTTCAACGACAAGCTACCGCTTCCTTTTTCCATGATGGAGAATTTTAAGCCGATGCTATTATCCAGTATGGTGTCGGAAAAGGCTATGCCCTGCGAATCGACAAATGGTATGGAAATGATGTTGATGTCGGCGGCCACTAAGAAAAAACTGGAGATAAAGGGATTGGAAACACTTGCCTATCAGGCTTCCATTTTTGATAGTATTCCTTACGACCTGCAAGCCAAAGAATTGGTGCGCAGCATAAGTGATATGCAAAATGAAGATAGTGTAGGCCATGCCGAAATGGATAGTCTGTTGCTGGCATACCGCTCACAGGATTTAGCTGCCATAAACAGACTGACGAGTGGCGAAGGAGAAGGGTTAGAGCAAAAATATCTCGACCTGTTGCTCTATAAACGCAATGCTAATTGGGTGGAGAAATTTAAATCGATAGCCGAGAAACAATCCACATTATTTGCTGTGGGTGCGGGCCATTTGCCGGGAGATAAAGGCGTATTAGCCTTACTAAAACAACTTGGCTATACACTCAGGCCCATAGCCAATAGCAAACCCTGACAAACATGACTGATATGGCAAATAAAAAGCCCGGCTGTCGTTAGAGACGCCGGGCTTTTGTTATGTTACGGGTACCAGTTTATGCAAATTGCTCAAGTGCGCTAAAGAAGAATGAAGCTTCAATGGCGGCATTTTCATCGCTGTCGCTACCGTGCACTGCATTTTCGCCAACGCTGCGGGCAAAACGCTTACGAATGGTGCCTTCATCTGCATTGGCAGGATTGGTAGCGCCTATCAGTTTGCGGAAATCGGCTACAGCATTTTCTTTTTCAAGTACAGCCGCAATTATTTTGCCACTGCTCATAAATTCAGTTAGCTCTCCAAAAAAAGGACGCTCTTTATGCACGGCATAAAACTCGCCTGCTTTCTCCTCGCTAAGGCGTGTGAGTTTCAGGGCTACTATTGAAAATCCTGCTTTGGTAATCTGATCTAGGATAGCACCGGCATGACCATCTTGCATGGCATCGGGCTTAATCATGGTAAATGTCCTGTTGGTCATAGTAATCTTTATTCGTTTTCGTTCAGGTTGGCAAAACTAATGTAAACCTTGCGCCAGCTTAGCTTGCCATGGTAAAGCAACACGGACTTAACAATTAATGCACGGCCAAACCGCTACAAAAGAATATTGCTAAGAATAGCTACAGCAATGGAAAAATAAATAACCAATCCTGTGATATCTACCAGTGTAGCAACAAAGGGCGCAGAGCTAACGGCCGGGTCGGCACCAAGGCGCTTAAGCAAGAGTGGCAACATGCTGCCACAGAGTGTGCCCCACATTACAATACCCAACAGGGTGAAGCCCACCACCATGCCTATGCGGTGTACATGATCGCCGTAAATACCGGGGAAAATGAGCTGCCAGAATACTACCCTCATATAGCCGAGCAATCCCAGCGAGCCGCCTAATAGTAAACCGCTAATGATTTCCCGCTTAAAAATGATCCACCAATCTGCAATTTTTACATCGCCGGTGGCCAGGGCCTGAATCACCAGCGTGCTGGCCTGACTGCCGCTATTGCCTCCGCTGCTTATAATCAACGGAATGAACAAAGCCAACACCACGGCTTTCGCTATCTCATCTTCAAAATATCCCATCACACTGGCCGTAATCATTTCTCCCAAGAATAGTACCACCAGCCAAATAATGCGTTTGCGGAAAAGTGTTAGTACCGGCGTATCCAGATAGGGTTGATCGAGGGCTTCGGTACCACCAATTTTTTGTATGTCTTCGCTATACTCTTCTTCGGCTACCCACAGCACATCGTCAATGGTTACAATACCCAAAAGCTTTTGGGTACTGCTTACAACGGGCAGTGCTACCCGGTTATTCATCTTAAACTTTTCCGCCGCCACTTCCTGATCCTCATCGGCATAAAGCACAATAACCCTATCATCCATCAACTCGTCTATCCTGCGATCCGGAGTGGCCAGGATAATATCTCGAATACGTAAATCGTCCAACAGGTTGCCTTGACTATCTATAACATAGATTACGTCTACCGTTTCTGAGTCCTTGCCATAGCGTCGGATAGTGTCCAATGCTTCCGCAACCGTGTTGTGCTCATACACCCACACATAGTCGGGCGTCATAAGCCGGCCTACTGAATTTTCTTCGTAGCCCAACAGGCGCAGGGTAGTGCCGCGTTCCTGTGGGTCGAGCAGTTTAATTAATTCGCGAAGGGCGCTGCTCGGCATTTCTTCCAGAAAATCGGTTCGGTCATCCGCCGGCAGTTCATTCAGCAGTTCGGCGGTCTTGCTCGGGGGCAATTCAGTAATGATGCGTTTCTGCTCTTTTAAATCCAGAATTTTAAAAACGCTTACCGCCCTGTGAATGGCGAGGCTTGAAATAATATTGGCTTCAAAATCGGGGAAGGCATATACCAGGTCGGCTACATCAGAAATATTTTGATCATTCAGAAATCCGGAGATTTCCAACACATCATTTTTTTCAATCAGTTTTTCAAACTGCTCGGTCAGGCTCAGCACCTCTTCTTCCATCAACGGACTTTCCTGCTCTTCCATGGTTTTGCTTTGGCCGGGTAAAATAAAAATCTATTGGCAACCCTGCGTCGGTACCGGGTAAATAATTAGAGGGAAGGGTCAGGAAAGGATAGCAGCAAATGGTTTATAAGCCTCATCAATCTTTAATTGGCTGAGGTCGGCTGAGGTCGGAAACAGGCCAAATACCGTGCTGCCGCTTCCCGACATGGCCGCATATGTTGCGCCTTGCTCATATAAAAAAAGAACCAGGTCTCGAATTGCAGTATACGTGTTTGCTACAGGTTTTTCAAAATCGTTGCGAATTAAATGGCGCCATTCGGCCACCGCATATTGCTGCAACTCGGCCAAATTAAAGTCTGCCGGCTTGGGTTGCAATTGCTGAAAAGCCCAGCCGGTGGGAACATGAATACCGGGATTTATTAGCAGGATTTGCCAACCTTGCAGCGAAAGTCCCACGGGTGTTAGTATTTCACCGCGGCCGTTGCCAAGGCAGGGCTTATTGGAAATGAAAAACGGGCAATCGCTGCCAAGTTGCAAAGCCAGATCAATAAGCTCGGCTTCTGAAAGATGCAGGTTGGCCAGATCATTAATCATTTTCAGCGCAAAAGCCCCATCCGCACTGCCACCTCCAAGCCCCGCACCGGTGGGAATGGCTTTTAGCAAATGCATGTCGAAAGCAGGCAAATCAGGAAATTTCTTTTGCAGCAAACTATAGGCCTTCCAAACAATATTGTCCTGCATGGCACCATTTACCGGCAGGCCATACACCTGAAGAGAGGAAGATTTTCCTGATGCAGGAACCATTTCCAGCACATCGCACCAGGGCACAGGATAAAAAATGGTTTCCAGGTTATGAAAGCCATCATCACGTTTTTGCGTGATGTAAAGACCAATATTGATTTTGCAATTGGGGAACGCTACCATACGCGCAGGCTACTTTTTTTTGCGCGACTCCATTTCGTTGCGTATGGCAATAGCTTTTATGTAATCTTCCTGCTCTACCACTTTATCCAGCAGGTTTTGCAGTTCCGGCATGGTCATGAGTTTATAATCATCGTTGCCGGTTGGCACAGGCTCAGGTTCTGCAGCCTTAGCCGATTTTTTGCGGGGTTTTTCGCTTTGCTGATCAACACCTGCGCTTTCCAAAATATGTTCATACACAAACACGGGACAATGGAAGCGCACTGCGAGTGCAAGCGCATCGCTGGTACGGCTGTCAATCTCAATAGTTTGTTTTTCAGTAAAGCAAACGAGTTTGGCATAGAAAACACCTTCCTGCAAATCGCTAACCACTACTTCCAGCAATTCCACTTCAAACGCCATCATGAAATTTTTCATCAGGTCGTGGGTAAGTGGTCGGGTAGGTTCTATATTTTCCAGGGCAATGGCAATGCTTTGCGCTTCGGCGCTGCCTATTACAATGGGCAGTTTGCGCGTACCATTCATTTCTCCCAAAACCACTGCGTAGGAATGTGTTTGCGTGACGCTGTGCGACAACGCAACAACTTCCATTTCAATTTTCCTGCTATCCATATTTTTCAACTACAACTAATAATACAAGCCGGGAAAAATTGCCCGAATTAGCCCGTGCAAGGCGCTGCAAGTTAAACAATTGCGGGCATTTGATGCGGTGGGGTACACCACAATGTGCATGGCATGTTGAAATTTGATCATCCGATTTTCACAACTTCCTGTTGGCTATTGTACACCGGGGCAAAAAAAAGCCACCGCAAGGTGGCTGATATGCGTATTGTCGAAATATTGATTAGGCGCCGGCCTTCATTTGTTTGATGGCATCGGTTAATTTGGGTAATACTTCAAAAGCATCTCCAACAATCCCGTAGTCTGCCGCTTTAAAAAACGGAGCCTCGGCATCTTTGTTTATCACAACAATAGTCTTGCTGCGATTTACACCGGCAAGGTGCTGAATGGCACCACTAATGCCCACAGCTATGTACAAATTTGGGGCAATGGCACCACCGGTTTGGCCAACATGCTCGTGGTGGGGCCTCCAATGCGCATCGGCCACCGGGCGGCTACAAGCCGTGGCAGCACCAATGGCTTCAGCAAGGTTTTCTATCAGGTGCCAGTTTTCCGGTCCTTTTAAGCCGCGCCCACCGCTTACTACCAGTTCGGCTTCGCTTAGGGGTACCGTGCCTTTTACTTTGTTAACACTTTTCACCGTTATGCCACTGCCGGCAAATGGTATGTCGTGAATGGCTACCGTCGCGGCCCCATCGGCGGGAATTTTGCCGTAGGCATTCGGGTTAAGCGACACTATTTTGATGTCGGTATTCACTTTTACATGTGCAAAGGCCTTGCCGCTAAACACTGATTTTTTAACCACAAAACCATTAGTGGTATCGGGCAGCGCTACAGCTCCGGCCACAAGGCCTGCTTTGAGCCTGGCGCTTAGCCGCGGGCCAATAGCTTTGCCGCTTGTGGTTTGGCTCAATACAATTACCGTTGCGCCAAGCTCCTTTGCCAAATTGGCCAAAGCATTAGTATAGGCACTTGCATCAAAATTATCATAGCTGGCAGCGGGTACATGGTGCACTTTAGCAGCACCATAATTGCCCAAAACAGCGAGTGCTGCGGCATCTGCGGTACCCAGCACAACGGCTTCGGCGGTAGTTCCCATTTGCGCAGCTGTAGCGGCGCCGTAGCTCATGGCTTCCAGCGATTGCTTTTTTATTTGTCCTTCGGACTGATCGGCAAAAACTAATATCATCGTAATGTATTTCTTCGGTTTAAAAATTGAGGTGCGGCTTAAATAACTTTTGCTTCCTGATGCAGGAGCCTTACCAGCTCGGCAGGATCGTCGGCCGATACCAGCTTGACGCCGGCTTTGGCCGGTGGCATTTCAAATCGAACTATTTCGGTAAGTGGCGTACTTGATTCAGGTTCAATAACTTGTAAGGGTTTTGTACGGGCGCCCATAATACCTTTCATATTAGGAATCCGCTGCTCAGCCATACCTTTTTGGCAGCTGATTACTGCCGGAATACTCAGCTCACCTGCCTCTTCGCCGCCTTCAATTTCGCGGTTTACGGAAAGTTTGCCTCCCTCCGCGTCAAGCGCCGTAGCCAAACTTACGTAGGGGCGATTGAGCAGTTCTGCCACCATGCCCCCTATGCTACTGCCATTATAATCAATGGTTTCTTTGCCGGTAAGTACCAAATCGTAATTACCATCGGCGGCGGCTTTTGCTATTTGGCTGGCCACACTGTAGGGGTCGCTGCTGTTCAGATTTACGCGAATGGCATCGTCGCCACCAATGGCGAGTGCTTTGCGGATAATGGGGTCGGCATCGGCACCTGCCACTGTAATCAGCGATACATGGCTGGCTTTGCCGGCTTCCTTTAGTTCGAGGGCGCGCACAAGCGCATACCATTCGTCGTAGGGGTTTACAATAAACTGAACGCCAGCCTCATTAAACTTTGTTCCGTTATCGGTAAATTCAATTTTGGCGGTCGTGTCAGGTGTTTTGCTGATGCAAACAAGAATCTTCATAGACCAGACGGTTTTTATTAGTGGTAAGAAATTGCGGTTTTACGGCGCAGAGACGGCAATCTTTGCAGCAATCAATTTTACGCCGGGGTAAAAATAGTTGTTTATGCAACTATTTTTACCTTTTGTAGAAAGAAAAACAACTGAAACAACCGTTAAAAACAGATGTCGGATTTAAGAATAGCAAAAATTAAGGAATACCTGCAGCAACAACCGGATGATGCTTTTTTGCAACATGCACTGGCGCTGGAGTATATTAAGTTGGGGCAAGATGCGGAAGCCCGTATCCTTTTTGAGACCCTTTTGGCAAAAACGCCTGCCTATGTAGGTTCGTATTATCATTTAGCTAAACTCCTGGAACGGAATGGTGATACTGAGGCGGCAATTGCCATGTATGAAAAAGGCGTAGGGATAGCAAAAGCTGCCGGCGATAAACATGCCCAAAACGAATTGCAAATGGCTCTCGACGAATTGATTGACTGGTAATTATGCATATGGACACCAAAACATTGCCCCCGGCCCTAAAGGCTTTCGTGGAGAAACATCAATTATTTCAACAGCAGGATACCCTGATTATAGCCTGTAGCGGCGGAGTGGACAGTGTTGTATTGGCACATGTGCTCCACGGCCTGGGCTATAATATGTTGCTGGCACATTGCAATTTTCAATTGCGGGGTGCCGAAAGCCAACGCGACGAGGACTTTGTGCGAACGCTGGCTAAAATGCTACATGTGCCGATTGAAGTAAATCGATTCGATACCTTGACACATGCAGAAACTAATCGTATAAGCATTCAGGAAAGTGCAAGGGCTTTGCGTTATACGTGGTTCGAACATTTGGTGCAGCAATACAAACCCGAAAACGCAGCTGCTTATACGGCAACGGCCCATCATGCCGATGATCAGGTAGAAACTATTCTCAATAATCATTTTCGCGGAGGTGGCATTAAGAATTTTACCGGCATGCCGGTAAAGCGACAACATATAGTACGGCCTTTGTTATTTGCGAGCCGCGAAGCGATTGTAACTTACGCCCAACGGCACCAATTGCAGTGGGTAGAAGACAGCAGCAATGAAAAAATAAATTATACCCGCAATCTCATCAGGCGTCAAATATTGCCGGCCATACAGCAGGTGTACCCTGCAGTGCAGCAAAATATATTGCATACGCAAATGGTGATGGACGAGGCCATCTTACTCTATGATGAAGCCGTTGCAGCCCGAAGAGCCAAACTGCTGGAGTTTGATAAAGATCTGGCGCGCATTAGCATCCTGAAATTATTGCAGCAGCATCCGTTGCGCACTATGGTGTATGAGGTATTTAAGCCATATGATTTTACGCCAGCGCAAACTGCCGAGCTAATTAAAGTATGCCGGGCAACCAATGGTAGCATGGTTATGAGCCCTACCCACAGGGTGATGCGGCACAACAAATGGTTACTGATTTTACCACTGGCTCAACTGCCGGCATTTGCACCGATACGGATTGAAACCTTGCCGGCCTCCGTGAGTTTTGCCGGCAAGGTGATGCAGGCAGAACAGTTAACATTGGTACCCCATATCGATGTGCTGAAAGCCACCGATAGCCAAACCCTATATGCCGACGCTTCATCCCTCGATTTACCAATGATACTGCGACCCTGGCAGGCGGGTGATTATCTGTATCCGTTTGGTATGCAGAAAAAGAAGAAGGTGGCACGATTGCTTATAGACCTGAAAATTCCGGCGCATGAGAAGGAAAACATTTGGGTGTTGGAAAGTAATAAGCGAATTATTTGGGTGGTGGGTATCAGGGCAGATAACCGGTGTGCAGTAAAGGCAGCCACAAAGAGCGTAATCAGGTTACGCTTACACGAGCAATAAGTACTGTCGCCATGCCGGCAGTTGGCAGGAAAATTGTTTTCATTAGCGAATTTGGAACAGTGGTTATGTAGCTGTCCACAAGATGAGACCAATCTGGATATTTTAAAATGACTGGTCTACGATGTTTCGACTTATTTTTATTTGATTGAAAACTAAAACCTTCCATTATGTTTAAGAAATTGCTATTGAGCGCTTGTTTTATATGTGCACTTACCTGCATGAACACAAGCAGCTATGCACAGTCAGAAAAAGTAAAGCCGCCCAAATACACCTATAAGAATGCTATTGGTGTTAAGTTCTCGCCCTTCGCCGTTACATTCAAGACTTTTATGGGGCAGCGTAATCGTGCTTTTGAGGCCCTGCTGGATTTTGACAACGGATTCCGCGCCACTGTTTTATATGAGTTTCATGGCGACCTTACCGCACAGCGTAACCTTAAATGGTATGTTGGCTTTGGTGGTCATGGCGGTTATTATGACAAAAATCTTGAAGATGGTATATCTGCAGGCGTTGATGGCGTTGCTGGATTGGACTACAAGTTTTCCAGATTACCCTTAAATATATCACTCGATTGGCAGCCGTCATTGGAACTGGTTACCCCTGAAACCGAATTTCAGGCCGGCAGAGGCGGTATTGCCGTTCGGTTGGCTTTCTAAGAAGGTATTAAATAGCGTACGAATCGGTATGAAGGCATACCCAAAAAGCGATCAAATCATATGCTGATTTGATCGCTCTTTATTTGAGGCAACTGTTGCCGCTAGCATTAGAATGTTTTGCGTGCAATACGTCTGTGGATACTATCTACCGCCATAATGGCCGCAGAACCATACCATTCCTGCA
>JAHEMO010000200.1 GCA_024643625.1 Chitinophagaceae bacterium
CGCTGCCGCGGATTACGACCAACATGGGCTTCAATAGTTCCTTCATCTTCCCGGGGTTCGCTCCACACTACGGCAACATAGGTCCTGTCGATGGTATGTTTAAAAAACTGTTTGGCCAGATGTGCCAGCGCCATTTCTGTTTTTGCCATTAACAGTAGTCCGCTTGTATTCTTATCAATACGGTGCACTAAGCCAAAACGCGGTAGCTTCTCTTCAGTAATCCCGGGGTTTTGCTGCTGCAGATACCAGGCTACACCATTAATTAGCGTGCCGGTATAGTTGCCACTGCCGGGATGCACCACCATACCCGGTGCTTTATTGATAATGAGGATATGCTCGTCTTCGAACACAATATCCAGCGGTAGTTGCTCAGGCAGTATTTCATTGCGCTCCGGATCATTTTCACTGAAAACGATGATTTCGTCGCCAGCTTTTATTTTAAAGTTGGGCTTTATGCTATTGCCATTCACGGTGATGAGGCCGGTATGCATGGCTTGCTGCAATTTGTTTCGGGTAGCGCCTTCTATGCGGTTCATCAAAAACTTATCAATGCGGAGGGGTTCCTGACCTCTGTCGCAAATGATTACAAAACGTTGGTATAGCTCGTCGGCCTCGCCTTGCTGTTCCGGGTCTTCTATAATATCGTCGGCATTGCTCATGGTGCAAATATTAGGCATTCTGCAACAGCGGCACGGCAATGCCAGCGCTGCAAACACTAAGGGATGGCTATTTTTGTCGCCCACATGCAGCTACCATCAGTATATTTTTCCGATTTGGGCCGGCAGCGGTACGAGCCTGTATGGCAATATCAGGAAAAGCTGCTGCAGCAAAATTTGCAGGTAAAAAAGGCTTTTCCCGATGCTGATCCGCATACAAGATCTACTGTACATCATTTGTTGTTTGTAGAACATAACCCTGTATACACGCTGGGTAAGAGCGGACTGATGGAGCATGTACTGATAAGTGATGAAGAACGTATAGCACGTGATATTGAATTTTTCCGCATCAATCGCGGAGGCGATATTACTTTTCATGGGCCGGGGCAACTGGTAGGCTATCCCATTCTCGATTTGGAGAAAATAAAAACTGATATCGGTGTTTACCTGCGCAATCTGGAAGAAGTAATCATCCGCACCATGGCACACTATGGATTAGCGGGCGAAAGATCGGCAGGCGAAACAGGCGTGTGGCTGGATGCGCAGGTACCCGGCCGCGAAAGAAAAATTTGTGCTATGGGCGTGCGTACCAGCCGCTGGATTACCATGCATGGCTGGGCATTTAATGTAAATACTGATCTCCGCTATTTTGACCATATAGTGCCTTGCGGTATTGCCAACAAAGCGGTAACCAGTTTGCAACAGGAACTGGGTAAAGTGATAGATATGGATGAGGTGAAACAGCTGGTGCTACAGGCATTTGCGCAGGTATTTGGCGTGCAAATGCAAACGGCAGAACTTAATCCTCTAGAAGTCCTTGGGTAAAAATACCCGGTTGCGTTCCAGAATACGGCCATCTTCTTTCAATTCAAATTTGTACCAGCCACCATGGTAAAAATTGCTTTTGTCCAGAATAAAATATTTCTTTTTTACGGCCTGAATATTCAGCACTTTTCGTTCGTCCTCTTCCATTAGTAAAAGGTCGTATCGCTTTTTATCGGCCAGAGGCAAATCAATTACAATATAGCCATCCTTATTGGTGTACACATAGCGGCTGGTGCTTTGTTCGAAGGGTGGTATAAAAGTGGATAGCAATAAACTATCATCGTTGAGTTGATACAAAGTATCGCGGGTGTAGTTTAGAATGCTATCCCGGAACAAGAGCAATTGTCTGCCGTTTAATTTTTTGAATAGTGTATCCTGATTGATGACGAAGTAGTCTTTATTGATCAGCGAATCATAGGCTTCCGTGCCCGGCTGTTTGATCGCTTTTTGCATTGCTGTCATCAACGCTTCATCAACCTGATCGCGACGACCATCGGAAGCACCTGTTTTTTCTTCAGGCGTATAATCGGGATATTTTGCTTTCGAGAAAAAATATTTGCCATCGGGCATTACATAAAAAATGCGGTATTGCGCGGCAGTACCCGGTTTTGCTAATTCGGTATAGCCATTCTGCGGTAATTCCGGCGAAGCCGCTGTATAGACAGATGTAAATTTTTTGCCATCGTAACTGCGCTGCACATTAAGCTGGGCGAGATCGCCAAAATGGTTTGTCCAACTGATAACTATGCGATTGCTGCCCCGGTTTACAACATCAAAATCGGGCAGCGATGGTTGTGCGAAAGCCACAAAGGGTTGGGTTGCACAAAACAAAACCGTACAAAAAAAAACTACTCTTGAAAAAAATGACATGGGCGCAAATATAACCTTGGTGCATAACGGGTACACTTTGCTTTTATGCACGGCATAGCCTAAAAAACCGTTAAGTAAAAATTGATTTCTTCCTTTTGCATGCATACAACCAAACAACTATTGTAAGGCCGGATAAAGATTGGCCAATGCCGCGACCGAGCGATTGCCCTGCAAGCCACCGGTATGCACCAACAAGTGTCGGCTACCGGGCTTTAGCTTACTGTTATTTGCCAAGTGAAGCCAATAGCCAAATAATCTTGCGGTATAAATAGCATCCAGCGGCAAGGCAGTTTCGGTGTAGCAATCGCTTATAAATTGTATCAATTCCGGCGTAATTTTTCCGAAGCGACCCTGCAGGGGGTGAAATACCAGATTGTCATGCAGCCCTTGCATGGTCGTAAGTAAAGAACTGTGGTTTATGCCGGGCGAAATACCATTTACGGTAATGGTTGGTGGAATGGCTTTAAGCATACCCCGCAAAGTGGTGCCCGATCCAACGGCAACCCAAATTTGCTCGTAACTACTCAGGTTTAATCTATGAAAAACCTCCGTCACCCCTTGCTCACCCGGTAATCCATCGCCACCCATAGGTATCCACAACCGATTTTCTGCCTCAGCTTCTTTTGATGCCAGTCCAGCGTGAGCGGAGGTGTCGCCATGGTAATAGTTGATTTCGGCCCCCCATGTCATGCAATCCATAAGCATTGCAGTCGGGTTTTCAGCATTTCCTTTTACATGCGCACTAAGCGGTATGCCGGCCTGATGGCAGGCATAAGCCAGAGCATGCAGATGGTTGCTCCATGGGCCGCCTATACTGGCTATGCCGCTGTACTTTTTCTCTGTAAAAGTCTGCAGCCAACCCTGCAGTTTGAGCCATTTGTTGCCGGAAAGAATCGGGTGCAGCAAATCGAGCCGAAGTACATCAGCCTGCAGGCCTGCGTTACTTAACTCAGGCTTTAGCCATTTGCTAACATGCATTTGTGGTGAAGGCCAATTATCCATTTACAGGCATCATATTATATTCGCCGGCAAATATGAACAAAGGATGAGCATACAAAAACCAACATTAGTTATTTTGGCTGCAGGCATGGCCAGCCGGTATGGGAGCATGAAGCAGGTAGAAGGCTTTGGACCTAAGGGTGAAACCATTATGGAATACTCCATTTACGATGCTATAAAGGCCGGATTTGGCAAAGTGGTTTTTATCATCCGGGAGGAATTTGCCGATATGTTCAAAGGCATGATGGAACCCAAACTGCAAGGCAAAATTGAAACCGCCTATGTATTTCAGGCTTTAGAAGATTATTTGCCGGAAGGATATTCCGTTCCTGCCGACAGGGCAAAGCCGTGGGGTACCGCCCATGCCATTCTTTGTGCAGAACCGGAGGTATCGGGCAATTTTGTGGTGATAAATGCCGATGATTTTTATGGGGAAGATGGCTTTGCCAAAGCTGCGGCTTTTTGCCAGCCGGGTGGTTGCTCCAATGAGCAGTATGGCATTATTGGCTATACCCTCAGCAAAACGCTGAGCGATAATGGCAGCGTTAGTCGCGGGGTTTGCCAAACCGATGCTGAGGGCAATCTTGTAGCCATAAACGAGCGAACAAAAATTTACCGCAAAGCCAGTGGTGAAGTGGTATACGAAGACAATGGCGGCGAAACCGAGGTGGATGAAAATACTCCGGTAAGCATGAATTTTTGGTGCTTTTCACCCGGGGTGTTTGGTTTGGCAGGCGATTGGTTTAAAGATTTCATTCGCGCCAAAGGTCAGGAGCTGAAATCTGAATTCCTGCTACCTACCGTGGCTGCAGACTTTATTGCCGGCGGCTACGGCGACATTAAAGTCATTCCCACCGAGGCACAGTGGTTTGGGGTAACGTATAAAGAGGATGCGCCAATTGTAAAAGCAAGCGTTGACAACTTAGTAGCCAGTGGTGCCTATCCTGCGGGCCTTTGGGGCTAAATTCAGGGTAAAATATTCACTTCTTTTTCGAGCGATATGCCAAACATATCGCTCACTTTTTTTTGCACCAGTTGGGCCACAGCCAGCAATTCTTCGCCGCTTGCGCTTCCGTGGTTTACAATTACCAATGCCTGCTGCTGGTGAACGCCTGCATCGCCCTGCCGGTAGCCTTTGAGGCCTGCTTTTTCAATTAGCCAGCCGGCCGGTATTTTGGTATATCCCGCTGTGTCCGGGTACCCGGGCATTTCCGGAAATTGTGCCAATAGTTCATCAGCGACCGCAGTTTTTACCACCGGATTTTTAAAAAAGCTACCCGCATTGCCAATTTCTTTTGGGTCGGGCAGTTTGCTTTGCCTGATGGCAATTACAGCGCGGCTCACATCGGCTATACCCGGCCTCGATACCTGCATGGCTTCCAATTGTTGCCTGATAGCCCCATAGGCAGTATTGGGTTTGGGCTGCTTTTGCAACCTGAAGCGTACGGAACTAATAACCACCAGGTTTTTCAACTCCTGCTTAAAAATGCTGTTGCGGTAGCCAAAGCGGCAATCGCTGTTGTTAAAGCGGATGACCTGTTGGTCGGGCAAGTGCCAGGCCTCCACTTCGTCTATTACATCCTTAACTTCTGCGCCGTAGGCGCCAATATTTTGCATGGGCGAAGCGCCAACACAGCCCGGAATTAAACTCAGGTTTTCAATGCCACCCCAACCCTTATCCACGCAATGCAATACCAGTTGGTGCCAGTTTTCGCCCGCGCCTACACGTAGGTAAATATGCTGTTCGTCTTCTTTTTCTACCCGCATGCCCATGATGCGGTTAAGTAAAACAAGACCCGGATAATTGCGGGTGAAAAGCACATTGCTGCCGCCACCCAATACCAGTAGTGAGGGAAGTGCTGCTTCTGCCACCAGCTCGGGTATTTGTTCCACGCCGCTAAAACCGGCAAGGCCGGCTGCCTGCACCTTGCATCCAAAACTATGGTAGGCCTGCAAGCTGGCATTGCGCTGCAGGGCAGTGGGGAAGCTTGCCATTATTCTTCAAAATTTCTCCTGCGGGTTTCTTTCTTTTCCTCTTTAATGCCATGCATCTCATTTAGGCTGGCGATGTACAGGCTTCTGCCATGCGTGGCAATTATTATTTCATTTTCACGCTCCTGAATGGCTATGTCGTGTACGGGTATAGCATGGGGCATATTTTTTTGCCAGCTCTGCCAGCTTGCGCCGGCATCTTTGGTTACATACAGTCCGCCGTCGGTACCCACATATAAAATGCTGTCGTTTTTAGGATCTTCCAAAACCACATTCACGGGTTCGAGCGGCAGATTGGCGGCTATTGAGCGCCATGTTTTGCCATTGTCGTCGCTACGAAAAACGTAAGGTGCAAAATGATCGTTGCGGTAGCCATTCAGGGTTACGTACACGCGGTTGAGTGCATGCCTGCTGGCTACAACACGGCTTACCCAAAGGCCCTTTGGCAGTCCGGCATTTACGGCAGTCCAATTGTATCCGCCATCGTTGCTCAGGTGCACATTGCCATCATCGGTACCCACATACAGCATGCCAAATCGGAAAGGACTTTCGCTTATAGTACTAATGGTGGCAAAGGGCACATCGCCTTCTTTGGCGCCATTAGTCAGGTCTTTACTCAGTTTTTCAATGGTATTACCCTGATTCATACTCCTGTGAAAAAACTGGCTGCCAATGTAAAATACATCCTGGTTGTGGCGGCTGAGCAGGATAGGCGTAAGCCAGTTGAAGCGAAGTTTTTCTTCACCAAGCATAGCCTGAGGCCTAACGCTTTTGCTACCTCCTGTATCTAAGTGCAGGCGGTTATAGCTACCAAACTGAAAGCCGGTATAAACGGTCTTGTTATCGCGGGTATCTACCTGCGTCATCATGCCATCGCCGCCCGCAATGCTGCGGTATTGCAGACTGTCGTAGTTGGCATCACTCGTACGCTGCCTGGTGGTATAGCCAGTCCAAACACCATTGTCTTGCAGACCACCATACACGCGGTAAGGTTTGGCCTCGTCAACTGTTACGTGGTAAAATTGTCCCACCGGAGGTTGGTTGGCCTTAAACCAGTTTTCACCGTTAT
>JAHEMO010000024.1 GCA_024643625.1 Chitinophagaceae bacterium
GCACTTTTCATGCCTACGGTAACGGTATAGCTTGCTTTAGCATTGTTGCGGGCAGCATTGCGATACAGATAAACACGTACTGCATAGTCGCCTGTTGTAGTCATGGTGGTGGTCCAGGTTTGTTCGCCTGCATCACTGTTGTAAATGGCTGTTTCGCGGTCGTTGGGGCCATACACCAAAAAATAATTGCTGTTGCTATTTGTTTTAAGGGTAACCGACAAGGTTTGGCCGGCGGTGCCTTTCACCAGATAGTCGATGGTTTGGTAGCCCTTGATGCTACCCGTAGCCGATACCGTGGTTTTGCCACTGGGGATGGTAAGTCTTTTGGTCTGATTGTCTTGCGCAGTGGCCATCAGGCTGATGCCTAATGCCATAAACACCTGCAGCATAATAAAGCGGGACATGTTTTTCATAGCGATAATTTTAAATACGGCGCTAAGGTAAAATATAGGCAGGTGCAGGTGCTATCGGCCAAAGTTCTTTATGCAAACTTTGTACTTTATTGGACGAAACCGCTTTTATAGCCTGCATTATGCGCAGCTATACCATGCCCATGCACAGTTCATGCAAACTTCAACACTACATTTACCGCCAAAGCGCAGGGTACTATAGTATGATCGCACGATGACCTGCTTCAATTATTACCACATGGTTGTTACGAATTATTTTGAACAGGAAGCCTCCCTCACTATTACCAGCCATAAGCGCATAGCGCCGTACCTGGCAGCCGAGGTAAAGGCATTGGGCTATACGGTAGATGAGGAATTTATAACGGGTATAAAAATGCGGGGCACAATACTCGACTGTATTCGGCTGAACCTGCACCTGCGTTGTGCCAGCCAGGTACTATACAGCCTCAAACAATTTGAAGCCGCCGATGCCGATGCTGTGTACCATGCCGTGAGCGAAATAGACTGGCCCGCCATACTGCCGGCAAACGGTTATTTTTCCGTTACCAGCAATGTGCTTAACGATACCATCAACAACCGCATGTATGCCAACCTGCGGGTAAAAGATGCTATTGTGGATACCATGCGCAAGCATACCGGTGTTCGGCCCGATACAGGCTCCGAACTCAAAGGCACGGTAGTACATTTATTTTGGAAAAACGATAAAGCCGAATTATTTCTCGATACGTCGGGCGACTCATTGGCAAGGCATGGCTACCGCAAAATACCGGGACTTGCACCCATGCTGGAGGGACTGGCCGCAGCAACCATTTATGCCACCAATTGGGATAGAAAAAGTCCCTTCATCAACCCCATGTGCGGCTCAGGTACATTGGCTATTGAAGCAGCACTTATTGCTACTAAAAAAGTGCCGGGATTGTTTCGCAGCAACTATGCTTTTATGCACTTGCAGGGCTATGATGCTGCCATGTATGCCGCCGCTTACCGCGAGATAGAGGAACAGGTAATAGAAGTGCCGGGGCTGCGCATTATAGCCACCGATAATAATCCACGTGCCATAGAAAATACCGAACTGAATGCGATTGCTGCAGGAGTAGATGATGTGCTGCGTTGTAAGGTTTGTGATTTTACCGATACACCGGTGCCCGATAATGGCGGTGGAGTAATGATGATAAACCCCGAATATGGCGAAAGACTCGGCGATGTACATGCCTTGGAAGAAACCTATGCGCAGATCGGCGATTTCATGAAACAAAAATGCAAGGGATATACCGGCTATGTATTTACCGGCAATATGGAGCTTGCCAAAAAAATTGGCCTGAAAGCAAAACGCCGCCACGAGTTTTACAACAGCAAAATTGATTGTCGCTTGTTGGAGTATGAGTTGTATGATGGGACGAG
The DNA here is from genome assembly GCA_024643625.1 of Chitinophagaceae bacterium. GTDB lineage: Bacteria > Bacteroidota > Bacteroidia > Chitinophagales > Chitinophagaceae > Phnomibacter. The sequence continues at coordinate 1,812 of JAHEMO010000024.1, forward strand.
AAGGGAGATGTCAGTCGCTCACAACCCTTGATGTGCAGAAAGCATAAAGCATAAAGCAACATTCAGTATAGCAAACTTTTTTTTGTCACCGTATTGAGTGTCACTCAAAAAAAGGTGACATATTTTTTGCTGACTAGGTGACTTTCCCAAAAAAAATGGAGATATGAATGCAAAAACGGAATGAGATTACAGATTTGGTGGAATGAGGTTACAGACAAGTTGCGTTTTTGTGAGTTTTCAATATTGTATTCACCCGAAATTTCACTATCAACTATCTGGCCGGATGGTTTTATTACTCAATAATTAAAAACAAAAAAGTTATGAAGGAAAAAACAGGCAAACTTGCCAATGTAAAAGGCAAGCTTAGCAGACACGAGATGAGCCAGATACTGGCAGGCAATGAAAATGATAACGGTGACGGAACTTGTACCATTCGATGTACCAGCGGAAGGTCGGAATGCTCAAGTATTCATGGCGATTGCGTGCACGACGACTACAACAACAAAATTTGTTGTGACGGATTAAGTTATGCATGCTAATTGTTTCAAAGTTTCATCCATAAAATTTGTTGATTTTATCCAAATTTAAATGGGTTGTCTAATTATGTAGGCACCCATTTTTTCATATCTGTAATCAATGTCAAGAGTCGTTTCAGTTTTATTATTCGCACTTGGTAATACTTTGAGCTTATGGTGCCAAACCAATGTAGATACATTGTTACTTCAGAAGCAAGAAATTGGAAGTTACAAATACATTACAGGATCGTTTGCTTTACTATCAGTTGGGGTTGAAAAAGAAAAAGTGTCTGGAATGAAAGATAGCGTCAGGCTTATTTATTTCAGACTTTCAAATAAACGGGATGATTCCACTCACAGGTTGTATGCGCTGCTAACCAAACATCCTGAAGGATCTTTAAGCATAGCCTTTGATTGTGACTTTGATGACAATTTTGAAGAGGAAAGACCTTATGAAGTATCGGATAGTAGTGGAAAATTAAAAATAGATTGCAATATTGGCTTATTGCTTAATCTTAAGTTCCCTTTTAGCGATACTGTGTCCTATATTGAACATGTTAAGTGGCTTCCCCTTACTTGTACCTCTCTAAAGGTGAATGATGGTGATACAGTGTATGCAAAATATGCCGGAGCAATTTATCCTCAGGAGCTGCTCATTGGTAAATTTGTACATCTTGAAAAGCCTTGGAACCTGATAGTGCAAAACAGCATGTTTGAACTTACCATAAACGAGTGGAAGCATCCTCGTTACCTTATGCTTCCATCATCTGATACAAACACTCGGCATATCAACGGAATCAAATACAGGGATTTGGGTCGTGCTACCAAAATTGATTCAGTTGTTTATACACCTACAACGCTGATTTATCAACCTTTAAGCCTGGTAGTAAATAGCGTGGTAAACCATAATCCTATGGGTGTTCATGTTGGGTTCAGCATTGATCCCGGGCATGAGTACAGAACCATAACCGGTGCTACATTAGCTCTAACGGATGCAAGATACCCGTACACACTACTTGAATTTTGGGGTACCTGGTGCGGCCCCTGTGTAGCTTTGTATCCAAAATTTTCGTCAATGTTGGATCGGCATGCAACAAGCCTTCGTTATGTAGGTGTTGCACTCGATAAAAATCCAGAACTGGTTAGCGAATACATAAAAGCGAAACCGCTCATTTCGCAGCAACTTTTTGTAAAAATGCAAGAAGGCAAAGGCAGTATTGTTGACCAATTCGCAGTCGAGAATTTTCCCACGTTTGTATTGATTGACCAAGACGGCAAAATCGTTTTTAGGGAAACAGGTACCGATGGATTCGAAAAGCTACAGCAGTTTTTGAATGAAGCGCTGAAGTAGAAAGTAATACGGAAGTCGCTATTTCAAGTAATCAAATCTATTATGGTTTCCTCTCCTTCACCGTCGGTTCATCCGCGGGGGGGGGGGGTAATTTTGGACAATTCTCTATTATAAGCTTCCTCTAGTGTACTAAGGTTTATTCCGGATAATTCACAAAAAATCATTGCATCCAAAAGACGCAAGGGCACTTTGCCCTGTTCTATTTTGTCAATAGCGCTTACAGATAGGTCAAGAGATTGTGCAACAAATTGTCGCTTAATACCTGATTGAATACGAATGGATTTAATGGCATAGGCTATAGCCTTCTGCCTCACGGATTTTGTATACGTTGGGGGCATGCATCTGGTTTTTTCAAAATTAGTGTTTTCATCTATTGGCACATCAGACTTTTCACTTTTTGTCACAAAAATTCGGAAAGCGGAATGAGGTTACAGTTTTGGTGGATTGAGGCTACAGACAAGTTGATTCTGATTGATTGTTGAATGCAATTACACATGCAAATTTGACTACCGGTATCTATTGATACCTGTCTCTTTCACAAAACCTGGAGCTGCATGTTATCATTGTCTCTATCACATCACACACAATCCATTTGCCGCTGGCTAAAATTATTGCAGGTAAATGTACCGGCGCATGTAGTAGAAGAAACCTTACAACAACATCCATTCTGGCCAAGCCTGCTTTGTGTAAGCGATGCCTTGCATTGCTGGCAAATTCCGCATATTGCTGCTAAAGGCAGTATGGATGATATCAGCCAAATTGATACACCATTTCTTGCGGTAACGAGGCATCCTGAGCGGCCCTTTGCCATAGTAATCTCCATTGGAGAAAATGATGTGGTACTGTATCAGCATAGTTACCGCAAGGCCACTACAATGTCGCGCCATTATTTTTTGAATGCATGGACAGGCGTTTATATGCTGGCCGAACCGGATGCTGCAAGTGGGTATAAGCCAAAGACTAAGAGCGGATCAGTATACAATGTAAATGGATTTGCTCCTTTAGCATTTTTGCTGACACTTACCGGGCTATTCCTGTATCAGTTTTTTGTACAGTCTATTACGTTGCGTGGTAATTTGTACACGGGCTTTCTGTTGTTTTTTATTTTGTATTGTGCCGGACTTTTGGTAAGCATTTTGCTGTTGTGGTACGATATAGATAAGGCCAATCCCTTTTTGCAAAAAGTATGTACCGGTATAGCCAAAACAAACTGCAACGCCATACTCAATAGCAAGGCTGGAAAGCTTTTTGGTGTGCTATCCTGGAGCGAAGTAGGTTTCATTTATTTTGCTGGAGGCTTGTTGCTGCTATTGGGTCATAATGGGGTGCCCAATGTCTTGCCATGGTTAGCTTGGCTTGCTGTGGCTTCGCTTGTTTATCCTGTTTTCAGTATTTACTATCAATGGCGCATAGCAAGGCAGTGGTGTACACTTTGCCTCTTGGTACAAGGCATTCTGCTGCTTTCAGGGGTGGTATCGCTATTGTTTTTTGCGCAGTTTTCTCAGGCTAGTTTTTCTGTTAGTGCATTGCCTGCTATAGCGTTGGCCTATGGTCTGACTGCATTAGGTTGGTTTGCCGTAAAGCCCTTGCTTATGAGGCTCTACGAGGCAAGGCAGGAGCGCTGGGCTTACCGCAGGCTCAAGTTTAACCCGGTGGTGTTTAAGGCATTATGGCAGCAGCAAAAGCAAATAGTATCTGCTACAGATGGATTAGGCATTCAGTTGGGAAATATTACAGCGCATAACAGTCTGATAAAAGTTTGTAATCCGCATTGCGGCCCGTGTAGCAAGGCGCATCCCAAAGTGGAGCAGTTGTTGCGGCAGAACCGGGAAAGCATTAAGGGGCAGATTATTTTTATGGTGGCCGATGATGAGGAACATCAATCTTATCGGTCAGCAGCGCATCTTATGGCGTTGGATGCGCAGGAGCCCAATAAAATTCCCCATGCATTGGATGAATGGTATGCCGCTCAACCCAAAAATTACAAGGCATTCAGTCAAAAGTTTCCTGTAAATGGGGCTATTAATAACATGAAAGCCAAAATGTCTGCCATGGCCGAATGGTGCAAAATGAATGATATCCGATACACGCCAACACTATTCTTCAACGGTCGTGAAATGCCAAAAGAATATGACCTTGAAGATCTAAATTATTTTCTGCGGGAATAGCTCACCCTTAGAAATACCCGGACGAGCTTATCCTGCTTGCGGAGGCGGGATACCGTGGAAGCCGATGTGCCCATGGCTTTGGTTGGGTGCCCATTTTCTAACAAACAAAAATTAAAAAATTATGGAAGTAAAAAAAATGAGCCTCGCAAATATCAGAGGCAAACTTTCAAGGGAACAAATGAAGGCGATTATGGCTGGAGATGTAGGAACAATTTGTCTACCTGCTGGCACTCATTGTTCTTATTACGAAAGCGGAACAGGTACGGTTTCCGGCACATGTGAAATGAACTCACAAGACCGCTGCGTATGCAAGTCAACGCATTCTAGTGTAGTGTCACAGGATTGTGTTGGTCCCTAGTAGTAGATAGTTATTTATTGCGGAGGGCGTTTTCGCTCTTCTTTTTGTTTCTTTCTTTTTGTCATTTATCACTTTTACAATGCAGCACAAATTAAAATGTCAATTGAACCGCTTTTTTCGATGCATCCGTTTTGCCACTACATTTTTGCTGATATTTTTTACAATTATAGATAGCAGTGGGCAATATATGTTTAATATAGATGCCTCAGGTTTTCAGACATATGAAGGTCGGCATGTCACCTTATTGGTTCGTGAAGTATTGTTAGATGGGTATCATTTGGATACACTCATTGGCAAGGTTGCAAAAGGCGCTTTTCACTTTAACGGAGAAATGAAGAACCCTGCGGCAAGTGCCCGATTGGATATTGAGGGCGAAAGGAAAAATTTCACTTTTATTGTTGACAGCGGTGCCATGAAAATTGAATTTGACCCCAATATTTTTCCTAAAGAATTGTATCCAATTTATTCAAAGACAAACAATTTGCATCGTGAAATTCGTGATATTATGTCCAGTATTCTCAGCAGTAAAGATCCGGCAGCCAATCAATTAGATCGTAATTTCTATTTAAGGGAATTAGACCTGATTATGAGGAATCCTGATAACTTTTACAGTGCGTTTGTTCTTGCGGAATTGTCACAAAAATTGAACAGTGTAAAAACGCATGAACTGATAACTGCGTGGGAATTATTATCTTCTGATATTAAGGCTACCGAGACGGGAAAATATCTTCAAAGAAAAGTTGCCAACAGAGACAAAACGGCTGTCGGGCAAACATTACCGGAATTTCAGTTTACTGATGAAAGTGGGCAAGTCTTTACTAGAGAAAATTTGCTCAAAAAGCCATATTTAATTGTCCTGGGGGCAAGCTGGTGTGGTCCTTGTAAAAAACTTATACCGACGATTAAAGCCACTCAAAAGAAATATGCTGATTGGGGATTGCAGGTATTGTATATCAATTTTGACAACGATGAAGGTAAATGGAAGAAAATGATACAGGATTACTCCATGCAAGCGTTCGCCAACGTTTATGACACAGCTAAACCGAATTTTAGCGCTATGGCTTTTGCTTTTGAAATAGCAGCTATACCTGTAGTTCTCGCTGTTGATAACTATGGCATAATCCAATATAATTCCATACGTGAGTATGATTACGAAATAAAGAGGATTGATTCCTATCTGGATGTCATGTTTTATTAGTGTGATGCTTGCGCAGGCGGGATACGGGGAAAGCCGATGTGCATATGGCCTTGGTGGGGTGCCCATTTTATAACAAACAAAAATTAAAAAATTATGGAAGTAAAAAAAATGAGCCTCGCAAACATCAGAGGCAAGTTGTCAAGGGATGAGATGAGTAGAATATTGGCAGGTGATGTGCCAGATGAATGTGATGATGATTTGAGACCGTTATGTATACCATGTTCCACGGATTCGCAATGTACCATTAATAAAGTTTGCAGATATTCGCCCTCATGCAGCGAACCTAAAGTTTGTGCAAGACCCTTAATCTGCTAAATAGCTATACAAATGTTTCATGGGGTTAAATGAGCGTTCCCAGTATGTATTTTCCATCACTAACCAGCCAAATTTTAGGTAGAATTTTCGGATTGATAGATTTTTGCCAATGAAGAGCCTTTTTGTATTCTTGATACTTTACATACCATATATATACGGAGTATCGCAGGAGGTGACACAAACCATAAAGGGTTATGTTGGTACAATTGAAGAAGGAAAGATATTTTTGACTCCTGCCATCAATGATGCAAAATATTACGGCAAAAATTATGGCAGAGATTCTGCATGTATTAAGAAAGGCGCATTTGTAATAAACCGTAAGTGCGGGGATAATAATATTTATCCTTACCGGTTTGTGATTGAGAGTTTGCATTCAAGTGGTGCTACAGATTTTGTCTTAATCAGCGGTGAAGACATTGTCGTAGAAATTGATTCAATAGATGAACATGTGTCTCCATTCGTTGCCGGCTCGTCCATTCAGAATGAAATGAAGTATGATTACAACTTATTTTTTAAAAATCTTGTGGATAGCGTGAATGCATTATATGCCTACGAAGAAGGTCTTTACGAGAAATTTGACAATAGCCTGCCAAAAGATAGCGTCATAATGTTGGAAAATTACCACAGGAAAATGATGAATAAATCTGATTCACTGTTTCAAGCTTATGCCTTAGCCCACCCGCGTTCCCAGGTTACATTATGGAAAATGATAGAACGCCTAAAGAATCTGGGACACCGGAACAGCTTCAATGACGTTTACAGGAATTTTTCTGAGGAAATGCAAAATTCAATCCCGGGACAATGGCTCAAAGCCGAATTGTCGGAAGCTGCATTACTACGGATTGGGGCAGTGTTTCCTGAATTGCAGCTTGTAACTGATAGGGAACAAATTACATCAATCCAAAAATCAATGCTGGGCCGCTCCTATACCCTCATAGATTTTTGGTTTACAGATTGCATTCCATGCAGGCAGCAGTTTCCAGCATTCAGGCAATTATTTAACAGCTATAAAGCTGACGGGTTTCAGATAATTGGAATTTCTATTGACAATGACTCTAAAATAAATGCCTGGAAAAATCTGATTATAAAAGATGCGTTGAATTGGCCTCAAATGCTGGATAAAAATGGTTCTGTCACCGAAAAGCTAGGTATCAATGTTTTTCCGACCAACTTTCTCCTGGATAGCAATGGAGTTATTCTACAAAAAAATATTGCATTGTCATCTCTCCAAAAAATGCTGATGGAAAATTTGGAGTAGTCGATGAATTTTTGCCACATTTATTGTGGAGGTTTTGCAGATGGGCGTGAGGAACCTTTTTTGAAGCAATAGCTTGCAACAAGGTGTTTTCTAATAATAACAAAATCAGCCTTATGTCCTTCCCCTTCTACCGCCAACTTGATGCCATGGATTGTGGGCCAGCTTGCCTGCGTATGGTGGCGAAGTATCATGGCTTGCAGGTAGACAGGGAGTATGTAAGGACCAAGACAGGCTATGGCAAGCACGGTGCTTCACTATTGGGATTAGCACACTGTGCCGAGGCTTTGGGTTTTCATACGGTTGGCGCTAAGTTAAGTTTGGAAGCATTGCTTAGCAAGGCGCCGCTGCCAGCCATTTTGCATTGGGATCAGCATCATTTTGTGGTACTTACACCCAACAGCAAGCCAGGCAGGTTGCAGATTGCCGATCCGGCCAAAGGAATAATTACATTGCCAACCAAGGTTTTTATTCAACACTGGCTAAGTACAGCCGATGTGGGAGGCGCATTGGGCGTGGCGCTGTTGTTAGAGGTGCGGGGTAGCCTGACAGTACCTGATGAGGCAGAAGCTTCGACGCAACAGCATAAGGCAGGCTGGGTTGAATTGTTCAGGCAGCTATTTAGCTACAAAAAATACCTGGTACAGATAGCAATTGGTTTAATGCTGGGCACGCTGCTGCAATTGGTATTTCCCTTTCTTACCCAAAGCCTGGTAGATACGGGCATTAATACCCGCAACCTCAATTATATCCAAATTATACTGGCGGCGCAGCTTATGTTGCTGCTCAGCCAAACGGCTGTGGAGTTTATACGGAGCCGCATACTGCTGCACATCAGTACCCGCATAAGCTTGCGATTGCTCAGCAGTTTTTGGGCTAAACTGCTGCGCCTACCATTTCATTTTTTTGATAGCCGCCATCCGGGCGATATCCTGCAGCGCCTGCACGATCAGCAGCGTATTGAGCAGTTTTTAACCGGCTCAGCCATTAGTACATTGTTTGCGGTTATGAATTTGCTGGCATTTACCATAGTGTTGCTGCAGTACAGTGTCAGCGTGTTCATCATTTTTATGACCGGCAGCTTACTGTATCTGGTGTGGATACGTGTTTTTCTGCGGCTGAGGCGCCGGCTCGACTATCAACGTTTTGGTTTGGTGGCTCGCGAAAATAATGCCAGCATGCAATTGGTGTATGGTGTACAGGAAATTAAACTCAATAATGCGGAGCACAGCTTTCGCTGGCATTGGGAGCGCCTGCAGGCTGGTGTATTCCGCTTAAGTTTCCGCAGTCTTTCGCTGAATCAGTACCAGCAGGTGGGTGCCATTTTTATTAATCAGGGTAAAAATATTCTCATCACTTTTGCTGTAGCGCAAGCTGTGGTGCTGGGCCAGCTAAGCCTCGGCGTTATGCTGGCTATCCAATACATCATCGGGCAAATGAATGGCCCGGTGGAGCAATTGATTGGGTTTACCCAGCAGGCGCAGGATGCTACTATATCGCTGGAACGCATGAACGAGATACATGTACTGGCCGATGAAGAAACAGCCAACAACATGCTACAACGGGTATTGCCACATGATCGCAGCATCCAAATCAATAATTTGAGTTTTACCTATCCCGGTGTGGGCAATGAGCCGGTGCTTAAAGACATCAACTTGCATATTGCTGCTGGTAAAACCACGGCTATTGTGGGAATGAGTGGTAGTGGTAAAACCACACTTCTAAAATTACTGCTGCGTTTTTTTGAAACCTACGAAGGAAGTATACAGATAGGCCATACACCTTTTAAGCAAATTAGCCCGGGTTATTGGCGCAGCCAGTGCGGCGCGGTAATGCAGGATAGTTTCATTTTCAATGATACCATTCTAAAGAACATTGTTGTTGCAGAAGAGGCTGTTGATATGGGAAAGGTTATAGAAGCCTGCAGTTTTGCCAATATTCTCCCCTATATCGAAAGTCTGCCACTGGGTTTTAATACCAAATTGGGTGCTGAAGGCATTGGTATGAGCGGAGGACAAAAGCAGCGACTGAGTATAGCCAGGGCTATCTACAAACAACCCAGCTTCCTGTTTTTTGATGAGGCCACTAATTCGCTTGATGCAAACAATGAAAAAATGATTTTGGAAAATCTTGCTACTGTTTGTGCAAACAGGACCGTAGTGGTAATAGCGCATAGGCTTAGCACGGTGCAGCTTGCTGATCAGATAGTGGTATTGCATGAGGGCGCCATCGTGGAGCAGGGCACACATCATACGCTTTCGGCGGCAAAGGGGCGCTACCACGACCTGGTAAAAAATCAATTATCGCTGGGATCATAAGCATGCTTTTTATGCGTAGAAAACGGAATGAAATAATGCAGGAAGCACAGGGCTTAAACATCCAGCAGGATGAGGCATTGGCAGCCTTTCTATCTGCACGACCTCCGTGGATTGTGCGTTGGGGAACCATGCTGTTCTTCTTGCTGGTAACATTACTGGTTGCTATTGCCAGTTTCATCCATTACCCCGACAAAGTTTTGACCAGCGGGCAACTACTTTCTGTGAACGGGCCGCAGCCATTGGTTATTCGCCGCGAGGGCAGATTGCAAGCGCTGCTACAGCGCGATGGGGATACCGTGCTGGCAGGAAGCCTGATTGCTGCACTGGAATCCACGGTGGACTATCGGCTTATCGCCTCGCACCGGGTACTTGCCGATAGTGTTTACAAGCTATTGTCCGACAATAGCTATGTTTCTGCGTACATGTGCCAACAATTGCTCACACAAAGAAGTGAGCACCTTGGGGAGTTGGAAGGAGAATACCAATTATTTAAAAACGCCTTGCTGCAGTATAGCCAATACCTGCCAGGCCATTATTATACCAATCATCAAAAGCAACTTCATAAAGACTGGAATATCCTGCGCCAGCAAGACGTATTGCTAAACGAACAAAGACTGCTGGCTCAGGAAGACCTCGCACTGGCCAATGCAAACTTTGCAGCACAATCAAAACTTGTTGATCAAAAAGTAATTGCGCCGCTAGAGTATGGCGCGGAAAAAAGCAAATGGCTTGGCAAAAAAATGATAGTTCCGCAATACGAAGCCACCCGGCTAAACAATGCAGCACAGCAATTGGAAAAGCAAAAGGAAATAGCAACGATCGCAAATGAGCTCGCGATGGAGCCTTACAAGTTCAGGCAGTCGCTTGAAAAATGGATAGCGGCCATTGCTATGTGGGAGCAACAATATTTGCTGTATGCCCCCTGCAATGGGCTACTTTCTTTTGAACGCTTTGTAAACGACGGCCGGTACATGAAGACAGGTGAATGGTTAGGTAGCGTACAACCGCCGCGAGCCAGTTTTTTTATAGAAGCCACCTTGCCACAACACAATTTTGGAAAGCTGGTGCCGGGCCAGCATGCATTACTGAGGTTTGATGCCTGGCCTTATGAAGAGTTTGGTATGCTCATGGGCCGATTGGAGAAAGTAAAAGCCATACCAAACGATAGCGGCTATCTTGCCCTGATAAGCTTGCCCAATGGCTTAACTACAGACAGGAATATACTGCTTCAATACCAGGAAGGACTTCATGTAGCTGTGGAAATTGTTACGGAAGATCGCAGCTTACTTGCGCGGTTATTTGCCGGATTTGTGAAATCGTTTGGCCAATAGCGGGATAAAACGGAACGAGGTTACAGATGAGGTGGAAGCAGGTTACAGACAAGGTGCCCGCAAATGAATTTTGCAAGCTTTTGTTGTTGAACTTTACCCTGCAATGCCCGGCCGGTGTAGCAGCTATTTTTCACAGTAAAAATTTGTAAAAAATGAACACAACAAAAATGGGTTTGTCGGCCATAAAAAGCAGGCTGACGAGAGAAGAATTAAAATCAATTGTAGCGGGTGATTTGGATGACGGCGGTGGGGCGTGTTACGGCTCTTGTCAATACATCAACCATCCTGCAGACCATACCTGGATGACGGGGGAATGCGTAACTAATACCAATCCCATGCAAACAGGTTGTGCTTGCAAAAAATCTGACGGCAGTCTGGTGCCAGGGGGATGTATTCAATAAAAAAGGAAAGGCTGTCTCAAAAATAACGGGCAGCCTTTTTTTATTCGGGTATCTGGTATAAGCAGGTAGTCGTTTAATTTAGCGCGGGAGCATTTATTTACTTATGCGCTGGCTCTTTTTATAGTAAGAAGTAAATAATTTTAAGCATGTCACAAAAAAATAAGATACTGAATTTAGCCCTGCTCTTGCTATTTATATTTAATAATTCACATGCCCAGAACGTTTGGCTGAGACTAAAGTTTGATGGGTTTGAAGAAGATTTTAATGGTATCACGCTCAAGGTTATTGACTTAAAAATTTATGAAGGCAAAGGATTTCAGGTCATTGAGGCCATTGCTTTGCCATGTTCAGATACGATAATAGCGTTTACAATACCAGAACCTACCCGGGCAGAAATTAAGTTGTTCAAAAACGATTCGGTACTTAGCTACTGTCCCACCTTCATTTTGTCGAAAGATACTTTTGATGTCAGCTTTGCTTACGGTGCAAGGTCTGCCTATGTAATGGGCGGCGAAAATGATTACTACTATAATAATCAAATATTGCCATTTGAATTACCTGCTATAATAGTCAATGATAAAGGCTTCAGGCAACGCATTGCCCATGAACGCTATGCGATTAGTTTTCCTGACAATCTCATGCTGCAGTTCAAGTACAAAGAGTATGAAAGGAATGTATTGAATCTTGTGCGGCAAATGCCGGGTAATTATTACCTCGTAACAAAATTACTCGATGAAGCCAACAATATTTCGTTTGAAACGCTTGATACGGCCATGCGTATAATGGATAGCAGCGTATTGCACACCATTGCCGGTAAAAGATTACAGGCATTTGTAGCCAATGGAAAATGGTTGTTGCATAAGCCTGATTTGTCGAATGTATTTGTACAAGATGCTTCGGGTAAGCGCTCGTCTATTCAAGCGGTCATGGATACCAGTCGTTTCACATTTGTTGATTTTTGGGCCAGTTGGTGTGTGCCTTGCCGGGCATTTAACAAGGAGCTGAGCGACAGGCTTGACAGTATTGATGCGTCGAAACTTGGCATTGTATCCATCAGCATTGATGAAGACGAGGCACGTTGGCAAAAGGCGGTAGTAGCTGACAAAATCATCTGGCAAAACTATTTAGACCCTTCAAAGGCTGGTTTTAGCGGCGTGCTTGCGGCATTGTTTGGCATTCAGTTTATACCGCAATCTTTTCTTTTTGATAAAGAAGGAAAAATTGTTGAACTCAATGTGCCGATGGAAAGGTTACTACAGCTCGGTGGTAGGTAGTAATTACGAAGTCGGCAAGCATAAGCTGTTCAAAATCGGAACGAGGTTACAGATGAGGCGGAAGGAGGTTACAGACAAGTCAGGTTTTAGTGATTTTTGAATGCAATAATGCGTCAACTTTATTTTGCAATTATCTGGCCGGGTAAAGCTTTTTTTTAATTACAAAAAAGTAGACAATGAAAAATGAAAAAATGAGCCTCGCAAATGTGCAGGGCAAACTTAGCAGAGAAGAAATGAGGAATATTCTGGCGGGTGACGAAGGAAACCCTTGCACCGACAGTTGTGCCCAAATTCCGATTGCTCCCTTGATAGGTATTGTGGTTCAAGTGCGTGCGGCGCTATTGTATTTAAAAGTTGTTTTAAATACCCATAGCCTACAAGGGCTGGTTATACCAAGGTAAAGCCAGCCCATTTTTTTGATAAGGAGGTTTCTTATGAAAATTGAAGGAATAAAAGTTGTTTTTCTTTTTTGCTCCTGTTTCATTTGGTCTGTAACCATGGCGCAGGATGTGGTTCCAAATGTTTGGCTTAGTGGCAAGCTTCTCAACCTGCAGAATAATTGTGAAGTAGAGGACATGTCTGACATTGGACGACTAAGCTTGGCAAATCAGCAAAACTTTTTTCTGCCGGATAGTGCAGGCAATTTTTCAATTGCCATGTATGTCGATAAGCCTGGCTATTTCAGGATTGGCAGGAATATAGTTTACTTATCACCCGGCGATTCGATAGAAATGGTAATAGACCACTTTTATCCGGAGAAGGCTGTATTTAGCGGCGATGCGGCAGCAGAAAATATGTATTTGAGGCAAACCACCTATCCCAAATCTGGGTCCTACTGTGTTGTTGATTCTGTTATGTCCAAATCTTACAGCGAAACGATTGTCAATATAGTTGCCCATGGCAAAATGCGGCAAGCCATACTCGATAAGACGGTTGGCTTACCTGAAGCTTTTGTAAGATTGGAAACGGCAAGAATACAAGCCGATATAATCAACAGCTTTTTTAGCTTGTCCTGGTATTTTCCTGCAGAAAACGGCTTGTCAGCGGATGCCGCAAAGGAATTTCAGCTTTTCTATATCGATAAGGTAGATTCATTGATCGCCCCATATGCCAAAGGCTTTGTGTCAGCAGATTTTTTACTGTTGGTGGTGTACCAGCGGATAGGCAGTATTATAGCAAAGCACAATAAGGGCGCTGAGGATGATGCGTTGCGCCATATTAAATCGTGGATGGCGGCCAGCAACATGTATGCTGAATTGACAAGCCCTAAACGAGAAAGGAATCCTGATGCAATAGCAGCGTCTATGGATGCTATAGCGGTACCGGAATATAGAGATGCATTGGTGTCTCTAAAAAAAATACTAGCATCCTACGGTGTAGGCGATCCGGCTGCTGACTTTGTTGCCGAAGACTTTATGGGAAGTTCAGTTAAGCTAACTAACCTAAATGGTAAGATTATTTTAATAGATGTGTGGGCCAGTTGGTGTGGTCCCTGTATAGAAGCATTCCCTCAAATAGAAAAGTTGAAGGAGTTTTTTAAGACGGATTCATCTGTTATTGTTTTGTCACTTTCCATTGACGACAACAAAGAAAAATGGCGAAAGGCTGCCAGTAAATACGGCATTACAGAGCTAAGCTGGATTGCCGATAGGGCCATTCTTGAACCTTATCGCGTCGCGGCTATTCCGCGTATCATCCTTATTGATACAGGATTTAAAATTCATTCGTTTACCGGGCTTCAGCCAGAAGACTTTAACGGCATGAAAATGGCCATTATGGAGATAAAGCAAACTACTATGGGCAATTGAAGTGATGCCGTGGGAAAAGCCTCTATATAAACGCTGCGAAATAATGTATTGCGATTTTTATTGTGTCACAGCGTCCACGCTAAGCTGGGATTGAGTTTACGCAGCGTTTTATTCTTATTGGGCAGTGGTTGCACCAATGCTGATGTTGCCATCGGAAACGATTTTGCGGCTGCGCCGATGTTGGCTCTCCTGCAGTTTGGTTTTCAGGTTGGCCATATTGCTACTGACCATCGCAGTTTACTTGCGCGGTTATTTGCCGGATTAGTTAAGTCGTTTGGCCAATAGCGGGATAAATCGGAACGAGGTTACAGATGAGGTGGAATGAGGTTACAGACATGGTGCCCGCAAATGAATTTTGTAAGCTTTTGTTGTTGAACTTTACCTGGCAATGCCCGGCCCGTGTAGCACCTTTTATTCACAACAAAAATTCTAAAAAATGAAACCAAAAAAAATGGATCTGTCTGCAATAAAAAATAGGCTATCCAGAGACGAAATGAAAATGATATTAGCAGGATCGGAAGAGGATGACTACGGGGCTTGTACTGATAGTTGTGGCCCAACCCAACCCTGCCAATCTGATCGCTATTGCCGAAGCGGAACAAGCAATGCATGCCCCGGGGTTACTTTTAAGAGTTGTTTTTTGACTCCTTAATATGAATAGCTGGCTGTAAGTAATACCACCGCCAGCTATTTTCAATTTTCATGATGTTATGGGTAGATTATCGATAATAATTTCGTTATTCATTGGGGCAGTATTTGTTGCTCATTTTCACAGCTATGCTAACGATAACACCAGGAATGTAAAAATCAGTGGGAGATTGATAAATTATCAGAATAGCATGGAAGTTAGAGATATTTCTGCTCTCGGCAGTCTTCGGCTTGATAATCCCGATAATTGGTTTGTTCCCGACAGTTCCGGCAACTTTGCAATAGCAATTCATGTTGCACGGCCCGGCTATTTCCGCATTGGCAGAAATGTTGTTTACCTATCTCCGCAGGATTCAATTTATATGCTTTTGGATTACAATAGTCCTGAGGCAGCCATATTCAGCGGCGATGCGGCTGCGGAAAATATGTACCTGAGAAATACAACTTATGTTAATGGCGGTTCTTATTGCACAGTTAATGGCGTTATTACACGGTCATACGAGAAAACGATTGAACACATTGTATCGGAAGGTAAAGTACGGAAGGCCAGATTATTGGAAGCTTTTGGTAAGCCAAGCGATTTTGTAAGCCTTGAGATGGCAAGAATAAGAGCTGACATTGTAAACAGCTTTTTTACTCTGTCCTGGTATTTTGCTGCCGAAAACGGTTTGCCTGCCGACAGTGCTAAGGAATTTGAGCTGTTTTATAAAGATAAGATGGATTCACTCATTGCCCCGTATGCTACAGGGTTTGTTTCGGCAGATTATTTGCAACTAGAAGTATACCAGGGAATAGCAGGCTTTGTAGCGCAACATAATAGGGATTCTGACGATGTAGCTTTAGTAGAAATAAAATCATGGCTGGCAGCAAGAAAGTTGTTTGTTCAAATGTCCAGTCCCAAACGAAAGAAAAATCTAAGTGAGTTTACTGAAGCTATAGAAGCCATATCGGTATCCGATTATAAAAATGAGTTGGTAAACGTTCACAGAATATTGCAATCCTATGGCGTGGGCGACTTGGCCTTTGATTTTGATGCCCGGGACCTTAACCTGCAAGCAGTTAGGTTAAGCGATCTCAAGGGCAAAATTATATTGGTGGATATATGGGCCAGTTGGTGTGGTCCCTGTATAGAAGCATTCCCTCAAATAGAAAAGTTGAAGGAGTTTTTTAAAGCGGATTCATCTGTTATAGTTTTGTCACTTTCTATTGACGATAACAAAGAAAAATGGCTAAAGGCTGCCAGTAAATACGGCATTACGGAGTTCAGTTGGATCGCCGACAGGGCCCTTCTGGAACCTTATCGCATCGCGGCTATTCCACGTATCATCCTTATTGATGCAGCATTCAGAATTCATTCGTTTACCGGGCTTCAGCCAGAAGACTTTAACGGCATGAAAACGGCCATTATGGTGATAAAGCAAACTACTATGGGCAATTGATGTGTTGCCGTGGGAAAAGCCTCTATGTAAACACTGCGAAATAATGTATTGCGATTTTTATTGTGTCACAAAGTTCACGCTGAGTGGGGATTGAGTTTACGCAGCGTTTTATTCTTATTGGGCAGTGGTTGCATCAATGCTAAATTTGCCATCAGTAATGATTATGTGGCTGGTCAGATATAGGCTCTCCTGCAGTTTGGTTTTCAGGTTGGCCATATTGCTACTGACCCTCGCAGTTTATTTGTGCGGTTATTTGCCGGATTAGTGACGTTGTTTGGGCAATAGCAGCATAAAACGGAACGAGGTTACAGATGAGGTGTAATGAGGTTACAGACAAGTTGCGTTTTGGTGAATTTTGAAAGCAATAGTTAACGAAATTTACCTTGTATTATCCGGCCGGTGTAGCAACTATTTTTCAAATCAAAAATTTAAAAAGATGAACACAACAAAAATGAGTTTGTCGGATGTTAAGAACAGACTGACGAGGGAAGAAATGAAAACAATTTTAGCCGGTGATGAGCAGGGGGGAGGTTACTGTGGTGACTCACAATACGGGTATGCGGCTAACTGTCCTTCTGGTACTACTGCCAGGTACTGTAATTCAAACAGACATGCATATTGTGAGGACGCCAATGGTACGTGCTATTATATGGGAGTGGCAACCTGTCATTATTAGACTGCATTGAATCAAACTGCATCCAGTCCTACCGGGCCTTTTTAGCCGGTAAGGTGTTTTGGGACCTACTGAAAATAAACACATGTGTTGGCGATATGCTTTTTCATTGGTTTTGTTCTGCTTTTTTTCAATGCCTGTAATTATCCACGGTCAAATTCTTGTTCGGTCAAAACACGATGTAAACCTTCTGATCGCTGGCAGAAATGGACGAATGCTTCTTGATGTCGACACCATTACAATTAATAAATACGTCGATAAGGTATTAAGCATTTCCAATAAAGGTTGGTCAATTACCCTTATTAATACAAGTAACAAGAGTAGTTTTGATTTTGTGGTTATCGAACCAAATCAAATTATAGAGATTGACAGCAATTTGGCAAAAAGCAAGGTGTTGCATTCGCCACTCAACGATAGTGTTAGGAGATTTAGTGCAAGTCTATATGCAGCCCATGCGAAACGGGAATGCGCGGCGCAACAACAACTTGCCGCTTTTCAACAAAAAGATATGAAAGGCTATGCTAGTTGGTCTGACAGTTTAGCAGCGGTGGAAAAGCAAATGGGTATAGTGGCCGCGGCACAAATAGCGGATAACCCCTACAGTCGCGTTAGTCAGTTTGCATTTGGTCTGTACTGTTACCATATGCCGGAAGATAGTTTTTTTGCCAGTTATCAACGCCTTGCCCTTGCCGGTAATCTTTCGCTGCTTTTTCCAAAACAGCTAGCCCAGTTTGAACATCAAGTAGCCAGCCGAGTTGGCATGCCTTTGCCGACATTTGCGATTACTACCATTGATGGCAATACAATAAATCCGGGTATTGCTGACGGAAAAGTTAGGGTACTCTATTTTACAGCAAGCTTTTGCGGCCCTTGCAGACTATTAAAGCCGGAATTGGAGAAGCTTAGTCATAATCCTAAATATAAAAACGTAGAGATAGTTTCAATAAGTTTAGAAGACAATGAAAACGGCAGGGCTATCGCAATTGCTGACGCCATGAAAACAATTGCTCCAATGCAGATGGTGGTTACCAATAGCAAAATTAATTTATCGAACCAGTTATTCATTGGTGGATATCCTACACTGATAATTGCAGATGATAAGGCCGTAATAACAAAAAGAATTCTAGGCTTTACAGATAGCACATTGCCTTCATTAGAGGCTGAACTGGAAAGGCTTTTGAAATAGAAAGCCTTGTGTAGTCATGGCTAGTAATGGTTTGGTCGGAGAGCAGAAATCTTTACTTGAAATTCAGTTTTTTTCGAATTGTCCTTTTCGATGGAACTCATAAAATAGTAGCGCTCAATAGTTAGCCAAATTTACTAAGTAATGCATGGCCGGTTTTGCAATTTGTTTTACTTCAAAAAATTTTAGAATTGTTCACAACAAAAATGAGTTTGTCGGCTGTTAAGAACAGGCTGACACGATAAGAAATGAAAAAATTATTGGCAGGTTGGGAAGGTGACGTAGAAAGCTGCTCAATTGAAAAGCCTTGCTGGCATGCATACCGTGTAACTATGGGAAAATGTATGCATTTTGGGTACAACTGTACATGTCTTTCAGGAGGAGTAGGCGTTTGGTCGTCCGATTGTACTGGACACTGGGCCTGACATTTTTACAGGTAGTTGGTTGTTCGGTTTACATCAATAGTAAAGCGCACCAAATTATTAAAAACCAAAAACGTTGAAGGATTATTCTCTATTGAAATTTTAATTAATTTGAATCTTGCATTAGAAAAACTGAGAAGACGATGGAAAGTATAATTCGGGCCGATTTTCAACTGAAGCTGTTGAATAAAGCCATCCTGCTGATGATTACCGGGTTGTTTTATGCCGCCAATTGTTTTGCACAAACTGCTTATCTCAACCAGGAGCAGTTTGTACAAATGGTTTCCGGACGATTTTTTTCGCTGTATTACCCGGCTGAAAAGGCAATTTCATTACAAACCCCACAGGCCGACTTACCCGATCAGGTTATTTTCGATAAAGATGGCACATGGCATGTAAACCAGCGCAAAAGAGATTTGAATTATTGGCGATTTACAGGAGATTCAAATGTTCTGCAAATTGAAAGTTCAGGTAAAAATTGCTTCTTTCACACCATTGCAAACATGGACAGTAGTTTTATATTAATGCCAGTTGATGAGAAGGATTTACGTTGTAGTAAGTGGTTATTGGTTAAAGCAACTTTACCTGATAAAATAGATTAGCGAAGGGGGTAAATAATGAAGAGTAGCATAGCTGGCTACAAACTGACGAGGCCGGAAATGAAAGCGATAATGGCTGGTTCGGAACGAGGAGGATTTACCTGCGAATGGACTAATGTTTCAGGTCATGTGACAGCAGGATCTTGCTGTGGACCAAGCGCCCAAGTTTGCGAAGATGACGCAATGCCGATCTGCGCGGCGGAGTCAAACTGTGCGTCGGTTTGGTGTTACTACAATTGTCCAAGGTAGCAGGGTAGCAAAACAGCTATCCCGCTTTTCTCTAATCAAACATGCATTTGATGAATTATCTATACAGCTTTTTTTCATTGGCTCTGGTGTGTTGCAACGATTTATATGCGCAGGCACAGGTAGATTCAACTTACATGTTGTTCAACACTGAACGCACCACTGCCCATTGGCTTCAGCGGCCAATGTATGCAACTCCTGCAATACCATTACTTGCAAATGAAGATGATAACATTACTTATTCTTTGCAATATAAAGGTCAAAGAGAAGTTATTCTTTCGTTTGCCAGTGAAGCTCCCCGTGCAGTTATGCTTCGTGAGTTTTTGGTCACCTCGTTTGTACCCGTCCGGGTGATACCATTCGTATTGATGTAGATTCTTTGCCCAATAACAAATCAATGCTTAAACCGGGCATGCCTTCCGGTTGGTCAGTAAGGTATCACTATAAGGGCCCAAAGCAATATGAGCATGCTTTGTTTGATACGCTAACCTGGTTGCATGGTAGCCTTCATTTGGTACTTACAACAATTAAAACTACTCATTACGATTTCGACAAACTGCTGGATACGGCTGACCTCATCAGGCAAGATAGATTGCGTTTTTTGCATGATTACAGTATGCAGTATAATCTGCCTGACGATATAGTGGATTATGCAAAAGCACAGATCAGCTGGCACTATGCCAGTACGTTAATAGGCAGCTTACGCTTTTATCAGTCAGGATACACAAAATCTAGCCTCAGTAAACGTTATAGTGATAGCATTGAGGCAATAAGTTGGCAGCCGGATCAATACTTTTTTAGTTCGCCGCTGCAGCATAGTGCTATACTCAATTACCTGCATTTTTACAAACTACCTTTTAAAGCCGACAGTGCTTTTAACCGTGACGGTCTTGATAACAGTATAGCCTACATACAGGAAAATTTTGAACGGGATGTGGCGGCTCTGCTGGCATCGCAGCAAATGGCTATTCATGTAAACAATGGCGTGCTGCCTTCTGAAAATGTATTGAAGATGTACCGCCAAATGGTTGACAGCAACAGTCTTTATGTGAAAGGACTTAATAAAAGAATTGATGACCTGCTGGCCATACGAAGTGATTTTGGCTACGTGTTACGGCAAATACTAATTGATACGGCCACCAACAAATTGGTGTTTGAGAATTTGCTGGGAAAGCAACCAGTGTTGGTAGATTGCTGGGCAAGTTGGTGCAAACCCTGTATTGATCAATTCCCATCGCTGCATAAATTACAAGTAAAGTATGCAAACCGTATTCGTTTCGTATCCCTGTCATTCGATACGGATATTGCTAAGTGGAAGGCAGGTGTTGCGAAACATGAGTTATCGGTGGCCGATGCTTTTTTAGCCAGCAATAATTTTAGGAGTGATCTTGCCAATTATTTTTCTATTCGCAGTATTCCACGCTACTTGTTGTTTGATGCGCAGGGAAAATTAGTCAGTGCTGATTGTCCTTTTCCCAATCAGGAAAAGTTATTGGTGGAGTTGTTGGAGAAGAGTTTGTTGGGGTCTGCTCAGTAAATTCCAATAATGTTTCAAGCAACTGAGTCTGTGCAAACGGAGCAATCATAAAACTTCGTTCCGCTGAAAGTGCTGCATAAGCAATCAAATTCACATGCCCATGGCATAATGCGCTTCAAGTCGGTACATGATTCAGTGCAATAACTAGCATAATAAGGGCATTGGTATTGGCCGGAACTTGTAAGTGGAAGAGCCTCTCTGTAAACTTCGTTTTAGTACTCCGTGTAACCGCTGCGACATTAATCATGCCTTTTATTGTGTCACAAAGTTCACGCTGAGTTGTGATTGAGTTTGCGCAGCGTATGTGGCAAAAGGCTACTTGTAAAGTCCAGCAACCGCACCATCCAATTCTTGAACTTTTGTCAGTCGGCAACAAGGCCATTGATTCTACGGCGAAATGATAATTTCATATCGCGTGCTTCGTCCTTCACCAATAGCGCGAATAATGTTTTTTTGCAGTAAATCCTGTAGATCGCGGGTTGCGGTAGCCTTGGAAGTACCCGTGATGGCAATATATTTTCTGGCATGTATGCCACCTGTAAAACCTTGAGGCCCTTCTTGCATCATGCGGGTAATGACTAAGCGTTGGCGTTGGTTGAGCAGCTCATTGTTGCGATGAAAGAACTTTACTTTTTCCAACGTAAACAGTATGCCTGCCTCAGCATTGTTTTGTGCCTGAAGGATGATGGCGATAAAATACTGAATCCATGCCGTAATGGTATTGGACTGCTGTGCCTGCTGTAGCGCAGTATAATAGGCTTTCCTGTTTGCTTCAATAATGGTGGATAAGCTGATATGCACTGGTCGGCCAAGCCCCTGCGACAAAGCTTTTTCCGCAATAGCCCTGCCTATTCTGCCATTGCCATCCTCAAATGGATGAATACTTTCGAAATAAAGATGGGCGATAGCTGCTCGCACCGGGGCGTGGAGTATGGCCTGACTGCCGCCGGGTGCACTGGTATTGAACCAATTTATAAATTGCTTCATCTCATCGGGTACCCTGATTGATGGTGGTGCTTCAAAATGAATCTTTTCTTTCCCAATCGCTCCCGATATCACTTGCATCGGCTCTTGATGGGTACGCCATACCCCTGCCTCAATGTTGCGGTTGCCTGCAAATAACAATCGATGCCAATTCCATAATGTTTCACTGCTTAGCATTTCCTTGAAACCTTGTCGCGCAGATGTCATGAGGTTGGCCAATGCTGCGGCCCGGATATCATGAACCGACTTATTGTCTATAGCCAGTCCCAGATTTTTTCTGATGGACGACATTACTTCATTCCGGTTCGGAAATTCCCCCTCTATTGCTGCGGTATTCATCGCTTCAGACAATAGCAGGCTAACCTCCGCATCTGATCGCTCCGGCATAGATAGTGAAGCAAGCATGCCTTCAATCTGCCCTGCTTTTTCAGCATATACTATTAATGACGCTTCCAGATTTTCCAGTGAATATTGGAATGCTTTCCAGTCTGATAGTTCCCAATTATAACGTTGCATGAGCCGATTGCATGGATTTACCGGCTCAAATATAGTCTAATATTGAGCCGATAGGAGGGAGCTAATTGGCTCAAAGGCGTGGTAGCCCGTTAGCCCCCATGCTGCACTTACCTGTGTTGTTACGGTAGTTTTAAGGCCTGACTCACTTCGGTATATGCCAACATGCACGCAAGTCCTTATATGCCATTTACCCAATCACCTCCAACGCTTTCCCCACTTTCGTAAACGCGGCAATAGCCTTATCCAGATGCGCCTGCTCATGTGCAGCGCTCAACTGTACGCGTATGCGGGCCTGCCCTTTCGGTACTACCGGGAAAAAGAACCCAATCACATAGATACCTTCTTCGAGCAGGGCAGCGGCAAATTTTTGCGCCAGCACGGCATCGTACAGCATTACGGGTACTATGGGGTGGGTGCCGGGCTTTATGTCGAAGCCGGCAGCCGTCATTTTACTGCGGAAGTATTGGGTATTGTGCTCCAGCGTATCGCGAAGTTCCGTGCTTTCGGTAATCATATCCAGCACGGCAATGCTGGCGCCCACAATACTGGGGGCTACGGTATTGCTAAACAGGTAGGGACGGCTGCGCTGCCTGAGCATCTCAATAATTTCTTTTCGGCCGCTGGTGAAGCCGCCGCTTGCACCACCGAGTGCCTTGCCCAAAGTGCCGGTTATAATATCTACCCGGCCCAT
>JAHEMO010000201.1 GCA_024643625.1 Chitinophagaceae bacterium
GGTTAAGTACTTTTGATGCTCGCGAAGTGGTGCGTAAGGCTGTTTCTACCCAACTAAAAAATCCTTGGGTTGATGTGAGTGTTATCAGTTACAAGGTCACATTTATGGGAGAGGTTGGTAATGAAGGCCCCATAACCATCCCTAACGAACGCCTTTCCATTTTAGAAGGCATAGCGCAAGCCGGTGGTTTGCCGGCTACAGCCCGCTTCGACAAAGTTTGGTTGATTAGAGAAGAAAACGGAGAGCGCGCTTATCACCTGCTCAATGTAAATGATAAGGCAATTTTTCAGTCTGAGTTTTATTACCTCCGCAACAACGATATTATTTATGTAGAACCCAATAAAACCAAACAGTTTCTGGCTGCCAATGCGCCTTACCTGAGTGCCTTTGGCATTGTAACCGGTATAGTAGCCATATTGCTCACGATTATTAATTAATATTTTCAGCCGCCTTTGCCGGGCGGCATTTCTTTTTATAAAAAATATCCAAGGCCAATTCAAAAAAGTTAATGGCAGTAAGTAAAAATGATAATCCCTGGGAAGGCGGCAGCACCGCTACCGCGATGAAGCCCGGCCCTTTAGCACCGTCGGTGGGTAATAAATCTTCAGGTGGTCTTGACGTTAACGTGCGCAAGGTAATACGCGTTTGGCCCTTAGCGGTATTAGGAGGTTTGTTGGGTTTAGGGGTGGCATGGCTGATGTTGCGGTATGCCGTACCCATTTATCAGGCTAGCATGCAAATGAGCCTTAAGGATGATTTGGTGAGCACAGCCGTCGTTCCTAATGGAACCTTTGCCATTCGCGATCCATTTAACGACAAGGTAGACATGTTGCAGTCGCCCACCGTGGCACTTAGAGTGGTGAGGAAACTTGGTCTGCAGTACGGAGCTGTAAGCAAGGGGCAGCTTAAGAATAAAGACTTGTATGGTGACGTAGCCTGGCGAGTATTAAATGAAAAAAATTACGATCGCGATTTTAGTTTCGATATAAAACCAAATTCGGGCAATGGGTTTTCGTGGCGGCGTGGCAATCAATCGGGCAATGCATCATGGGGCATACCTTTTATGATGGGTGCTGATTCTGTTGTGGTGCAAACCAATACCCGCCAATCGCCCGAAACTGAAATTGTATGTACACACTATCATCTCTGGAATTTGGCAAGAAGCACTGCATCCCGCCTGGCTATTACGCCGCAGGCGCGTAGCAGCACCATCACGGTAAGTATTACAGATGAGGTTCCGCAACGTGCTACCGATATATTGGGCGAGTTGTCCGATGCGTTCGACCAAACTCAAATTGAGAGTAAAAACCAGTCTCTGCGGCAATCCATTGGTTTTATACAAGACAGGCTTGACCCATTGGAAGAAGAACTTGATTCTATCGAAAATCAGATTGTGTATTTTAAGTCATCGCACAAACTTGTAGGCGCCGAAGAGGCAACAAGCAGTTTCTTAGCCAAAACAAATCCATTAGATGCAGAACTTGCAGAAATTGAATTTCAATTTGAACTACTTAAGTTATTACAGCGCTATATAAATGATCCTGCCACCAAAGACGAAAACTTGAGTTTGGTAGGGTTGAACGATGCTTATTTGCAAGGGTTGGTTGAAATCTTTCAGCGCCTGCGTATTGAACGGGACAAGATGGCCATTGGTGCCACACCAAACAACCAGCGTCTTAAGAGTTTGGATCTGGAATTACAAACAGCAAAAGACAATATTGACGTTCAGATTAATAATTACCGGAGGGTACTCAATTTGCGCCAGGCTAATGCAGCCAACAGATTAAATGAACTTAACCGCCAGTTGCTTAATGCACCAGCCAACGAACGCGAGTTGCTGGCCATGGAAAGGCAACGAAAAATTAAGCAGGATTTGTACGTGCTATTTTTAGAGCGGAAAGAAGAAGCAGCCATTACTCTTGCCGGTACTACCAGCCAAACGAGCGTGTTATCTCCACCAACAGCCGGTGGCCCCATTAGCCCCAAAAGAACCCAACTATACGCCATCGGTTTTGGTTTGGGTCTATTGTTGCCATTTGCATTTGCTTTCATCCGCGAATTGATGGATCACAGCATCACGAGCAAGAAACAGATACAGACTATTACCGGTGCGCCGGTTCTTGGTATTGTAGATTTGGCCAGCGACCGAAAGGAAAACACGCTTATTGTCGATCAAAATGACAGAAGTGCTGTAGCTGAGCAAATACGAAGCATAAGAGCCAATCTAAATTTTTATGCAGAAGAAGGAAAAACCTTGTTTATCATGGTTACTTCCAGCTTTAGTGGTGAGGGTAAAACTTTTATAAGTGCCAACCTCGCCCGCACTTTCTCCATGCAGCAATTGAAAGTAGCGCTTATAGAATTTGATATGCGCAAACCCAAGCTGGCAAAGAACCTGGGGCTATCACCAAAAATCGGTTTGTCCGGTGCTTTGTTGGGTCAGTATAGTTTCGATTCTATCATTATACCGGATGCTCTCACACCATCTATGCATTTATTTCCTACCGGTACAGTGCCTCCTAATCCAAGCGAATTAATGGCAGGAGCAAGGATGAAGCAGTTCAAACAATATCTCGATGACAATTATGATGTAGTGGTGATGGATACGCCACCCATGGGATTGGTGAGCGATGCACAATTGCTTACGCCCTGGAGCGATGTTACCTTATTGGTAGTTCGTTATGCTTTCACGCCCAAAGAACAATTGCAGGAAGTGAATGAGTGGTATCGCTCAGGTATTCTGGGCAAAATGGCCATCATATTTAATGGGGTAAAAACGAGTGGATACTCGGGATATAAATATTCGCCCTACTACTACAAGCATCGCTATGGCAGCGACTATTATGTGGAGGACAAGCGGCGCAAACATCCCTTATCGTTTTTGGGCTTTGGTAAACGCAAGCCTTAAACCTTACGTTTTTTTTCATGCTCAATTGTCGATTAAAATTGTAACACCCCGATGGGAATAGCAGATTGCCGATGCCAATTTAGCCATCACCATTACAAAAAATTAAACGCTCACTGTGGTAAATCAAGCCAATAGCTTTTCGATGGAATCTGGTACAGAAACGTTTACTGAAGTCATAAAGCCAAGGCGTTCTTTGCTGGAACTGCGGTTGGGTGAAGTATGGCACTACCGCGATCTGCTGCGTATGTTTGTGCGGCGCGATTTTGTAGCCACCTTTAAGCAAACCATTTTGGGGCCTACCTGGTTTTTTATACAGCCCCTGCTTACTACCTTAATGTTCACATTGGTGTTCGGCAATATCGCCGGTATTAGCACGGATGGTATGCCGAAGTTGCTTTTTTACCTAAGCGGATTAACAATTTGGACCTATTTCAGCGAGACCTTTACCAAAACGAGCAATGTATTTGTAGCCAATGCGGGCATTTTTGGCAAAGTGTATTTTCCGCGCTTGATTATGCCGCTGGCCATAGTAACAAGCGGTCTGTTGCGTTTTGGTGTACAGATTATTTTGTTTTTGGCCATATGGATTTATTATCTGCTCACGCAGCCCGAAGTGGTGCATCCCAATATGGGAATAGCTTTGGTACCACTCCTTATCATCATGATGGCTGGCTTTGCGCTTGGTGCCGGTATGATATTTAGTAGCCTAACCACCAAGTATCGCGATCTTACCATGCTCATCACCTTTGGCGTCACGCTGCTTATGTATGCAACGCCTGTAATCTATCCATTGACTGCAGTGCCTGAAAAATACCGCAGCCTCGTAATGGCTAACCCCATAAGTCCTATCGTGGAGACATTTAGATATGCGTTTTTAGGAAGCGGGCAATTTAGCTGGGGCAACCTGTTGTATAGTTTTACCTGGATGATTGTGTTATTGATTTCCGGTACCATAATCTTTAATAAAGTGGAACAAAACTTTATGGATACCGTGTAGGTATAAATTCCGGTGGTTATTTACTTTTTACAAAAAATATAAATCCTTAAATACAACTCATGATTGGTATTGGACTTATTGGATATGGCTATTGGGGTCCTAACCTCCTTAGAAATTTTTGGAACAATCCGCATTGCGATGTAAAGGCAGTGGCAGATGCCCGGCAGGAGCGACTAAGTCTTGTTGGCAAGCAATATCCTGCGATAACCCTTACCACAAATGCAAAGGATTTATTGCATAACAGCGATGTAGATGCCGTAGTGATTGCCACGCCTGTACAAACTCACTATGCCCTGGCCAAAGAAGCCCTGCAAAATGGTAAGCATGTGCTTATTGAAAAGCCTATGACGGCAAACAGTGCAGAAGCCCGAGAATTAATGGAACTGGCAGACAGCAAGGGTTTGACGCTGATGGTAGATCATACCTTTTTATACACAGGGGCAGTCGCCAAAATTCATGAACTGGTGGATAGCGGTACAATTGGAGATCTGGCTTACTTTGATTCCACAAGAATTAATCTGGGATTGTTTCAGCCCGATGTAAATGTGTTATGGGATCTGGCACCGCACGATTTGTCTATTCTGCTGCATATTGAAAAGCGTATGCCCCGCAGCGTAAATGCAACCGGTATTTCGCATACGGCAAACGGTATTGAGAATATTGCCTTTATGACCGTGAATTACGATCACGATTTTATTGCGCATTTCAATTGCTCATGGACTTCGCCGGTTAAAGTACGCCAAACCCTTATTGGTGGTAAGCAGAAAATGGTAGTGTACAACGATCTGGAACCATCAGAAAAAATAAGAGTATATGACACCGGCTATAAACACAACAGCGAAGAGGAAAAGGTGAAAATAATGGTGGAGTATCGCACCGGCGATGTATATATACCTAAGATTGATACGCAGGAAGCGCTTTACAAAATGACTTTGGATTTTGCTGCGGCCATTATGGAGGGTAAAGCTCCCATGGCATCTGCGGAATTAGGATGCAGGGTAGTTATGCTTTTGGAAGCAGCCCAGCAGTCCATTAATGCAAACGGTAAAGAAATAAAGCTGTAAATATGGAAATCATCAACATTCAGTCCGACAGACAGTCGCTGGTAAATGTATCAATAGGTGAGGGCGTAAGGCTCTTCAACTTTGTAAATGCCTATGGCTGCAGTATCGACGACGGCAGCAAAGTTGGCGCTTTTGTAGAAATTCAGAAAGGCGCGACCATCGGTAAGAACTGCAAAATTTCGAGCCATACATTTATTTGTGAAGGGGTACATATTGCCGATAATGTTTTTGTAGGACATGGGGTGATGTTTACCAACGATTTGTTTCCAAGAGCCACCAATGATGATGGTTCCATACAAAGCGAAGCCGATTGGGCTGTGGTTGAAACCCATGTGCTGAGCGGCGCATCAATTGGCAGCAATGCCACAATTCTTGCGGGCATCACTGTTGGCGAAAATGCGTTGATAGGTGCAGGTGCTGTAGTTACAAAAAATGTAGAACCCAATACTGTAGTGGCTGGCAATCCGGCACGCGTAATAAAAAAACTTGTATGATAGCGAATCCAACAACGACCAAAATTCCCTGCCTCGATCTCAGCAGACAGCATCTTGCACTCAAGGCAGAAATTTTTGAAGCCTTTGAGAAAGTATATGCTGAAACGGCTTTCTCTGGCGGAAAATATGTAGCCCAATTTGAACAAGAGTTTGCAGCATTTTCGCATGTGCCTCATGCCGTTGGTGTAGCTAACGGTACCATTGCTTTGCATCTTGCTATGCTGGCATTGGGCATAGGCAATGGCGACGAAGTGATCATTCCTGCCAATACGTTTATTGCTACCGCATGGGGTGTTTCGCATGCCGGTGCCACACCGGTATTTGTGGATTGCGATGATACCTGGAACATTGATGTATCGAAAATTGAAGCGGCTATTACACCCGCTACTAAAGCTATTATTGGCGTGCATTTGTATGGTCAGCCCTTTGATGTAGATGCAGTACTGGGCATTTGCAGAAAACATCAGTTGTTTTTAATTGAAGATGCCGCACAAGCGCAGGGCGCACGGTACAAAGGCAATACGGTTGGTGGCTTTGGCGAGATGGCATGCTTTAGTTTTTACCCCGGTAAAAATCTTGGCGCCTGTGGCGAAGCCGGCGGCATCACTACCAACAATGAGCAGTATGTAGCACAACTGCAATCGTTGCGCAACCATGGGAGTGTGGTACGTTATTATCACGACGAAATTGGATACAATTATCGCATGGGAGGGTTGGAAGCTGCATCGTTATCAGTGAAGCTTCGTTATCTGGAGCAATGGAATAACCGGCGCAGAGCAATTGCAGCCATGTACCGCAGTAGTATCAATAACCCGCGTGTGGTAATGCAACATCAGCCTGATTGGGCTGACGGCGTGCATCATTTGTTTGTGGTGACTACCAAAGATAAAGATGCTTTTGTAGCGCACCTTGC
>JAHEMO010000202.1 GCA_024643625.1 Chitinophagaceae bacterium
TATGTACCCGAAACGGGTGAATGGGTGATGACGGTTTTTCATAATTACCAGTGGGATTTGAATTATCGTAACCCGGCAGTACTTGCCGCCATGGTAGATAATATTTTGTTTTATGCCAATTTAGGTGTCGACGTACTGCGGATTGACGCTCCTGCATTCATATGGAAGCAGTTGGGTACTTCTTGTCAAAATCTGGAGGAGGCGCATATATTGTTATCCATTATCCGGCATTGTGTAGATATAGCGGCACCGGGCATGGCACTGCTGGGTGAAGCTATTGTGGCGCCGGCAGAGATTCTGCGATACTTTGGTACAGGTGCCATGGCGGGTAAAGAATGTCAGTTTGCATATAACGCTACGCACATGGCCCTGCAGTGGGATGCATTGGCTACAACCGATACGAGGGCGATGCTGGCGGCGCAACATTTGCTGCTGCAAAAACCCTACGGCGCTTCGTGGATTACCTACACCCGTTGCCATGATGATATTGGTTTGGGTTATGGAGACGATATGATTGCCGCTGCCGGATTTGATCCCTATCAGCACCGCAGTTTCATAAAAGATTATTATACCGGTAAGTATGATGGCTCCGATGCGACAGGAGCACTGTTTGCCGTGAATCCAAAAACACAGGATGCACGTATAAGCGGCAGTCTTGCCTCCTTATGCGGACTGGAATTGGCGTTGGCATCGGGCGATACTGATAATATTAGCCGG
Source organism: Chitinophagaceae bacterium (assembly GCA_024643625.1). Lineage (GTDB taxonomy): Bacteria > Bacteroidota > Bacteroidia > Chitinophagales > Chitinophagaceae > Phnomibacter. Next base: position 718 of record JAHEMO010000202.1, read on the forward strand.
GCCGTTGCCCGTATCATACTCATGCAGGCGCATAGTATTTTTTTGGGTGGTATGCCCATGCTTTTTTATGGCGACGAACTGGGTCTTGTAAATGACTACAGCTATTTACAGGATGCCGGGAAAAGTTATGACAACCGGTGGATGCACCGGCCGGTGGTACATTGGGAGCAGGTGGATTTACAAAATAATGAGCTGATTTCTACGCGTGTTTTCAGCGCTACGCAGCAGCTTTTGAAACTGCGGAAAGCCCTTCCTGTTATTGCAGATTTGTCGAATCTGGAATGGATGACGCCACACAATATTCATGTGGCGGGATACATACGGCGACGCGATGGGCAAACGCTGTTTTGCCTGTTTAATTTCAGCTTTCGCGAAGCCTGGCTTACCTGGTATGCTTTTCGGGAAAAAGGAATGGCTGATGGCAATCTGTATGATCATGTAAGCGGGGCAAGCTTTACTATGGGTAGCGACAGGCAACATTTGGTAATTCCACCATATGGCTTTATGTTGCTCGAGCCTGTGGCCGGATGATGCATGCACATGGCATGTGCATAATGCCGCAGCATATTCGCCTATCTTTTTTACATTAATTGTATAGCTATGAAATGTTTGATGCAAGTTGCCGTACTACTTTGTTCGCTAGGTATAATGAATGCTGGCGTGGCGCAGCAAAATACTACCGCACTCACTGCAGATGATTATAAACGTGCTGAGCAGGTGCTTGGCAATAATCTGGCGAAGTATGTATATGGTAATGGTGTAAATGCTGTTTGGTTGTCCGGCAGTAGCTTTTATTACCAAACCCAAACACCCGCAGGCAATGTATGGGTATTGGCTGATGCCAAAACGGGTAGTAAAAAACAAGCATCTTCCTTGCAGGAATTGTTGCCAGGCGAAGCCGCCAATGGCAGGCAACCAACAGGTATGCGAGGCCGAAGCCGCGGTGAGGTTGCTTCGCCCGATGGGAGTAAAACCGCATTCATAAAAGACTGGAACTTATGGCTGAAAAATGCAGCGGGTGAGCAAACCCAACTGACAAAAGACGGGATAGAAAATTTTGGCTATGCCACGCATAATGCGGGATGGATTCACAGCGATATGCCCGTACTGGCATGGTCGCCTGATGGCAGCAAGATGGCTACTTTTCAACAAGACGACAGATTGGTACATGATATGTACCTGGTGCGCACAACCGTTGGTGCACCGGTATTGGAAAAATGGAAGTATCCATTGGCCGGCGATAAAGAAGTATCTAAAATTCACAGGGTAATTATTGATGCAAAAACAGGTAGCATAATCCGCTTGAAAATGGGTACCGACCCTCACCGCAGCACGCTTTGCGACGATATCACCTGCGATGGCGGCTTTACCGACAACCAATGGAGCGCAGATGGCAAACAACTTGCATTTGTATCTACATCACGCGATCATAAGCAGGCAAACTTACGCATAGCAGATGCGGCGACAGGAGAAGTGCGGGATGTATATAATGAAACCGTGAAGACACAATATGAAAGCGGGCAGGGCACTACCAACTGGAAATTTATGCCCGGTACCAATGAATTTATCTGGTATTCTGAAAGTTCAGATTGGGGGCACCTTTACCTGCATGATCTGACAACAGGGAAACTAAAAAATGCGATTACTGCCGGCAACTTTGTAGTTACCCGACTATTGCATGTGGATGAAAAAAGCCGTGTTGTTTTTTTTGAGGCCAAGGGCAAAGCTGCAGGTCTTAATCCTTACTACGCGCAGGTCTATAGGGTGGGGTTTGATGGTAAAAACCTGCAATTGCTTACCCCCGAACCTGCCGATCATAAATTGAGTTGGTCGCCCGATTATCAGTTTTTTGTAGACAACTACGGCCATACCAATATGCCAACACAAGCGGTATTGCGCGATGCCAGCGGCAAAAAAATAGCAGACCTGGAGAAAGCAGATATCAGTAAACTAACGGAGATGGGTTGGCGAGCGCCGGAGGTATTTACCGTAAAAAGTGCCAATGGTGCATGGGATTTGTATGGGATGCTGTACACGCCGTCCAAACTCGATAAATCGAAGCGCTACCCCATCATAAATTATGTATATCCCGGCCCACAGGGGGGCAGTATTAATAACTGGTCATTCAGCGTTAATCATCGCGATAATCAGTCGCTTGCCGAACTGGGCTTTATTGTAGTGGCCATAGAAGGCAGTTGCAACCCGGATCGTAGCAAATCATTTCACGATGATTGCTATGGCAGTCTTGGTGTAAACACTATTCCTGATCAGGTAGCCGGCATAAAACAATTAGCAACTACACGCTCATATATGGATCTTAATCGGGTAGGTATTTGGGGCCATAGCGGTGGTGGCAGTGCTACAGCAGCAGCTATGTTTCGCCATGCCGATTTTTACAAAGTAGGCATTGCTGAAAGTGGCAACCATGACAACCGCAATTACGAAGACGATTGGGCAGAACGATACATTGGCCTGCAAGGCCCGGTAACAGTGCCTTTGAGCCCCGGCGACAAAAAAGGAAAGACTAATTACGAGGAAGATGCTGTGGCGCAGTATGCCGCCAATCTAAAAGGAAAACTGCTGCTGATACACGGTGGCATGGACGACAATGTGCCACCGTATCATACGTATTTGGTGGTAGATGCACTCATGAAGGCCAATAAAGATTTTGACCTGATTATACTGCCCAATGCACGCCATGGTTACGGTGCAGATAGTGATTACATCATGCGTCGGCGCTGGGATTATTTTGTAACTCACCTCATGGGTGCTACGCCCCCCGATAATTATAAAATTGGAGCTAAATAGGCTCCTACCACCATAGGCGTACCTCGGGTCACTATTGCCAAATGAAAAAATTTCTCTTCGTCCTGCTGCTATTTTCCGCTACCGTTTCGGCCCAGCAGGCACTGCTGCACTCGCCCACCGGAAAGCTTGAACTTACCGTTTCGCTCGATCAGGCTGGTATTTTGCGCTACCAGCTACTACAAGACGGAGCCACCGTAATTGCCCCTTCGGTATTGGGCGTGCAGTTCAAGGATGCAGAAGCCTCTTTTGACAGGGGGATGGTATGGCAGGCAGCCGACACCACCGTGTGGAGCGAAATGTGGGAGCCGGTGCTTGGCGAGGAAAGTACAATCTATAACGACTATCATTTGCTCACGGTGAAGCTTAGCCAGCCCGCCACCGGCGGACAGATCATGGAGGTACAGTTTCGATTGTACGATGCGGGGCTTGGCTTTCGCTACTACTGGCCTGCTCAGGACAAACTCAACCATTTTGTGATAGCCGATGAGCGCACACAATTTTCCTTCAACGAAAACCCCACTGCATGGTGGATACCCGGCGACTACGATACCAACGAATATTTTTATGTAAAAAGCACGCTGGGCGAGGTAAAAGCATCGCGAAGCAAAGCATTTACAGAAATTGGTACCCGCCATACCTGGAGCGAAATGGGTGTGCAAACACCCTTGCAACTAAAAACGGCCGCCGGACGATACATTAATATCCACGAAGCTGCACTGACCAACTACCCCGTGATGCAATTGGAAATAACCGATGGAGGTTACTCAGCAAAGGCACATTTGGTGCCCAACATATTTGGCGATAAAGCCTATTTGCAAGCGCCCTGCCAATCGCCATGGCGGGCCATAAATGTTGGAAGCAAAGCCACCGATATATTGGCTAGTCGCATGATTTTGAACCTGAACGAACCCAGTAAAATAAAAGACCCATCCTTTATTAAAACCACCAAATATGTAGGTATATGGTGGGAGATGCATGCGGGCATTAGCACCTGGGACTATGCCGGCACCCAAGATGGTAGCTACGACATAAACAACCGCAAGCCTAGCGGAAAACATGGGGCTACTACCGAGCGTACCAAAGTATATATCGACTTCGCGGCTAAGCACGGTTTGGATGCAGTACTCATTGAAGGCTGGAATACGGGTTGGGAAGATTGGTTTGGCAAATGGAAGGAAGATGTGTTTGATTTTGTAACACCCTACCCCGATTTTGATGTGCCGGGCCTGAGCGCCTATGCTAAAAGCAAGGGGGTAAAATTGATCATGCACCACGAAACGAGCGGCAGCGTGACTAACTACGAGCGCTGGATGGATACTGCCTATAGGTTCATGAAAAAGTATGGATACCCTGCCGTAAAAACGGGCTATGTAGGTAAAATTATTCCGCGGGGCGAATACCACGATGGGCAATGGATGACCCGGCATTTTAATCGCGTGGCAGAAAAAACCGCCGCCTATGGTCTGATGGTAAATATGCACGAAAGCCACCGACCCACGGGCCTCAACCGTACCTGGCCCAATTGGATAGCGAGCGAAGCCGCCCGTGGCAACGAGTTCAACGCCTGGAGCAGCGGTAACCCGCCCGAGCACGAAACCATCCTTCCTTTTACCCGCCTCATGGGTGGGGCCATGGACTATACCCCCGGTATTTTTGAGATAAAAATGAGCACCTACAAACCCGGAGCCACGGAGCAGGTACACACCACGCTAGCCAAGCAACTGGCGCTATATGTAACTATGTACAGCCCACTTCAAATGGCTGCCGACCTACCCGAAAATTATAACAAGCATCTCGATGCATTTCAATTTATTAAAGACGTAGCCCTCGATTGGGACGAAACCTACTACCTTGAAGCCGAACCCGGCGACTACCTCACTATTGCCCGCAAAGCCAAGGGGATAAATGAATGGTTTGTAGGTGCTATTACGGATGAAAATAGTCGCACAGCTACTATCGATTTGTCTTTTTTGCCTGCAGGCAAAACATATACCCTCATGCTATACAGGGATGCTGTTGATGCCCATTGGGAAAAAAATCCGATGGCCTATACAATCGAAAAAACGCAGGTAAATTCGGGGGATAAGATCACAGTGGCTCTGGCTGCCGGTGGTGGTGCGGCTATTAGCATTAAGTAGTTATGCATAAGCTGTAGGCGGTATTCATTCTAAGTCAAAATACAATCAAGTTATTCTCTGCTCATTTCAACGGGTTTCACTTTTTGCTATTGCCTGTTCCATTTTGTAATGCTTCAACGTAAGTTTTTTACCCTGGTGTACTATTTTTCAGCCAGCTTGCCGGGCTTGTCTTTTAAGTGGATAAAGCCTTGATTTATGAGTAGTAATTTCCCTGACTATGCTACATTGAACAATCCCTTTGTATGGGATAGCCTCGCTCTCCAATTTTGACCCATGCAATGATTACAACATCCTGAACTTATTTAAGGCTTCAATCTTGTTCTGCACATGTAGCTTTTGGTAAATGTTCTTCAGGTGTTTTTTTACCGTTTCGTAGGATATGCCGAGGGTATCGGCAATTTCTTTATACAACAGCCCTTTGGATAGTAGGGCAAGTACTTCTTTTTCTCTTAAGCTCAGCAGGGTATCGGTTTCATGGGTAGCCGGTTCGGTATGAAAACTTTCCAGCACTTTCCGGGCAATATAGGGACTCATGGGCGAGCCGCCGTTATAGAGGTCATGGATCGATTTTTTGATGTCGTCCACAGTAATAGGATCCTTTAGCAAATAGCCCGAAGCGCCACAGCGAAGCGCTTCAAAAATGGTTTCGTTATCGTCGTGAATGCTGC
>JAHEMO010000203.1 GCA_024643625.1 Chitinophagaceae bacterium
GATTGCCTTTCGGTATTCAATACCAATCGGGTAATATCCGGCCGCGCATAGTGCCCCACCGGATCGAAATTCTGGCGTTCTTCCAACACCCTATTCACATCAAGTGTAGCGAAAATGAGGCCCTCGGTTTGGGTATCGGGCGGCAGTATCCATTCGCCATCAGGTCCCGCAATGCAGGAGCCGCCGTTGGCTAGCAGGTTGGGGCTCGCAGCCAGCAGGGCATCAAGGTGAGGGGTGTCATCAGGAAAATCGCTTTTGCGCATTAGTGCCGAAACCGATACCACGAAAGAGCGGCTTTCCCGGGCAATAAATCGGGTAATGTCGGCTGTATTATAATCCGATCCCGGCCAGACAGCGATATGCAGGTTCTCACCCTGGGCATAGAGCGCCGTGCGGCTAAGTGGCATCCAGTTTTCCCAGCAGTTGAGGCCGCCAACGGTAAAGTCATTAAGCGGATATACCCGAAGGCCATGCCCATCGCCTGCCGCCCATGTGAGCCGCTCTTCGTAGGTGGGTTGAAGTTTGCGATGCACATTTTGGAGCTTACCCTGTTGGTCGATGTACACCAGCGAACAGTAGAGGCTATGCCCACCCCTGTCGTCAGCACGTTCTACGGTACCTAAATAGATGGCGATATTGTACTGCGCTGCCAGTGCGCAAATACTATCAAGGTCGCCGGCTGCTATTTGTACGGCATTGCGCAGGTAGTGCGCATGCCATTCTTTTTGCATCGGATGATTGAAAGCAGCACCATGGGTGAAGGACAGCCAAAAAGGATAGCCGGGTAGCAGCGCTTCTCCAAATACTACGAGTTCCGCACCGGCTTGTCCGGCTTCCTGTATTGTTTGTTCTATTCGCGCTATCGTTTTTGCTTTGTTCAGCCAAACGGGAGCAATCTGCGCCATGGCCAAGCGTAAGGTTTTCATCTGCCAGATATAGTTTGATGATAATAAATGTAGGGGTTTCGCAGCGGGATTGGCAGCAGATAATGGCCAATAAAAACCCCACCGGAAAACCGATGGGGTCGCCAACCTAAACAAAAACAGTGTGTGTTCCTGTTTAAGAATTTTGCGCTGCTAAATGGTGCGAATCATGAGTGTGAGGGGTGTGGTAATGGTTGATTTGTAAGCAGCTTCTGTTATGTTGGTTTTATTTGAATTTCTTTCGCTTGCGGGTTTCACCAGGGTGTCGGGGGGAGTGGGTGCCACGGTGCTCGTATCTGCAGGTGGTGCCGGCACGCTTTGCTGCGATGGATGGTGGCCGCCGTCGTCCCAGTCGCTCTCTTTTTCCCATTCCAGGCCGTCATTTGTCATCAGCATATTGCGGTCGCTGCGCCAGTACAGGGTTTCTTCCCAATCGCGGTTCCAATCTATACGCCAGCTGCGGCGGTGGCCGAAATCCAAATCAAAGTATTCGTAGTTATCGCTAACGGCATCATCAATCACCAGACGCTTGCCTACCGGTACTTCCAGCAGCACTACAATTTTTTGGTTGCGCCATTTGCTGTTTTTGCTTACCGAAAAACTTTCGGGCAATAAAAGCAGGCTGTCTTTTTGGGTAATGGGAAAACTGATGGTTTCTGCCAATTGCTGTGCACGATCGCGGCTGCCACCCCGGCTTATTTTTATCAGGTGCATATGGAACAGGCTATCTCTGCTTTTTACCACACTTAGTTTTACGGTATTCAGGTATAATGAGTCATCATCAATACCTACGGCACCGTCAAAATCAAACCAGGTATCGTGATACACATAAGTATTGGGTGTAAGACCTACCAGCAGTTTACCACCGGCGGGCTGCACAATGTCTACATCTTCCTGCTTGCCTACCTGCGAGCTAAAGCTGCGGTTTACACTGGCTGCCAGGCCAAACATGCATACCAGGCCCAGTACCCATAACAAAGTGAAGCCATATCCCAGATACTTATTGGAAGAGCGCACACCCATCATGCGGCGGATAAGCCAGATGAGCATGGCAATTATGGGCACGCCCAAAAAGAGCAGGATAGTGCCCCAGGCTAAAAATTGCTGGGTATCGCCTTCGAGGAAATAATCACGCAGCGGCATTAAGCCTACACCGGCACCGAGCAAGGCTATCAGGCCAACAAAAAGACCGAAAGCAATGGCGCCGCCAATAAGGTAAAGGAAGGCTTTGAAAATTATGGCAATAGCATTGCCCAGTCCTGAACTGCGCCGGGTAGCCTGCTTAATGTCGCTGGCCAGCATTTGCCCTTTTTCTGATACAAATTCTTTTATTTCAGGTGCGCTTGTTGATACCCGGCTACGGGCATCATGCAGGTCATTCATCACGGTTTCGCGTATGCTGTTCAGGTCTACTCTTTCGCCACGCATTTCCAGCTTTTCAGCGGCTGAGCGGGCTTCAGGCAAAATGATCCACATAATGACATAGGCCAGTATAAAGGTGAAACCACCGCTGCCGCCAACAAATACAAAGCCGCTATCGAAAATATTGCGACCAATGCTGGCTATCACGCCCAAGATAAAGGGTGCTGCAAATATTACACGGGGTATGGCAGGGTTGATATCAAAATAACTGCCAAGACCACCACATACGCCGCCAATTACTTTATCATCGGGGTTGCGGTAGAGGCGCTTGCGAATATTGGTCACAAGGGAAGTGCTGGGGAGCACTATCCACAGCACGATGTAAACCAATATACCACTGCCGCCAAAAATGGCAAGCAACACAAATAATACACGGATGATGGCAGGATCTACATTCAGATAATTGGCCAGGCCGCTGGCAACACCGGCTAAAAGCTTGTCGCGTTCGTCGCGGTACAGCCTTTTGGTTTCTTCGGTTTTGCGGCCAGCGCCGGTTTGGGCGCCGGTGTACGATTGCTGCTGTCCACTGCTTGTAGTAAAAGGCGCTCCGGTGTTTTCTGCTTCTGCTTCGGCAAAATCGCTGGGGCGGCCCATATTGTTCATTATCCGGGTTACATCAGCATCGGTAATGCAGGCAGCACCTTTTTTTAGGGTTTCGCCCATCAACTCCGCTATGCGGTTTTCAATGTCGTTGATGATTTCGTCGCGGCCCTCTTCGTTTTCAAAATATTGGCGCAGGCTACCGATATATTGTTGCAACATCTCGTAGGCAGTTTCTTCAATGGGAACTACCCTGCCCTGGAAATTGATGTTGATTACTTTTTTCATGACTGTAGTGTTTGAATTTGATTTGGTAGGTTGGCTTGGTGACCCGATAGCTATCGGGAGGTGGGTGTGCGTGCATCAGATGCTTTCCGCATCGGGGTTGGCCACGGTAGCGGTAGCGCTTTCTTCGGGAGGGGGGCTTAGCGGTTCACCGTTCAGCACCTCATTTACGGCCGTTACCATATCTACCCATGTGCTTTCCAGTTCGGCGAAAAATTCGCGCCCATGGCTGGTAAGGCTGAAGTACTTGCGGGGAGGCCCGCTGCTGCTTTCTACCCAGCGATAATTAACCATGCCGGCATTCTTGAGTCGTGTGAGGAGTGGGTACAGGGTGCCTTCCAGCAACTGGAAGTTGGCGGCTTTCATGCGGTCGAGTATATCACTGGGATATACTTCGCCCTGGCGGATGACCGAGAGCACGCAGAACTCCAGTACTCCCTTGCGCATTTGGCTGGCGGTGTTTTCAATGTTCATAGTACTGTGTGTTTTTGCCTTTTATGAATAAGATTCGCAGGGATTTTCGGAAGCCGGATACGAAAGTGTGAAGTGTGTGGTGTGCTGAAGATTTCTGGCTTCGCATCCGGCTTCCTTTCCCTTTGACAATACAAAGATATAGGCAATAGATGGTATTATGCAATACATAGTACCTAAATTAATTTGGTACTACTTTGTCGTATAGTAATGGGCAAGCTACTAAAATGCAGTGTTTACAGGGGTTTCATGGCAAAATGGCCCAAACCGGCCTACGGATTGGCTTTGATAAATGGCATTATGCCGGGATAAGCGGTGCCGCATAATTAGCGGTCTGCAGCTATTCCATATCAATTTTTACCCCAATACCAGCGGATGAGCGGCATACCATGGCCCGAAATCGGCCATAAAAGTCTGGTAGCAATCCTGCAGGAAAGGCTTTTCAGCCATAAAAATCAAGTAAGCCGTTTCGGCGTCCTGCAGGTAGGCCGCCCGGCGTACAAGCCCGCCAAAGCTTTGCCGCATGCCGGCATCAAAACGGTAATTGTACAGCCAGTTTTGGGCCTGCATGTATACGAACATGCCGGCAAAGCGCTCCGGCATCCATGCCTGCTGGGTTTGCAACGCGGCATAGGTACGCGTGCTAAACAGTAAAAGACTTTCGTTGGTAGGAAAAAGCAGGGGGTCGTTTGCCACAAAATAGTCGAAAGCTACATCTACCATGGGCCCGGCATACAATCGGTAGGCGGCTCTAAAGGGTTCGCGGGCTGCCTTTGCTGCTGGGTGTGCATCTATATAGGTATCAATAGCCCGGTGCAGCAAGATGCCCCTTTGCATGTCCGGCGGGTAACTATACTGCTGGCGACCTTTTACAAAATCGCTGATCATATTGCCGGTAAGTACCCCGGGATTGGGTGGCGAAAAACTGGCGTGGCCCAAAAAATTCATGCTTAAAGATAGGTGGCTGTCGCCTGATGCGCAGGCTGCATTGTGGTGGCAGCCGAACCAAAACTGGAACAGGCTGCAATGACATCAGCCAGATCATCCGCTACTTTTTGCCCTAACATGGGGATTACCAGCTTGTGACCGCCAGATTGTATGGACAGATTTGCCAGCCCGTGCCGGCGTTGCCAAGGCGAACTATGTACAGCAAGCTGTTGTGCTTTTTCAAAATCGACCAACCAATATTGTGTTCCCCAAATGCCGCGACGCAGCAACAGGCTGCGGTGGTTGTAGCCATAGCCAAGTTGGCGATACTGCCTGGCAACGGCCCATGCATAGTAAAGGGAATATCCAAAAGCTGCCATCGCCCACCAACCCAGCCACCATGCGGCTATCACCGACAGCAACGCCGCCGGCGCTAATCCTTTTATGAGCCAATACCGTTTTTTCAATGCAGGGTGCACCTGCTGCATGGCGCCGCCACTTGTAGGCCACTGGGATAGAAATGGCCTTGTTATTTGCCTGACGGCTTCTTCTCCCTCCACAGCCACAAGGGTCTGCCGTGTTTCGCGGCTTACGGCTCGGTCGTTAAGCGCATGAAGCCGCATGGTAAACAATCCAAGGCGCTGTCTCAACCAATTGGCACGCCAGCTAATGCACTGCACTTTGGCAAATGGTACTTGTGCTGTTCGGGTTTCCAGCAACCCCCAACGCATGGCATAGCGACCATCCTGCATGTCAATACGGTAGTCGTAGTACCTGATCATCATCCTGATGCCGGATACCACAACACTTATGACCAGCGCAATACCCAGCGCCACAGCAATACTGCCTGCGGTACTCAGCATCGATTTTGCCTGATCATTTATAAATTGTTTGGAAGAAAAGTTGATGTATTGTTCCAAATCCTGCAACCTGCTAAAGCCAAAAGCCAGGATGATAAAAAGTGTTTGCAGGTGATTTTCGGAAAGCCAGAGCTTGATAAATCCTGTAGCACTCAGCCGGTACTGCATGACGCTTGCTGATGACGGCAATTCATGGTGAACTGCCCCGGTTGCAACCGCTGCGGGCCTTGCCAGGAGCCAGGCTTCCAACTGCTTTACCGTATGGGCGTCCACTGCCTTGAGGTCGGCCTCGGCATGGTTACTTCCTGCTGAGTCAATGCTTAAGGCATAGGTATTGGTGAGTCGGTGGAGCAGGTTTTGATGTTTTTGGATACCCTGAATGGCATCGACCGGAATTACTATTTTTTGTTTGGTAAGTACGCCTTTGTGAATGACGAAATCGCGTCCCTGCACACCAAAACGAAAAAGCCAGAACCTAAGCAGGGCGGCTATTATCAATAGCAGCAGAATGCCACCCAGCCATATATAGAGATACTTGAATTTTTCCGGTATGGCCTCTTTGTCGGATGATTTTTGCCAGATCTGAATGATAGGTATTAACAGCAGGGCCCACATTTGGCGCAATACCTGACCCAGCCCAAATATTATATACAAGCCCGACTGCCGGCGCAGGGCTATAGTATCAGTTGCCTGCGCTTCCATAATGGGGGTTTGTGGCAGGTATGCTACTGGTTTTGGGCAGGCACAGGGCAATCCAGTCTTTTAGCGCGGCCGCGTCCTTTCTGCTTAGGCCGCTGATAACAGCATCGGCATCGCCGGCGGTAAATAATTGCAATCCGGAAATACCAAAGAGACGTT
>JAHEMO010000204.1 GCA_024643625.1 Chitinophagaceae bacterium
AGATAGTCAACGTAAAAAAAGGGCAGTTTCTTAGCGGGCCCAGCATGCAGTTTGCCGTGGAGAAAATACGCAACGCAGGCAATGCCAAGGTAATGCTTACCGAAAGAGGAAACAGCTTCGGGTATCAGGATTTGGTGGTGGATTACAGAAACATTCCCTGGATGAAAGCGCATGGTACACCCGTCATTATGGATTGTACGCATAGCCTGCAGCAGCCTAATCAAACCACGGGTGTAACCGGTGGCAACCCCGGTCTTATTGGTACTATTGCCAAAGCAGCCATAGCCACCGGTGCCAATGGCTTGTTTATTGAAACCCATCCCAATCCTGCCGTGGCAAAAAGCGATGGCGCTAATATGCTGCAACTCAATCTGCTGGAAAACTTGCTATACCAATTGGTGGAATTGCGCAGCGCCGTTGTAAAAATTGATGCGGCTCATGCCGAATAGAAGGCTTACTTTTTTTTCTTTTTCTTCTTGGTTGTTACAGCATTGGCTTCGGCCAGTAGTTTTCTCCAATCGTGTTTGGTATCCTCTGTCAGGTCAATAGTTTCCTGATAGGCTGCAGTATCAATTTGAATCATTTGTACCGGCTCACCTATAAATGCTTCAATAGCGGTAAGCAAAGGTTTTTCCTCCGGGCTGCAGAAGGAAAAGGCTTTACCCCGCGCTGTGCCTCTGCCGGTTCGGCCTATTCTGTGCACATAGGTTTCCGGATTATCAGGCAGGTCATAATTCACCACAATATCTACACCGGCCACATCAATCCCTCTGGCACTTACATCGGTAGCTATTAATACCTTGTTGCTGCCCTGCTTAAAGTTATCAAGTGCCTGCATGCGTTCTTGTTGGTCTCTGTCGCCATGCCAGGTTTCGCTCGCTATGCCCACACGCAGCAAGGCTTTCATTACCCGCTCCGCCCGCACTTTGGTACGCACAAACACCAGCACTTTGCCTTCGCTGTTTTCATTGATAAGCCTTTCCAGAAAAAAGCGCTTATCATCCATGGCAATATGGGTAGCAAAATGGCTTACATTTTTGCTTACCGGATTTTTTGGCGATAGCTGAATGCGAATGGGTTTACGCACAAGACTGTATGCCAGATCCTTCACTTCATCATCAATGGTGGCGCTGATAAAAATAGTTTGGCGCTCCCGCGGCAAATGCCTGATGAGTTGCGATATGTCTTTGTAGAATCCCAGCCTAAGCATATGGTCGGCTTCATCGAGCACCAGATATTTTACCTGCTGCAATTGAATAAAACCCTGATGGTGCAAATCGAATACACGGCCCGGCGTAGCCACAATGATGTCTACACCCTCCAGCAGGCGGGCTATTTGCGGTTGCTGATCGAGGCCGCCGGTTATGCAAGCTGTTTTTACCTTGGTATGCTTGCCTATCTGAGTAAAAGCCTCGTGGATTTGCATAGCCAGTTCACGCGTGGGCTCCATAATAATAGCCTGAATGCCAAACGAGCGTTTGGTAGGCTTGGAAGCATGTATCAGTTGAATCAGCGGAATGGCAAAAGCAGCAGTTTTACCTGTTCCGGTTTGGGCTATAGCCAATACATCTTCGCCCTTTAAAATGGGCGGGATGGCTTTAAACTGAATATCGGTAGGTCGCCGGAAACCCATAGTCTCCAGGCTTTTCTTTATCTCCGGCGCAAGCGCATACTCGCTAAATTTCATGCGGTGAAGCTAACACAATCCGGTACTAGTGCCGCATTAGCGCTTACGGTTATGGCTATGTACAAATAATCCGTGGATGCTTTTGTTTTCAAAAGCATTGCGCAGTGCAGTAGCAAAAAGCCCCGACACGGTAATTTGTTTCAACTTTTCGGGAGCGCCCTCACGCAGGGGAATGGTATCGCAAACCACCAATTCTTCCAGCACACTATTGGCAATATTGCTAAAGGCATTGCCGCTTAAAACGGGATGGGTGCAAAAAGCACGAACAGAGGTAGCGCCTTTTTCTTTCAATAATGCCGCAGCTTTCGTAAGCGTACCGCCGGTATCGCAAATGTCATCTACCAAAATAATATCCTTACCGGCTACATCGCCAATCACGGTCATGCTGGCTATTTCGTTGGCCCGTTTGCGGTGCTTGTCGCATATTACCATTTCGGCATTAAAGTAGCTGGCTACTTCTCTTACCCGGTTGGTACTGCCCACATCAGGCGCAGCAAAGGTCAGGTTGGCCAGATTCAGGTTTTCTATGTAGGGAATAAACACCGCCGAGCTATCCAGGTGATCCACCGGAATATCAAAGTATCCCTGAATCTGTGGCGCATGCAAATCCATAGTTATCACGCGGTCGGCGCCGGCTGCAGTTATCATATTGGCTACCAGTTTGCTGCCAATGGCTACACGGGGCCGGTCCTTCCTGTCCTGGCGGGCATACCCGAAGTAGGGAATTACGCAAATGACTTTGTATGCCGACGCACGTCGCGCAGCATCTACCATCAGTAGCAATTCCAATAAGTTGTCGGCAGGAGCAAATGTGCTTTGTACCAGAAAAACAAAATTGCCCCGGATGCTTTCCTTGAATTCAATGCCAATTTCACCGTCGCTAAAGCGGGTAGAACTAACATCGCCCAAAGGCGTTCCAAATTTTTCTGCAATCTTTTCAGCCAAATAGCTTGATCCTGTACCGGAGAAAATGCGAGCCTGCCCACTCATAGTATGCTGGTTGAAGTTTTTGTGTATTTTGAAATGGATAAGCAACGGAATATGCCTTACACAATAATGCCAAACCAGTTGGAAGATTGCAGCAGTCTGTTGTTTATCTCATTACAAAAAAGGAGATCGGAGCGAAGATAATGGGATAGGGTAATGGCAGTTTCAAGCAAATGATGGCATTGGAATAAATGGTAATGATATGTCAATAAAAAGCTGGCACGAAGACGACAGGCCCCGCGAAAAGATGCTGCATTCCGGTGCAGCAGCACTTTCCCGCAGCGAATTGCTGGCCATACTCATTAATAATGGCAGTAAGAATAAAAGCGCCTTAGACCTGGCGAAGGAGATTATGGTGCTGGCAGATAATAGTCTGCACAATCTTGCCCGGCTCGATATTACTGATTTGATGAAGGTGAAAGGAGTGGGGCAGGCAAAAGCAGTGGCCATTAAGGCTGCTATGGAACTTGCTGTTCGCAAGCAGGCAGAGCCCTTCAAAAGCAAACCTGTATTGCGATCCTCGCAGGATATCGCTCCTTTTTTGCGCAGTTTAATAGGCGATAAGAGACAGGAGTATTTTGTAGCCATCTACCTCAATATGGCCTGCCGGTATATTTCGCATCAGGAGATAAGTAAGGGCGGTATTACCGGCACTGTAGCCGATGTAAAAGTGATTTTGAAAAAAGCCGTGGAGGTGGAGGCCAGCATGATGATTGTAGCGCACAATCATCCTTCAGGCAATTTGCGACCAAGCAAAGCCGATAAGGCACTTACTGAAAAACTAAAAGCAGCCGCTAAGCTGCTTGATATTAATGTTGTGGATCACCTGATTGTAAGTCAGGAAGGCTATTACAGTTTTGCCGACGAAGGCGAGATGTAATCCTTACGCCTGCGCCGTAGGGCCACCAAAATTCATGGGTATTTCTACCGCTTCCAGATCCTGAATTTCGCCATGGGCCTGCTCAAACTTGCCCACGTTTTCAATAAGCGCCTTCATAAAACGCTTGGCATGCTGTGGTGTCATTATCAGGCGGCTTTTCACCTTGCTCTTGGGAGTGCCGGGCATCACATTTACAAAGTCTATTACAAACTCGGCATGGCTATGGGTAAGAATAGCAAGGTTGGCATATTGGCCTTCCGCTATCTCTTCCGTAATCTCAATATTAAGTTGGTTGGGTTGTTGCTGATCGCTCATATGATTGAATATTAATGGAACAAACGTAATGGATTATGGCGAGGCCACGATTGACATGACGCTCACAATTGTAAAAAATAAAAGCGGGCCAGATGCAGCCCGCTTTTAGCATAACTAACAAGTTGTCAAAAATCTATTTGCTTTGCTTTTTCGATGCGTCGTATAGTTTTTTGCCGCCCAATGCTGCGCCGGCAGCCAGCAACAAAGTAATGCCGCCATCAACCGGAATATCATTTACGTTGTCATCAAAATCGGGCTGTGCTACAACAAAATTCAGGCAGCCAAAAAGCATTATCGCGAGAAGCGCTACTATAGAAGTGTGTTTTTTCATGAACGGTTTGTTTGCGTATGGAGTGATTTACCAGACTATTGAATTAATACGGATTGTTTATAAATGGTATTGCCCGAACTCAGTATTAACTGGTAGGTGCCGGAAGCAAGCTTGCTGCCAAGATTAATCTGGCGTGAAGCGCTGCCACCATCGTGCTGCAATACGGTTTTTTGTATTTGCTGACCGGACATATTCATCAGGATGGTTTCGTAATTGCCCTTGGGCAGGTTAGCCAGATTTACCTGAATGAAGGCGGTGGTAACCGGGTTAGGATACACATCAATGCCCTGAACACCAACACCCATATTTACACGGGCTACATTAGAATAATACACATCGCCTAAACGGTCTACACCCTTAATGCGATAATAGTTATTACCCGAAAGCGGCTGAAGATCGAGCCAGTTATAGGTGGCTGGCAGGTTGCTGCCGGTACCTTTTCCTTGAACCATATCCAGTTTGCCAAATTGCTGGCCATTGGCAGAACGCTCAATCTCGTAGGTTGATCCCTGATGATCGCCGGATACTTCCCATATCACATCAATATCGCTGCCTTTTTGTACGGCGCTGATATTGGTATATTTAATAGGTAATACAGTGCCGGCTTTGAACACGAGGCTAAACCGGTCGGGTGCTGCAGATGCTGCATCGGCGTTGTTTACGCTAAAGTTTACCGTGGTGGTCTGGCCGGGCATCAACAGCGATTCGGCATTCAGGTAATTATCTTTCAAGTAGGCATCCACACCGGTTTGGGTAAACTGGCCGGCATCTACTACAAAAGTATAATCGCTGGTGCGGTAGCGCAGCATACGCAGCGGGATGGTTTCGCCATCAACAGGCATCAGGCGCTTGTCAATTGAAATGGCACGGGTATCATTTAGAATACTCATGGTTTCATCAGGATTGGCAAAATCGTTGCCATCTTCTTCAGAAGCCGGGTTAGTGTAGCTCGTACCAAAATGTATTAAGATACCATCTTTCGCAGTTTGGGAAACGGCCAGATCTTCTGCAGCGAAAAGTGAAACCGACAACATTTTATCGGGGTCTATGCCATTATCTTCTATGCCAAAAATTTGTGTGGCATCGGCCGGAGACCCTTTGGCGGCCTCCGTAAATAGGGTGGAGAAAGGCCCGGTAGCACCATTTTGGAAAAACACCGCCTGACCCGGCTGTATAAATCGGTTGGCCTGCGATCCCTGAATATTATTGGAATTGGCGGCCAAATCAACCGTTACATAACCACCACGACCGTTTGTTCCGGCAATATTGGCATCCCATACATACATAAATCCGGTTTGCCCGGTACGCGTTAGAGCGTTTGCATTAACGGTGCATTGGTAGGGGTTGCCTACAAAGGAGTAGCCATTAGCTACACTGGATATCGTGCCGGCACCCGGCACAAAATCACCAACTTTTAAGGTACCCGTATTAATAATATAGGTTTCGGAACTGGCTGGGTTATTGTCTAACTGATCAAGATTAGTACCACGGTCGCCGCGTACCATCAATCGCCAGGGACTTCCTGCAGCTGCTGTGAAATTTGTGGTTGGTACGGCATCCCAGTTGTTGGCGGCTGCAGTCCAGAAAAATAATGACGGATTATGGCTCAAGGTTTCGTCAAAGCCATTTACTACAGGGTTGTTTCCCGTAATATGGGTACCGAAACCGGCCAAAGGATTCTGCGGTGAAAACGGAGGATAAGGGTAGCCACCCACTGCACCTAGTTGGGAAGCAAGACCCATCCATTGCTGACGAATAGGCTCAACATTATCAACCGGTGAGGAGATAAAACGGAAGGCCCTTCTGCTGCTAAACCAACGTTCCACCCTAAAATTGGTAGCATTGGTTACCGTTCCGGTTATCCGGCCCATTAATCCACTGCCTGTAGCATCTGACCGAATAAGTACTCTTCTGCCACCAAAGTCGGCACTACCGGCTATGGACATCAAAATATTAGGGTTGATAGTGAGCGTAGCGGGGGCGGCCATCAAAAGCGTGCGCCCCGAGCCCAGGGTATAAATGGTATCCAGCGTTGGATTATTGGGGTTGGGATTAGAAATCAATACATTATCAGCCGTT
>JAHEMO010000205.1 GCA_024643625.1 Chitinophagaceae bacterium
CCTGCATACTATCTCGCCTACCAATGGTAACAGGATCGGCATACCCGCTTTTTATTTCTTCATTCAAAAATGTCCAGCTTTCTTTATCATCCTTGGGATGATGATATACCTTACCAACACTTATGGTTTGAAATCCAGCTTCTTTAAATAGTCCCGGAATAGTGGCCATTGTTGGCTCTACCGATCGTAGCGGTGTCTGAAGATTATGAATGCCTAACCTGCCGGTAAATTGTCCTGTGAGCAGACTTGCTCTTGATGGTGCACAAACCGCCTGCTGACAATAAGCCTTATTAAATTGGATACTTGTGGCTGCAAAAGCATCAAGCGTGGGTGTCTTTACAATGGCATTGCCAAAACTGCCAATATCCATCCGCAAGTCATCCACTATAATCACGATAACGTTCTTAGGTTTTGTTTGTGCCTGACACAAACCGCTGCATGCAGTAGCCAAAACGAACATGCCAAATAAAACAAGCCGGGAATTGACCCTCAAAAAATGCAACAATCTCATCGCGATTGATTTAAAAAATTATTGTTCTGTGCCACTATCTATACCAATCACTACTTCATCTTCATTACTTCACTACCTGCCATAAGAAACGCCCCCGTCCCAAAGTTCTGCCAGCTATCCACACTGGCAGGCCTTGGATCTGCACCGATACCTTGTACCCAGCCTACTTTGCCATCGCTTTGCTGACAGGCTGCAATAGCATTCCATGCTTTAGTAATAGCAGGCGCATATTCCTTCTTATTTAATAAGCCATTATTTACGCCCCATGCCAGCGCATAGGTAAAAAACCCACTGCCACTTACTTCACCATGATCATAGGCTTCGGGGCAAAGCAAACTTGTACGCCACAGGCCATCTGCAGGTTGCAACGCTTTAATTCTTTCGGCCATCTCCCTAAAGAGATTTTCATAGAAAGCACGGTTCTTATAGTTGGCCGGCATTTGCTGCAATACCAAGGCTAATCCGGCAATAACCCATCCATTACCGCGACTCCAAAATATCTTCTTGCCGTTTGGCTCTTTCAAATCTTTAGCAGTGCCTTGCCATAAAAATCTACCGTCCCGGGCAAAAAGATGCTCTTCTTTATTATACAGCATGTCATATGTCTGCTTGTAGTATATATCCATTTTTTCGATATAGCTATTGTCCGACTTTTCTTTTGCATAAGCCACCAATACAGGAGGCGCCATAAACAATGCATCGCACCACCACCACAAAATCTTTTTCTCATCTGCCGCAGTACCACTCCTCCATTCATGGGGCTTGCCGAGATGATCCGTAATAATTTGTGCGGTGGGTGCGAGATTCACGCCTGATGTCCCCAATGCATCGAGATATAAATAACTATAGCAAATAGCCAAATCATCAGCGTGATAAAATCTTTCGTAGGGTTGCCAATTATTACTAGCCCCCATCTTTTTAAGCGCATTTAGAAAGACAACATTGCCTGTGGCGGCATGGGCTACAGAAACTCCTGTATAGTAAGCCCCATTGGTCCAATCGGTAGGTGCCTTTGCAAAAATAGGATTAGCTTCCTGCCATTGCAAAGCCTTTACCAGCGCGGGTTCAATTCCTTTAATAGTTGAATTTTTGCTACTGCTACAAGAAGCCAATGCAATACCGGACGCGGCAAAGAACAGGATACATTTTAATACACGCATATTGGTTAATTTATTCATTTACAATTTTAATTCCGGGAGCTTTTACTACTAATTTTTGGCTGGCCTTTAGCATCGCCTGCGCATTGCTTACACGCAGATTAGCGGCGAATGCAGCGTTCTTTTCCTGATGGATATCCCAATCGTCAAACAAAAGCGCCTTGCCGCTGCCGATATAAATATCACTTACAGCATCGTTATCATTGAGGGTAAGTACCATATATCTTCCCGTAAAGCGAAGTTTCATTTTTGCATCTTCAAATACTTCATCATCGTTGTCTTGCACAACAATTATTTGCCGCATCTTTTTTCCGCCAACTTCACTATGCACTACCAAACCTTTAGACACTCCATTTGACCGTAGCTGTTCTACTTGTTTTACCGAACCACTGTTTTTATTGCCTTCTGAAGCTTCAAACACTACCATAAATGGATTCGTCCACGCCTCGCCGTTTTGCCTTATCACCACAGTAGGTGTTGGCTTTTTGGTATAATCTATAGGCCCCTCAGCCGAGGGGGGTGCCATAGCAGTAGTATAAGAACGCCCTGCATTACCCGGCAGCCACATGTGCATATGCACTGGTTTTTCTTGTAATGCATTAGCTGAAAATATAACCTGCACATCATCAGCATAATTTTCAGCCGTATGCACTTTCTCAAAAAATTGCCATCCTGGGTTACGGAACGACTTGTTTTTTACCCAGGGCAAAGGACTGGCATCAGTGTAGCGGGATTCATCGTCCTTCAGCACAAAACCTTTACCAGCATTGGCATCCAGCGATTCGCCAATATTATGGTAGATATAATCATGGTATTGATTGGGCAACGATGATTTCGATTTAAAAATATCGACATAGTAACCCGTGGTTGCCGATGTGCGTACAATACCCATGGTTCTCAACTGCGTTGCTTCTGCCTTATCGCCACCATCGTCAGTAAAACTTGCCGATACAAATGAGTGGTCAGGCGAAACCGGCGTAGCAAATGGTAAAGGCTCAACTGATTCGTGCTTCACCGTATTAATGCTGTTGTTTACCCAGCCACCTTCGCCTCTTGATGAACCGTTTACCACCACTGTGTTGTGGCTGGCAAACAAGCGATAATAGTTTTCATGTATATCGGTGCCATAAGCTTTTCTACCTCCTTTATTACCCAATACATGCCCTATCCCATACAATTCCATATTCATCCCGGAAGCATGACCATGCACGTATCCAGCACCACCTACAAAACTCATCATACCGTTTTTTATTGGGTCGGAAGTATTCAGGTTCCGCTGCACCATAATACCGGCAAATGGTACGCTATTAGTTACGGGTAATGCTAATGCCGCTGCAGCACCTTCAATATTGGGTACCGACCATAGCAGATGGGTTGGCTCCCTATAAACTTCCGCACCATACGATCTATCTTTTAAGGCGCCACGATTGTATCCCTCTTTTTCAATACCGTGCCGCAGCAGGGAACCAAATTCTTCCTTCAAGCCTTTGTCATTAATTACATTCCCAAAGGCATATGCTGTTTCGTAAGATTCAAAATCAATTTCAAAATGACGGTGCCCGTCGCCGTAAATAATATTATCCTCACCATTTGGATACTGTAAATAATAGCGACCTGCCAACGCTTTTGGTATATCGGCATACGCACTGCCATCAATAAGCTTATTGCCATAGCGGCTTAGCCAGGTAAGCACATAAGTAATGTAACTGGTAGTGCCTTGCGCATAATTTATGCTTTCAGGCCATTGTCCACCATGTGTTTTATAAAACGCATTTATTTTAGGCAATGCATCCTGATGTGCTGTGCTTGTCTCCGTTACGAAACCAATGTATTTTTTTCCCAATTCCTTATCGTCCATGGCCATCGCATTACCCAGCAGGCTCATGCTTTCAAAAACGGGCCAGTTGCAATTGATTATTCCATGGTTTACTGCAAGCTCGCAATAGGTTTTAAAAACGATTTGTGCCTCAGCAAATGGGAAGGGCTCTTGCTGTTCAGACACCGGATTATACACCTTCCCTCCCTGCTTAGCATAATTATAAATAAAGTCGTACGCTATGGGTATCTGCGCACCCAATTCCCTTGCCTCACGCAAATGATTGGCCTGGTGTAGCCATCCGCCATTACCTACCTCTGTTGAAGGACTTACTTGTACCAAACTTTTAAAGTAAAGATTTAAAATACTTGCAGCCATCTGTGCATACTGAACTTCCTCTGTAAGAAAATAAAGTACACCGCAATCAATTGCAGTTTGAATTAAGTGTATGACCCTATTGTTTTTCTCTTTTTGTTCTACAGCATAGTCATCCGCAGGTGTTATATCCGGTATTTTACCATCAACAGCTTTCTCCCAATTAAGCGGCATTTGCTTCAGGTAGGCTGTCGGATCTTTTTTGTACGCATCCATATCAGGCTTCACCCTTGTGGTAAAGGCTTTGAAATAGTCCCGCATCCAAGGCGTTGCCGCAATATTGTCTAATATTTTCTGACGATCAGCAGGCACCACCCACATCATGGGATGCGCATCATGCTGAGCCCAAAGTCCATAGCTAAAGCCTAAGAATACCAATACACAAATGACTGTCTTAACGAATGTGCAATTCATTACCCTATTTTTTAGTTGTCAATTTAAATTTTCCACTAACTCCTTCCGCTGATGATGTACCAACCATGATTTCATATGTGCCCGCTTCTAATCCAAACTCATTATCCAACTTTGTAAAGGCGAGCATATCAGGGGTAATATCAAAGTATACTTGCTTCGTTTCACCTGCCTTTATAAGCAGTTTCTGAAAACCTTTCAATTCCTTATCGGGCCGGGTGACGGAACCAATCTGGTCTTTGATATATAACTGCACAACTTCTTTACCATCCATAGATGATGTGTTAGTTATGGAAGCACTTATAGTAATTTTTTTTCCTTCGGTTAATACGCTATCGGACAGCTGTAGCTTGCCGTAGTTAAAATGCGCATAGCTTAATCCATAGCCAAACGGATAGAGTGGCCCGTTCTCCATAAACAGGTATCCCTTCTTGTAATTGATTTCCTTTTGGCTATAATGTATCGGCAGCTGCCCAATTGATCGCGGAACCGTGACAGGTAACTTGCCGGAGGGATTCACATCGCCAAAAATCACTTTTGCAATGGCTTCATTACCAAACTCGCTTAGATCCCAACCATCAATAATAGCATCAGCATACTTCGCTATGGCATTGATGGAGAGGGTACGCCGATGCATCAGTACAACCACTACGGGTTTGCCCATGGCTTTGATACTTTGTAGTAAAGCATCCTGACATCCGACAGGATCAATGGTAGCGCGATCTCCTAAGGCATTGTTGAAAAATCCTTCCTTGGCAGTAAACGCATCACCTCCCAAATACAGTATAACGGCGTCGGATTGGCGGGCAATACCGAGCAGCCGCTTTAGACCCGCAGCAGTGTCGGCATTCAACACAGGAACACTAGCGTCCCGATTGGTTAATTCAAAACCCTTTTCAGCAACAAACTTTACGCCGGTACCTCCAATTTTTTCAAATGACTCCTGTGCATGCTCAGTTAGCGCAGGACCAATAATCGCAATAGTTTTGCCGGTAAAAAGCTTCTTTGCCAACGGTAACGTGGGTTCTCCATTGACTACATTATTTTTCAGCAGTATCAACGAGGCCTCATCCATCTGCCTGGCCAATACCTTGGAAGTTGCAGCATTATGTTGCACTTCAGCGTTTTCAACTTTTACCAATGGATCATCAAATAATCCAAGTATAAATTTTGTACGCAATACTCTTCCTGCCGCTTCATTAATATAGGGCAACAAGGAGCTATCTTTTGACACCATAACAGGTAGCAAAGCATAAGCCACATCACTATACAAATCAACATCCATGCCGGCCTTTAGCGCCATAGCGGCTGCATCTTCTGGCGTCTCGGCCACTTTCATAAAAAAATGGAGGCGGGCAATATCATTGGCATCTGAAACCACATAGCCTTTAAATCCCCAATCCTTTTTCAATATTCCACGTAGCAGATCGGGATTTGCATGACTAGCCACACCATTTATATCGCCATGCGATGCCATAATGCCGAGCGTTTTTGCTTGCAGCACAGCTGCTTTAAAAGGAGGTAATATTTCATCGTTAAAGGTGCGGGGCGAGATTTCTATGGCCGCAAAATTTGTTCCCCCCTGTACTTGCCCGTACCCGGCAAAATGCTTGGTAACGGCACCAATATGCGTCTTCGTCAAACCCTCGTAGTTACCCTGTACACCGGTAACGGCAGCTACTATCATTTGTGTGGTGAGATACGTATCTTCTCCAAAAGCTTCACTCATGCGGCCAAAGCGTGGATCCCTTGAAAGATCGGCTTCAGGCGAATGACACATATGCAAACCGCGGCTACGCGCTTCCCTGCCTATAACATCCCAAACTGCGTGCACCAGGGCCGTATCAAAACTGGCAGCCATGGTAACAGGCCGGCAAAATTTAGTTGTCCCCTCCGCATCAACACCGTTGTATGCCTCTGTTACAAAAAGCGCCGGAATACCAAGCCGGTTGTTATTAATGATATACTGTTGCAACTGATTGTTGAGTAGCGCAGCTTT
>JAHEMO010000206.1 GCA_024643625.1 Chitinophagaceae bacterium
TAGCCCCATCAATAGTAAACTGAATACCGAAGCGAACCGAACGCGCCTGAATAGCCGACGTATCAAAACCATCGGGGAAGGCCATAAAAGGACTGAAGTTATTATTGGGGGTTACGTTAAGCGCACCAAGATTACGCAATGCTGTATTATTTAGGTTAAGCATTTGCGGTAGCACCACACCGTCTAATTTAAAACTGACGGTATAAGGTGCGGATGTCGGCACATCAAACTGAACATATTTGGATTGCGTAGCATTAGAAAAATCCCAGGGCACTAATTTGCCTTCATAAAAATTCATACCACCCGAAGCAGTAATACTCGCGGGTATGGAACTTTGCCTTGGAATGTCCAACACATACTCTTTCAAATCGGGTATACGCAGGGCGTAGATATTGGTTTGCAGTTCCTGCTCGGTATACCCTTTTACTTCTACAAGATTTATACGGCTAAGCTGAAAATCGCGCAGTGCATCGCCGGTGTAAATGGCATTGGCATCGGCGCCGGCACCAACAGTGAATGCAATTTCCTCGCCTACGGCAACCGATACTTTATCGGCGGTAAAAGCTACATCCATTACCTCAGCACTCTCTTTGCGGCATCCGGTAAGTAATAAGCCAAGAGCCATACTATTGATAAAAAAATTACGCAGTGTCATGATAATAAATTGAATAGTTTATACAATTAGCAGCTCATTAAAAGCCTACGTTCTGGTTAAGTTTTGGATTGCGTTGTGTTTCTGCCAGCGGAATGGGCAGGTATTCAAACTTCTTATCCGGTATCTGCAATACGGCAGTGCCCATATTGGTGGTAGCCAGCGTGCGATTAGTAAGCGGATTCAATTTATTGCGGTATTCCACAATTCTGGATACCAACCGGCCATAGCGCACCAAATCGAACCAACGCTGATTGAGTTCGCCGGATAATTCGCGCCATCTTTCATCCAGTAATTTCTCACGAAAATCTGTTTGCGAAAGGGTAGCGGCAAAATCGGCTACATAGTTGGCTGTTTGTGTAAACTGCTTAAAATTTCTGATAGTTGGCGTAGGCGGCACTTCGCGAATGCCTTTAAAAGCACTGATGTCATAATAGTATTTTGCAATGGTATCAGCAGCATTATCGGTTAGCGGAGGATTGGTGCCAATTTTTGCAGCACGCTTATAAATATCGCCCAGTGTGCGGTTATAAACACCACCCGGATGCACTTGCGTATTCACGCTGATGTCGGGATAGTAAACAAAATTTCTTGCTCTGTCGCGTACCTGATTTACCGCCTGCAGCGCTGTAAGAGTAGCGCCCGGGGGAGCAGCCGCGGGGCCGCCCAATTCGTTAGCCGCTTCTGCATACAACAATAGTATTTCGCTGTAGCGCAGTATGGGCATATCGCCATCGAAATTGCCGCCGGTGTAAGTGGCCTGCGTCATAGGATTACGCCGGTATTTGGCAAAGGAAACACCGGGCAATGCATTAGCTGCATTATCGCCCCAAATAATGGTGAAATAGGTTTTACCATTAGGTGCCGTGGCCACATCTACACCCGCAGGATTGTAGCGGAATGAATTTGGACTGTTTACGGTTTCGTACCAATAAGGACGGGTAAACTGATAGGGTTCGCGGGAACGCAGAAACACTTCACAGGCACCGGTATTAGGGCAGGCAGGCGAGCCGTTGTTAATGCCACCGCCATCTACATTAATGTCTACAAAATTGGCTTCCTCCCAACTCCAGAAACGACGCACCAAATCGCCCGGTGAATCATAATCATACACACTCCAACCAAAATCATTGGCATTCTTGGCGCCGTTGGCACCGGCGGACTGGCCAAACTGCACATTGCTGCTGCTGTTGAACACAAAGCCTGTGCCATCGCCTACTCGGAAGCCCGAATTATCCAGTTCATTAAACTCTACGGCAAATAAAAATTCGTTGGCGCCCGCATATTGTTTGTCCCGTATAAAATTATCGGGATAATAAGGTTTCAAAGCATACTTACCGCTGCTTATTACAGCCTGTAATTCTGCAATAGCGGCTGTATACACTTCAGTAGCGGGCCCCTTGGCTTCGCGATGTTTTAGTATGCTACCCCAGGTAACCAATACCTTTCCCAACATCCCTTTGGCCGACAGCGAACCCGGACGGCCACGATCATTGGTTTGGGGCAGAAGAGTGGAAGCCTTGGTTAGGTCATCAATCATAAACTCGTACACTTTCTGCTCCTGCTCAAACATCTTATCGGTAGCACCATTGCTTACCAGATTGATGTCCTCAAAATTGTTGAAGAACTTGTCTACTATCGGCACGTTGCGATACAAACGGGCCAGGTTAAAATACAGGAAAGCGCGGAGGAACCGGGCTTCACCTTCGAGCCGCTGAAACTGTGCAGCATCCGAGGGAGTAACGCCTGTACCTTCTAATGCAGCAGTCGTTTTTTGGATAACCAGATTGGCTCTTGATACAGCGCTGAAAGTTACATTCCAGATATTTTGTATTTCACCATCGCCGGCATCATAATTCATCTTGGCAATATTGCTTTGCGCAAGACTTGTACCACCCGGTGGTATTTCAAAATCGTTGGTAAAACGCTGATAAAAGCGCTGGCCAATAATATCGTTATCGCGCAGCTGCACATAGGCCTGCGTAAGCAGGGTAGACACTTCGGCCGGTGTCTTGCCAAAATTTACAAGGTCTATTTCGGTAGTAATATCATTTTCCAAAAACTTTTGGCAACTGATAAAAGTTATAGGCAATGCTAGTATGAGTAACGCGCCGGTAAATCTTTTCATTTTCATATGGCAATTATTGACTGGTAGAATTTATTTTATTTCAACAGGCCTTAAAAGGAAACATCTAATCCAAAAATGAACCAACGCGATCTTGGATAAGCTCCCTGATCGATGCCGGGGAACAACTGACCGTTGCCATTGGTATTGGTATTTACTTCCGGATCGTACCAGCTGTAGCGGGTAAGCAGGAAGAGGTTTTGGCCCGTGAAGGATAACCTTACATTTTGCATTTTAGCACGGCTTACCCATTTCTTAGGCAGGTTGTAACCAAAGCGCAATGTTTCAAGCCGAAGGAATGAGCCATCTTCTACCATTTCGCTGCGGCTAAACAGCGCGTTGATACGCGTAGTAAATATGGATGTGGTCGATTGGTAATTGCGCTGCTCATTTTGTCGGGTCCATATATCATTTACCAGGTTGTACTGCAGGTTATTATCGCCGCGTAAATAGTGGGCCCGGTTAATGTTGTTGTTTACGATGTCGTTGCCATAACTCCACCGCAAAAACATGTAGAAGTCAAAACCCTTCCAGGTAATATTGTTGCCAAAGCCACCCGTATGCACCGGCTGCGTATAGGCCATCGGTACGTATTCATTCCTATCAATAATACCATCGCCATTGATATCGTAAAACTGAAACTCACCGGTATTATTATCCTGGCGTTTACGTGCGCTGTTGTAGCGTTCAAAATCAGTATTTACCAACCCATCCTGAATGGTGCCAAAGTACACACCAATAGGTTGGCCTACGCGTAGCAGCACGTCGTTGATGCTGTTATTGCTCTGCACGCCACGGAACCCAAGCTCGGGCTGGCCTCCTAAATCAAGAATCTCATTTTTGTTGAAAGCAATATTAAATGTGGTAACCCAACTGAAGTCGCGCTTTTGGATATTGGTGGAAGCTACTTCAAATTCCAAACCGCGGTTTCTAAGCTTACCCAGGTTGCGGATGGAAGATGTAAATCCGGAATAACCGGGCAACTGAATATCAAGTAGTAATCCTTCGGTGGTATTGATGTAATAGTTGGAAGAAAGACTGATGCGATCGCGCAGGAAGCCAAGATCGAGACCAAAGTTTAATCCGGTTGTTGTTTCCCAGGTAATATCGGCATTGGCAAATCTGTCGAAAGGATTGATAGGCGTATTTAAGGCATCATTAAAAGGATAGCTAACGGTAGAAATGCTACCGAGCGGTATCCCCGCATTATCAGGTATCTGATCGTTGCCGGTGCGGCCCCAACCTACCCTGAATTTTATGGTTGACACATCACGCAATACATCCTCCATAAAACCTTCTTCTTTCAGGTTCCAGGCAGCACTTATGGCAGGAAATATGCCGGTGCGGTCGTTAATGAATTTGGAGCTTTGGTCAATACGCATAGACCCTGTGAGTATGTATCGGGAATCAAACTCGTACTGCACTCTGCCGATATAAGATTGTACTCTTCTATCGCGGTTGGTGGGCGTGCTTTGTATGCTTTTGGCAGAACCAATGCTATACCTGCCCAGCACATCGGTATTAAATTGCTCGTACCGGGTAAATATTTCTTTGGACAGATCTTTCCTCGCCTCATAGGCCAGTGTGGCATTTATTTTATTTTGGCCAAAGCGCTTATTGATGGCCATGCGGGGTTGCAATACCCAACGCGTTTGGGTACGGCGGGTAAGATCCATGCGGCCATTTACATTTTGCGCTTCGCGCAATTCTTTGGGTACAAAATAGTCGCGGAAATAATCTTCGTTAATAGCACCAGCCTGCATGGTAAGCTCCAGCCATGAAGTGGGCTTTGCGGTAAGATTTATGTTGCCGCTAAACCAATTGGAACCGCGCTCCACATCGGTATTATTAATCCGAAATTCCGGACTCTCAGGCCCCGCACCTGCACCCCCGTTATTGACAAAGCCGGAAGAATTGCCAAGCACATTATCGCGGTTGATGTAGGGGTTCAAAAAGTTGGCCTGCGCAATGGCATTATCGGCACGGTAGTCGCCTATTAAGCCTTCGTAGTTGGTATTGCTGTACTGCAGCCGTACACCGGCGGAAAGAAACTTACCGATTTTCTGATCGAGGTTGAGGCGGGTGCTCAAACGGCGGAAAGCAGAATTGATAACTGTTCCCTTTTCGCCGGCATAGCCTACCGATGCGAAATAGGAAGTGCCTTGTTGAGTAGACCCGCTAAAGTCGAGGTCGTAGAACTGACGCACAGGCGTTTGGGTGATAACATCCAACCAGTTGGTGCCATCAAAATTGGTAACGCCATATA
The DNA here is from genome assembly GCA_024643625.1 of Chitinophagaceae bacterium. GTDB lineage: Bacteria > Bacteroidota > Bacteroidia > Chitinophagales > Chitinophagaceae > Phnomibacter. Next base: position 5,044 of record JAHEMO010000206.1, read on the forward strand.
CCTGCTCCAGGTGGGTGTAAGGATCACCTACCCATGGGCGGCTGCCCTCGGGGTTAGCCAAAATTTCCCATAGGCCGGGACGGCCGGGATAGGCTACGTTGGTGGCCAAGCCGCCATTGTCGCCGGCAAAAGCACGCACCCTGTCGGCGCGGTACAAAGCATAGTCGACCGGTTGGAGTGTTTTTAAGGTACGCGCCAACTGGCCAAAGCCCGTTTTGGCGCTGAAATTGATGGTGGGCTTGCCCAGTTTGCCCTTTTTGGTGGTAACCACAATTACACCATTGGCGGCGCCTACGCCATATAGCGCTGTGGCCGAGGCATCTTTGAGGATATCGATAGACTCAATATCGTTGGGGTTAATGGAGGCCAGGGCGTTGGTGCCATTGCCGCCCGATGATACATAAGGTATATTATCTATTACCACCAATGGCTCGGAGCCTGCCGTAATAGAAGTAAGGCCGCGAATATTAATGCTAAAGCCTGCACCGGGTGAGCCATCGTTGCTTACAATATTGACACCCGCAGCGCGGCCGGCAATTACATCGGAAATGCTGACGGGCACGGTATTTTTCAGCGAAGCCTGATCCACTTTGGAAGTAGCACCGGTAGAGGTCTTTTTAAAAGTTTTGATACCGTAGCCCGATACCACTACTTCTTCCAGCGAACCCTCCGGATTAGGTACCATGTTAACGGTAATATCGTCCTGATTGCCCAGCCTGAAGCCAAAGGTTTCGTAGCCGATAAAGGAAATTTCGATGGAGTCGCGGTTAGCGGCCTGCAGGGTAAAAGCACCATCGTTACCGGTAGTAACAGAGGTTCGCTTGCCCACTACCGTAATGGTAGCCCCCGTAAGTGGTAAACGGTTTTCGTCGTAAACAACGCCCTTAACCGGGCGGTTTTGGGAAAAAACAAGGACGGGAATGAGTAGTAACCCGAAAATTCCTCCCAGTAGTCTTTTCATCATGGCAATTGTTTTTGGAGTAATTATTGGTGTTTTAAGCCAATGGCAGGTTAAAAGTAGCCGGGTAAATTGTGCTCATTTGTTCCGCACATGCGCTTTAGTTGCTCAATTGTGCATAA
>JAHEMO010000207.1:0-1483 GCA_024643625.1 Chitinophagaceae bacterium
GCACACCCATATCGCTAAGTGGTAATACCGATTGCTACCAGCCTGCAGAACAAAAATTCAGGATTACACGCAAGCTTTTAGAAATATGCATGGCCTATAGACAGCCGGTAAGCATCATTACTAAAAACGCCTTTATCCTTAAAGATTTGGATTTGCTTAGTGCTATGGCGGCACAAAACCTGGTGAGTGTAATGATAACCATTACCACCCGCGACGAAGCGTTGCGGCGTTGCATGGAACCCCGAACCACAACTGCCGCGCAGCGTATGCAGGTAATTGAAAAATTAAACAACAGCGGCGTACCCTGCGGTATTATGATAGGGCCGGTAATACCGGGGCTAAACGATAATGAAATGCCTGCACTGCTTAAGGAAGCGGCATGGCATGGTGCTCAACAGGCGGCTTATACTTTTGTGCGGCTTAATGGATCTGTCAAGTTAATATTTCATAATTGGCTATACCACCATTATCCGCAAAGAGCCGATAAGGTTTGGCATCTGATTGCCGATGGTCATGGTGGTCAGGTAAGCGATAGCCGTTTTGGCTTGCGCATGCGTGGCGAAGGCGCATTGGCCGGACTCATCAACCAACAGTTCAAAAAATATTGTAAGCAATTGCACCTCAACGAAAGCAGGGTTTTGCTGGATGCCACTAAGTTTAGCCGACCGGGTAGTCAGATGCGTTTGTTTTAAAGTCAGATTTTTTTATGGACGGCTTTTCGCAAATCATCCAGGGACATTTGTTCTGCAATTTCCCTTTTGAAATCCTTGCCATCGGCATGCCATTTCACAAGGCGTATAGCGTTTTCGCATATTTCAATACCGGTAATATTGCCGTTGCTATAGCAGCAGCACCCTGTATTAAAATACGAAGGTCGCATATCACGAAAGCCGGCCTGTATATGATCGAACTGCTGCATACGCTTTGGTATTTCGCGGCGAATAGTATCCGCCAGTATATCGTCTTTGGCCATAACCGCATCATCCAGTTGAAGATACAGTCGTTCCAAATGGGTATGGCTTTTAAAAACCGGTTGGTGCGTATGACCGGTAATCAGCACAATACCATCCGACATGGCGCTCCACTCATACATCATTTGATTATGCAGGCTTTTAAGTGCGTTACTATTGGATGGGCTATTGGGATTAATATCGAGAAATGCCTGCAGCGGTGCCCAGATATAGGTGACAAATGCAGCACTAAACCAATTGCCATCACTTTTATCATCGCCCTGATGACCATGTGTGCAAAAAATGGAAACAGGATCGCCATCGTCCGGTTGTAATTGTAGCACCACACCAGCATATACGGGAATAGCCTCGCCGAACATTTGCTTTAAGAATGTGCCGGCTAATGGATCAAGATTCCAGAAATTGTCATGGTTACCAAACACCTTGGCGTAGCGCTTTTGTTGCACAAAGGCAGCTTCGGCTTCATGTACCTGAGCATTATGCTTTATTACCTGCAAAATATTATTTTCCCA
>JAHEMO010000207.1:1583-6078 GCA_024643625.1 Chitinophagaceae bacterium
TTCCCTGTTTTTTGGGCAGGCCATCATGGTGCTGCCTATGGCGCTTATGCTTACTGTTCCCCGGTCTTCAGTAGTTGCGGTAAATCTGGCTTGGCCAAAATACCGGTTGCATATGGCTTTGCCGTGTATGCGGCTTTCGCCGGCATCATAACTGAGAGTAGCGCTATCTGCACTTATGTTTATCAACTCACCCTTATGATATACTTGCAATATGTGCATGTTGCTCATGCTTATTTGTGGCGGTATATTTTGTATTTCTTTGGGTTTTTCATTATTGCCTTGCAGGTTACGCAGCAGGTGCATCACTACCTCTCCGTCCTTCATCAGCAACAGTGTTTCATCCTGCAGCCGAAATCCGTTTACCTGCGGCAGCCAGCCGAGTATGATGTTTTCATCTGCTGATGCAATACATATTTTTCGCGTACTTATTATGGGTCCAAAGGCCATGGTATTGCCCATGGTGCTTTGGTAACTGCCACGGAAATCGTTGCAAATTTTTCCCGAAACAGTGCCGTTCTCATCCTGCAAGGCGAAAGTATAATTGCTGCCCGCTACGGTATACATTTTGCCATCCTGCAGTGCCCATTGAATGGTATAGTTGCCACTCAAATTTTGGTAAGGCATGGCCAATCGCATGATGTAAGGGCTGGTTTCCTGGGCATCACTAACTGAGGAAAAGGCAGTGTACATCAATAGTAACAAACTGCGAAGCATCATCCAATTCTTCATAACTGTAATCTTTGATTTATACAGAAGATGGATGGTGATTGGCTATTACATAAATGCCAAATGTTAAGAGCTGATGGTGGTTATACTTTAATGTAGATTTTCTTCCTGTCCATTAACCAGGCCAGAAACCAGTAAAATAAAATAGTGATGATGGCATAAAGTAATGAGCCATTGCGCGGATCGGCGCTAATGGGTTCGCACACATATTTATAAAACCAGCTAAATGGCGTTATATACGCAGGGTTGCCCGCTTCGTCTACATGGTCTACCCAACGGATAAGGCCCTGCAGGCGCGGGATAAAACCGCTAAGCACAAAAATGAACAATGGGTTTTTTCCAAATACATCAAAAAATTTGCTCCAGGCACCTCGTTGCCCTTTGAATTCTATCAGGTAAATCATTACACCAATAGTCATAAGTGCCAGGCCGGTGGTGTACAGCACATAGCTGCTTGTCCATATTTTTTTATTGATAGGAAAATTAGTACCCCATATCAATCCGGTCAGCACCATAATGATGCCGGCCAGCAGGAGGTGCGCCAGCATATCGTAATTTTTGCCTTTTTGCTGAATGTACTGCCCGGCAAAATAGCCGAAAACTACCTGCACTACCGAGGGTATAGTGCTAAACAACCCTTCCGGATCGAACGGCACGCCTTCGCCTTTATACATATGGGCGATGCCCAAAATAGCTTTGTCCCAGGCCGTACCCACAAAACCTTCAAGGCTATATGGATCGGTGGGATTGGCCACAAAAACCAACAACCAGTACCCCAGCAACAGTAGGCAGGATAGGTAAAAAGTGATACGCGGTTTGGTATAAAAAATAAGGATGGAAGCAAAAAGGTAGGCAAGGGCTATGCGCTGCAATACGCCAAGAATACGGATGCCCTTATCGGGGTTGGCATCGCTTACCCACTGCTTAAACACCAGTGCGCCATCCTGAAATTCCACAAAAGGATTCCAGTTTAAAAACAGGCCTATCAGGAAAATAAGTACAAAGCGTTTAAGCACTTTTTTCCAGAAACTGCTGCTGCCTGCTGCCTGCAGTCTTGGCATTACAAATGCCATGGCATTGCCTACGGCAAAAAGAAAAAATGGAAAAACCAGATCGGTGGGCGTACAGCCATGCCAATCGGCATGACCTAAAGGGCCATAAATATGACTCCAGGAGCCTGGGTTATTCACTAGAATCATGAGCGCCACAGTGGCGCCTCTAAATACATCGAGCGAATAGTAACGTTCTTTCACAAGCGCAAGCTTTTAAGTTGATAGCAATCCTGGCATCAAATTAACCGCTAATATGTATTGGTAAAAAATCAATTATTAGATATCGGGTAGGGGCTCAGGCATTCGGTTAGTGGGCGCATTCCACTACGTTTGCAGCCGTTATGGAAAATGGATTTACGAAAACAATTCTGGTAACCGGTGGTGCAGGCTTTATAGGCAGCCATGTGGTGAGGCGTTTTGCCACCCGGTATCCCCAATACCGCATCGTTTGCCTCGATGCACTCACCTACGCGGGTAACCTGGAAAACCTGCGCGATATTGAGGCGCTGCCCAATTATGCGTTTTCGCATACCGATTTGCTCGATATGCAGGCCCTGCAGCAGGTATTTGCAACGTATGGCATTACCGATGTTATTCATTTGGCGGCAGAAAGCCATGTAGACCGCAGTATCCTGAGTCCGCTTGATTTTGTATACACCAATGTAATAGGTACGGTAAACCTGTTAGAGGCCGCTAAAAAAGCCTGGCAGGGCAGTACCGACGGCAGGCGATTTTACCATATTAGTACCGACGAAGTGTACGGCGCCCTTGGTGACACTGGTTTTTTTACTGAAACAACACCTTACGATCCCCACAGCCCTTATAGTGCCAGCAAGGCTTCGAGCGATCATTTTGTACGTGCCTATGGCGATACTTACGGCTTGCCGGTAGTGATAAGTAATTGCAGTAACAATTATGGCCCTTATCAATTTCCCGAAAAACTGATACCCCTTTTTATCAATAACGTGGTGAATGGTAAGCCTTTGCCGGTATATGGCGATGGTTTGTATACCCGCGATTGGCTGTATGTGCTGGATCATGCCTCGGCCATTGATGTGGTTTTTCATAAGGCTCCGTTGCACAGCACTTACAATATTGGCGGCTTTAATGAATGGCGCAATATTGACCTCATAACCCTGCTTTGCCGCCTGATGGATGAAAAGCTCGGGCGCGCTGAGGGAGAGAGCAAGAAATTAATAACCTATGTAAAGGATCGACCGGGTCACGACAGGCGCTATGCTATTGATGCCACCAAAATAAAGCAGGATTTTGGCTGGACACCCGCCGTAACCTTCGAGCAGGGACTTGCCGCCACCATCGATTGGTACCTGGCCAATCAGGAATGGATGAACCATATTACTGCCGGAACCTACAGGCAGTATTACGAAACCCAATATGCCAATAGGTAATACCCAAACCGTATTTGTGAGCATGGAGATTATTGAAACACCCATAGTAGATTGCTATCTTATCCGCAACAAACGCTTTGGCGATAGCCGGGGCTATTTCTTTGAAAGCTTTAACCACCGCGCTTTTAGTCAGGCCACTGGTTGGGAAGGACAATTTGTGCAGGACAACCAAAGTCAAAGCCACTATGGCGTGGTCCGCGGGCTTCATTTTCAGGAAGCACCCCATGCACAGGCAAAGCTGGTGCGGGTATTGCAGGGCAGGGTGCTTGATGTGGCACTTGATCTTCGACCCGGCAGTCCAAGTTTTGGCAGGCACTTTAGCGTGGAACTCAGCGACGATAATGCCGAACAGTTATTTGTGCCCCGCGGCTGTGCGCATGGCTTTAGTGTGCTTACAGAAGCGGCTACTTTTTTTTACAAGTGCGACAATTATTACAATAAGGCCGCCGAGGGAGGTATTCATCCACTCGATCCGGCATTGGGCATAGCCTGGCAGTTGCCCATGGATAAAATAGTGCTGTCAGAAAAAGACCGGCAGGCGCCGGATTTTGCCAGCTATCTGCAAGCCCGAAACAGCCATTAATCTTACAAGCGCATGAAAGGAATAATACTTGCCGGCGGCAGCGGCACTCGTCTTTATCCGATAACCAAAGGCATTAGCAAGCAGCTTATGCCTATTTACGATAAACCCATGATTTACTACCCGCTAAGCGTATTGATGCTTGCCGGTATTCGTGAGGTACTCATCATTACCACACCCGAAGATCAGGCGGGATTCGTGCGCCTGTTGGGCGATGGATCGCAATTGGGATGTGCGTTTAGCTACGCCGTGCAGGAAGTGCCCAATGGTTTGGCACAGGCATTTGTAATTGGCAAAGAATTTATTGGTCAGGATAAAGTAGCGCTAATTCTCGGCGACAATATTTTTTATGGCAGCGGCTTTAGCAAGCTGGTGCAGGGTTTCAGCAATGTGGACGGCGCTGCAGTATTTGCATACCAGGTGAGTGATCCTGAGCGTTATGGCGTTGTGGAATTTGATAAAGAACATAAGGCCATTAGCATCGAAGAAAAGCCCGATGAGCCTAAATCGAACTACGCCGTGCCGGGGCTATATTTTTACGACAATAGTGTGGTGGATATAGCAGCCAATATTGCCCCAAGTTCCCGCGGGGAGTACGAAATTACCTCGGTGAACAACGTATATCTTCAGCAGGGCAGCCTGCAGGTAGGTGTTATGGATAGGGGTACTGCCTGGTTGGATACCGGCACTTTTGACAGCCTGCACGATGCCTCCGAATTTGTACGGGT
>JAHEMO010000208.1 GCA_024643625.1 Chitinophagaceae bacterium
GGATACCAGCCATCGGCATCGGGCAGCACCGGTGGGGCAGCATCCCAGGCATATGTATTGGGTTGCAGACTCAAATTAGATTTCAGTATTTTATCCCAGTCCAGTACCTGACCGCTGTAGGTAGCCATGCGCCCCATAATGGCCGTCATACTAGCCATAGCCCCATTTTCAGCATCTGCAAATTTGTATTCTCCTTTGGCGATAGCGTCAAACAATTCATCGTGTTCCGTTTGGTAGGGATTATTTTCCTTTTGCCTGTCGTACTGATATAACGTAGCTCCCTGCCTGTCGGCAATGCGACCCGCGCCGCAAAATATGCTGCCTTTGGTGCCGGTAAGCAATTCATCTACTTTACTCATGGTGCCGGGAATATGACGGCATTGGCTGTTGAGTATACTGCCATCGGCATAGTGGTATTCTACAAAATGATGATCGAATATTTCGCCATTATCCTTTCCCTTGCGCACCTGACGGCCACCCATACCCTGAGCCTTAACGGGGTGCGCCCCTTTAAACCAGTTAATCACATCAAGATTGTGAATATGCTGCTCCACGATATGATCGCCGCAGAGCCAGTTGAAATAATACCAGTTGCGCATTTGATATTCCATTTCAGTTTGGCCGGGTTTGCGGGCATTTACCCAAACACCATCATTATTCCACCATGCCTGCGCCGAAACGATATCACCAATCATGTCTTTGCGGCTAAATAATTCACGGTACGAATTTTGGTAATGCCGCTGCAATCCTACCACGACGTTTAGTTTTTTTGCCTTTGCCTGTTCGGCCGCAGCCAATACGCGGTTTATACCTGCGGGATCGACCGCCACTGGCTTTTCCATAAACACATGTTTATTTTGGGCAACAGCAGCTTCAAAATGGATGGGCCTGAACCCGGGCGGCGTACATATCACTACCACATCGCATAACGGTATCACCTTGGCGTAGGCATCAAATCCCGTGAACTTACGCTCTTCCGGTACATCTATTCTGGCCTTTACAGGATTCCCACTCACGCCCATGGAGTCGCTCATGTCCTCTACGGTAAGCGCGTTATAGCAGCCATCAAGCCTATCCCGAAAAGCATCGGCCATGGCGACCAATTTTACATTTTTTCGTGCCATCAGTGCCTGAAAAGCAGCACCGGTGCCACGACCGCCACAACCAATCAGCGCAATTTTTATGTCATCATTTGCTCCGGTAAAATAATTGGCTTGTGCCATGGAAGGCAATAGCACAGCGCCTCCTGCCAGGATGCCTGCATGCTTTACAAATAATCTTCTGCTTTTGTGCTTTTTCATAGGATAGCTGTTATTTGATGAGATATGTATTAAAAAACTCTTCTGCGGCTTTTGCAGAGGGTTGCTTTAAAGGCTTTACTACACGGAAACCAACAAATGGAGCATCCGTATTCCACCACCGGCTCTTCGGTATTTGCGGATCTCGTCGATTCCATACGGGGTCGGCCATGGTGCGCACGGCACATCCTAACGCAGCAGCATTGTCGCGATAGCTTCCACCCCTTACTGATCTTGGATTGCGTTTGGTTGCTACTATTATGGGATCGATATTTTTATCGGCTATCAAATTAAAATAATCGGCAGCATATTGATCCAATACCCACTCTGCTACGTTGCCCTGCATATCAAAGAGTCCCCATGCATTGGGCTTTAATTTACCCACAGGCTGATACTTACCATTGCTGTTGGGTGCATACCAGGCGTAGGTCTGCAAACAGGATTCATCTGCCTGGCATGCAGTTGTTGCATTGCTTCCGGCAAGGCAAGCGTACTCCCACTCTGCTTCGGTTGGCAGTCTATAAAATTCGCCTGTTTTTTTGAACAGCCATTTGCAAAACATAAGTGCGCCATATTGCTGCATGCTGGATGCCGGAAAACCATCTTTGCCCATACCCAAGGTAAAATCCAAATACGGCGGGCTGGGACGGGTTACGGCATCTGCCATATTATTGGCCGAAAAATCTACATCAGTAAAAAATGCATTGTATTGCTCCCATGTAGTTTCATAAATACTCATGTAAAAGGCAGAAACAGCCACTTCTTTTTTGCCCGAACTGTCTGTACCCATATCAAATTTACCCGCCGGTATAAGCCTGAGTTCAAGTGCCCTATCGCTACCGGATACATTTTGCTGAATGAGTTGTGGTTGCGCATACGCCGGGTAGTACAGTGATGTGGTTGAGAGCACAATTGTCAAAAGCAAGCCGCTAATAAACTGTATATGGCGCATGGTAAAAATCTAACGAATACGCGGAAAATTAAGGGAATGCCAGCTTTTAACGCCATCAACTTCTTTGACCGCTATAAACCACTCAGCATTATATTTTGCAGCCAGGGGTTTTACCTTTTCCATGGGCAGTATGCATAATGCTGTGGCCAACCAATCCGCGGTAGCAGCATCATCGGCTATTACGGTCACATTGCGCCGGTTGGTAGTTCCTATGCCCGTTTTCGGATCTACTATATGGCTGTACCACACTCCCTGATCCATTATTCCCTGATACATATCTCCCGAAGTAGCTACAGCCTTGTTGTGCAGTAGCATGTTTCTTGGCCATACCTCATCCGACTGCGGTTGATTTACAGCCACCTGCCAACCCCTGCTATGTGGTGGTGCATTGCCACAAGCGATATCTCCTCCGGCATTTATTAAAACGGTGGGTGCATGTTGGTTTGTAAAAAAATTAAGCAGGGCACTTGCTATATAGCCTTTAGCTATGCCGCCAAAATCGAGTTGCAGTTCATCCACCGTTTTCATAATGGCATTCTTCGACAAATCAATACGCAGGTTTTTGATTCCTGTATAGGCTTCCAGTTTTTTGATGGTGTCGGCATTAGGAAATGCTCCCAAACGGCGTTGCCTGCGCCAGTATTGGGTGAATGCACCAACCGTAAAGTCAAAACTGCCATCCGACGCAGCCACTGCGGGTAAGGCCTTAAGCACCAAATCCCATAACGGTGGCGGACAAAGCGTCCACTCACCAGCTCTGCTGCCATTAAATCTGGCTGTGTTTGCATTGCTATCGTAATCGCTGAAAATCCCTGCGAGGCTGTCAACCAGTGCAAACGCTTCATCGAGCAAATGCAGGGCGGTGGCACTATCAGCATGCCATAGGACAATGGTAAAGGGCGAGCCCATTTTAGCATCGGTGCGTACATACTTTTGCGGCTGCGCCCAAACTGAAGTGGCCGTGCATAACAAGCAAAAAGCAATCAGCAGAATTTTCATTTATATTGAGCGCAATAAACAATAATTATGCGGAGGAGAAAATTTATACAACAAGGTTCGCTGCTTTCCGGTGGCGCCTTGCTTGCCCAAAATGTATGGAGCAAAGGCCATGGCCAGGCAGCCATCGAAAAACCCTTCAGGCTTGATTATGCTTTTCATGACGGTATGTTTTCTGCTCACGCCGGCAAAAGCTTTTTAGATCAAATACAATTTGGCTACGACCATGGCTTCAGATCCATTGAAGACAATGGTATGATGAGCAGGACCACCGATGAACAAACAAAAATTGGAGAACTGCTGGTCAAGTTAGGCATGCGCATGGGGGTGTTTGTCATTACAAGCGACAGTTGGCATTGGAAAACAACACTTACTACCGGCAAGCAGGAATGGAAGGATAAAATGAAAAAAGATTGTATTACCGCTGTAGAAGTTGCCAAACGTGTACAAGCCAAATGGATGACGGTGGTGCCCGGCAACTATGACAGAAGCCTGCCGCATGGCCTGCAAACAGGGCATGTGATTGATGCACTTAAAATGGGCGCTGATATTTTAGAAAAACATGGCTTAACCATGGTGTTGGAACCGCTAAGTGATAATGCAGATTTATTTTTACGCCATAGCGACCAAACCTTTGGCATTTGCAGGGCGGTAAATAGCAGTGCCTGCAAAATTCTTTACGACATCTATCATATGCAGCGCAACGAAGGCAACCTTATAGCTAATATGGATAAGTGCTGGAGCGAAATCGCCTACATTCAAATAGGCGACAACCCCGGCCGCAAGGAACCCGGCACCGGCGAAATAAACTACCGCAATGTATTCAGGCATATTGATCAAAAAGGATATAAAGGCGTAATGGGTATGGAGCACGGCATAGCCGGCGAGGGTATCGCTGGCGAAGACGCCCTGATACAAGCTTACCGAAATGCTGATGAATTTTAGTTTTTCAATTATCCCGCAAGTATCTTCAATTTATTTACCCCGTATGAATTTTTCCAATTGTAAAAATAAATGGCAAACGCAACTTAAAGATTAGCTGCGCTTGCCATGTATCCATCTATTCTTCTGATTAGTTCTTTACCCTTTTGGGATAAGCAGGTGTCTTTATTGTCTTAGGCGGATTGTCGCGCAATTGTTTCATCGCAATTTCAATGGCTTTTTCCAATTGCGGGTCACGGCCGGCTATTACATCCGCCGGCCATTGTTCCACTTCCACGTCGGGCGGGGTTCCAACATTTTCAATACCAAAACCATTTTCATCGTAGAAGGCAACATTGGGCGCCGTTACGCCTCCTCCATCAATAAATTCAGGATAACCCAAAATACCAACCAATCCACCCCATGTAGTTTTACCTACCAGTGTACCCAGTTTAGCCTGGCGAAATAAGAAAGGCAAATAGTCGCCACCGGAGCCTGCCGTTTCGTCTATCAGCATCACTTTAGGGCCCTGTATAGATGCATTTGGCGCTTTTAAATCGGCACCATACCTAAAGTTCCAATAACTGTTAGCCGGCTTCTTTAGTATGTCAATATAATAATCTGCCAATTGACCGCCACCGTTAAATCTTTCGTCAATGATGATGCCCTCTTTATTTGCCTGCGGGAAAAAATATCGCTTAAAATATTCGTGCCCCTGCGTGGTGGTATTGGGCACGTACACATATGCAATCCGACCATTGGTTGCATCATGCACTTTCTTCATATTGCCTTCCACCCAATCTCTATTGCGCAAGGCCGATTCGGAAGCAATGGGTACAACCTGCACAGTTCTTGCGTTTGCGCCATCTGCCGATGCAGATAATTTCAGGGTTGTCACTTTGCCGGATGTGTTTTCAAAATAGCTGTAAAAATTCCCCTGTGTGGTTACAGGCTTTCCGTTTACTTCTAATAAAAAGTCTCCAGCACGGGCATCAACGCCCGGCTCGGTAAGCGGCGAACGTAATCCCGGCGTCCAGTTAAGGCCACCATATATCTTTTTAATGCGATACCGATTGCCTGCTACTTCATAATCGGCGCCCAATAATCCTCCGGGAACAAATTGCGGATTTACTCTTGTATCGCCGGTGCCGGTGAAGCGATGATGGCCTACCGCCAATTCGCTAAACATCCATTGCATTACCCGGTACAAATCGCTTTTGCAAGCGATATCCGGCAAAAACTGCGCATACTTTTTTTGCATAGCCTGCCAATTGGCACCATGCATACCCGGGTCATAGAAATAATCGCGGTTTACGCGCCATGCTTCATGAAAAATATTTTCCCATTCGGCTTGCGGATCAATTTTTACAGTAAGTGTATTGGTATTCACCATCGCGTCCGGTGTTGCTTTTTGCCCCGGGGTAACCACGCTCCATTTGCCCTGGTTATTTAGCAGCATCTTATCGCCTTTAGCATTTAACACAAACCCATTAGCAGGCATTATGGGTTCCTCTTTGCGCTTTTTCAAATTATACTGATGCAGCATGCTTTTGCCATCATCCGAAGTGCTGATATAATAGATTTCGCCCTCTTTTGCTGCAGCCAGATTTGAATAATTGCCAGCCGAAATGGAGAACGCCTGAATGCGGTTAGACATACCATCCCAATCAATTATCAGGTCTTTTTTTGCAGCTTCCTTTTTATCCGCTGCCTTGCTGGTGTCTTTAATTTCTTCCACTTCATTTTCCTTGGCAAAGGGTGATGCCACCGATTTTTGCAGGGTAACCAGATAAATGGTATTGGTGCTGCGCATATCCTGATTCGATTGATCGAACCAATTGACAACAGGACCTGCATCTGTTGATGCCAGCATGTACAAATATTTAC
>JAHEMO010000209.1 GCA_024643625.1 Chitinophagaceae bacterium
AGTATAAAGAAATAAGCACATTTAATTATGGTAAGCTTAGCTACGAATTAGGGTACGATGCAGAAGCGCTGCCCGTGTTGCGAAATTTTCTTACGCAATACCCACAAAGCAGCTACGCTGCAGAGGCACAGGATTTAATGGTGAATGTGCTAAGCAATACCAGTAACTATAAGGAGGCGCTCGATATTTATGAAGGATTGAAAAATCCTGGCGTGCAGTCGCAGCGTAACTATCCTAAAATTTTATATAACCGTGCGCAGCAATTACTAAGCGACAGACAAGTGGCGGAAGCCGACCGTTTGCTGCAAAAAGTGATAGCCGCTAAATACAGCGAACAGTTTGCCCCACTCGCTCATTTTTGGCTGGGTGAGTTGGATTATGCCAAGGGTAATTATGCCGTTAGTGTAAATCACTACAAACAGTATTTGAGCAAGCCTGTACAAAATGCGGAAGCGAACCCGGCACATGCACAATACAATTTGGGTTATGGCTTGCTGATGATGGAAGACTACGCTTCGGCGCAACAGGCATTTGAGCAAGCCTATACAGGCACTACAAACAATGCCATGCGTTTGGATATTACTGCCCGCATTGGCGACTGCCTGTATATGCGCAAGCAATTTGCCGACGCATCACGCCGATATCAGCAATTGGTAGATGCATCTGCCCCTGCTGCTGACTATGCCTTATACCAATTGGGTATGATTGCCGGCGCGCAAAACAACCCTGCGCTAAAAACTACCACATTGGTATCCATTGCAAAGCGATATCCGAATAGCCCGCTGATACAAACGGCTAATCTGGAAATTGCTAACACGCATTTGGTAAATGAAGATTTTAATGCAGCCTTACCTTATCTGGATAATATACTACGCAGTAATGCCACAGCACTAAAACCTGAAGCATTGCTAAAGCAGGGGCTTGCTTTGTACAACCTTGGTCGGGCGGCAAATGCCATCACAAGTTTAGAGACACTGGTAAAACAATATCCGCAAAGCGAAGAAGCAACGGTGGCAATTGAAACCTTGCGCACCATTTATGTAGAAGAGGGAAAAACGCAGGACTATGTAGCACTCATGAAAAAGCTCGGTCGCAGTGTAGACGATGACGTTGCCGATTCGCTGATGTACTATGCTGCTGAATTGCAATGGAGCGATGGAAAAAAGGAACAGGCACTTAAATCTTTTGAAGCTTATCTGAAGACTTACCCCGATGGCAATAATGCGGTGAAGGCACATTATCAGGTAGCTGAAGTGTATCGTGCCGATAAAAAGGATATGACCACGGCCATGCGTCATTATGAGGCTGTAATAGCCAAAGCGCCCAATGCTTTCGCAGAGAGAAGCATGCTGTCCGCATCGCGTATTGCCTATTTCGATATGAAGAACTATACCCTTGCCGCCGAAAAATATGGGCAATTAAAAGCTTACGCTACATCAGAAAATAATCGCTTTGAAGCCTTGCGCGGCCTGGTAAGAAGTTACTATTACAGCGGTAATTATGCGCAGGCAGAAACCAGTGCCAATGAGTTGGCAGCGATGCCATCTGCTGCTTCAGATGATAAGATGTTTGCGAGTCTTGTATTGGGCAAAGCCGCACTCAACAGGGGCGATTGCGGTGCAGCCACGCCACATTTGAAAAAAGTTGTAGCCTTAAACAAAGCCGAGCCCGCCGCTGAAGCCCGTTACGAAATTGCAAGTTGCCTGCTGAAGCAAAACAAATTGGCTGAAGCCGAAGAAGCCGCATTTGAAGTGATAAATAAATCGGGTTCCTACGAAGATTGGGTTACCCGTTCCTACATCCTGCTCGGCGATATTTTTATGGCACAAAAAGATTACTTCAATGCTAAAGCCACATACCAAAGTGTGGCCGAAAATGCTACAAACGAGGCGCTGCGCAATGAGGCAAAAGCCAAACTTGCCAAAGCGGAAGATGCAGATGCAACCAAATCAAAAATTGGAGGCTAATCCAAATATTCTATTGCATGAAAAAAACTTTGTTGTTACATATTTTGACTGTTGCAGGGCTGATACTTTTGATAGATGCTGCCTATGCACAACCCACAGGTGGTCAAAAGACCATTGAAGTGACTTCGTCCTTTAAACCCAGTTTGATGAAGCCCGATAAGCCTGTGTTTACGCCTTCACCATTCCTCGGCGATACGGCAAGGCCCAGTTTGAGTTATACTATTCCTGCACAGAATCTTAGTTTCAAGTTCACGCCGGCTAGCCTTCGGCCTTTGGCTTATCAGCCTGATTCGCTGCTGCATGGCGGTGACCGTTTGTTTGTAAAAGCGGGCATCGGCAATTTACGCGGTGCCACACTGCAGGCTGTAGCAGCGTTTGGCGATGGCGAAAACAGCAATGGTCAGGTAAATGGTTATTATGATGGTGCCAAAGGAAAACGGGATTTTCAGCAGTTTGCTAAATATGGTATTGGTGTTCGCAACACACGAAGTGTAGGCAATAACAGGCTCGATTTGAATGCAGGATTCGACAGACACGATACCTATCGGTACGGCTATAACCCGGATACACTTGATTTTTCAAAAAGCGATTTGCGCCTCAATTACAACTACTTGCACGCAGGAGCGCAGTATAGCAACCTGCAGTCGGGCAACGCGGGGCTTTGGTATAAAGCCGGTGCCAATCTGCATTATTTCGGCGACAATAACAGCAATAGCGAGATGATGGGCGCCTATGAATTTGGTGCTACAAAACTCATCACCGAAAAGCTGTGGTTATCTGCAGGATTGGAAGGGATGTTTTCCGGACTAAAAACTACCGGTGATAATTTCAGCAATAACCTCACGCTTATTCCGGTAAAAGTTGGTGCAAGCCTTACCAACAAAATACGATTGCATGCAGGCATAATTCCTTCATGGAACAATGGGGATTTTAAACTGCTACCGGACCTTGGTGCCGATGTGTTGATTAAAGATGGTCAATATGTTTTGCAACTGGGCTATGCCGGTAGCTACGACAGAAATACATACCAAAGTCTTGCGCAATTTAATCCATGGGTAGCTGCACCTGCAATGGTTACCAATACACGACGTTCAGAATTATATGGTGCTTTAAAAGCTGTGGTAGATGAGCAATTCAGCTTTAGGATAAAAGCGGGTGCCGGCAAGCTTTACAATGTTCCCTTATTTATAAATGATGATATTGATGGCAAATCTTTTAACCTGGTATATGATAACCTCACCAATGTAAATGTGGAAGGAGAACTTACTTATCAACTGGGACAAAAGTTTTATTGGGGTAATACTTTACAGGTAAACAGTTACCGTAATCTTGATACATATGACAAAGCATTTGGCTGGCTTCCGGTTCAATTCCGATCGTCAGCAAGGTTGCAGATTATGGAGCAATTGTATGTGAATGCCGATATCTATGCATTTTCTGGTACCTGGTATCAAAGCAAGGGCAATGGTTCCGATAAAGCATCGGGGGGCTTCGATCTCAATGCGGGTCTATCATACCAAATTAAGAAGAAGCTTGGTGTTTGGCTTGATTTCCGCAATATGCTCAACAATAGTTATCAGCGTTGGAATCAATTTCCTGTTGTTGGCTTTCAGGTATTGGGTGGTGTAAGTTTTAGAATGTAATTATATCTGCGTTTATTAGTTTATTTGACGCATGAACAGCGACCTGCTCACTACATACTTATTTCAGCAAGGCGAATTGCCGCTCAAAGGCATAGGCGTCTTGCGCATGCAGGAACAGGCACCGGAGTACGATGTTACGACCAATGCTATCGCAGCACCTCATTACTCGCTCTTATTGGATACCACAGAAAAGGCCCCTTCATTACAATCGCTTATGCGCTTTTGTGGCCGCGCTGGCGGACAAATGGAAGATGAAGTGTTTGAAGCCTATGAAACTTTTATTAAGCAGCTGCGTGTTCAGGCTGCCCAACCCGATGGTTTTGCCTGGATGGGACTAGGTACATTTACTGAAACCGATAAGTTGAATTTTTTTCCGGAAGATGTGAATTATCTGGCAGCGGATGCGGTTACCGCCAGTAGATTATCCGTTATACAAAAGCAAGCAGTTGGTACTGCAGAAATTGCGCCATTATTTGCCAACGGGAATAAGAATGGCCAACTGGCTGATGGCGAAAATGAGCCCTACGATAATCCATTTGAAAATGATGTTGCAGCCGTTGGAGAATTTCGCTGGCTGATTGGTGCCGGCATTTTGCTTATCGCTGCTATTAGCCTGATAGCCCTTCGGCTTAGTGGCAGTTGGTAGGTAATTACTAGTTTACCCATGCAGCCAACGAAGGCAAAAAGTTTTTCTCAATCATAGTTTCTGCCAGGCCAATCATATTGGCAAATGCCTCTTCACCCGATACCCCATGTCCAATAATTACTGGCTTCTCTACGCCTAGTACCGGCGTGCCACCATATTGCTCAAAGTGAAAACGATTGAGATAGGAATGTTCAATGCCTTGCTCACGGGTAACCGGGTATACAGACTCAAGGAGCTTCAGAATAATATTCCCGGTAAAGCCATCGCATACAATTACATCTGCCCGATCAATCAAAATGTCGCGGCCTTCCACATTGCCAATAAAGTTGATATGCGTATTGGTCTTTAGCAAAGGGTAGGCCTGTTGCGACAGCAGATTGCCTTTGCCTTCTTCTTCTCCGATATTGAGTAAACCAACCCGCGGATTATCTATCCCAAGAATCGTCTTGCTATAGGCGGCACCAATAGCTGCAAACTGATTCAATTGTTCCGGTTTGCAATCGCTGTTAATGCCAACATCCAGCAACAGACCCGTTTTACCGGAGCCACGAGGAATGATAGTAGCAATTGTCGGGCGCTGAATGCCTGCAACCATTTTGAGCGAAAACATGCTACCCACCAACATGGCACCCGTGTTACCTGCACTAATAAATGCATCCAATTTACCATTGGCCAAAGCGCCAAAGCCAATGGCAATACTCGATTGCTGCTTTTCCTTAAGCGCCCTTACCGGATGCTCATGGTAGCCAATCACTTCAGGCGCTTCTTTCATCAGTATCCGATCGGTATTGCCTGCAAACCTTGCGGACGCATCAGCCAAAGCTTCTGCGGTTCCCAGGAGCAATATTTTTGAGCTGCTGTCCGCATGCTCTGCCAGCCATTTGGCTATACCATCTAATGCCTTTGCGGGAGCAAAATCACCGCCCATGATATCCAATCCGATTAGCGCCATAGTTAGTAAAAATAACAAAAGGTGACACCCTTATGCAAGGTGCCACCTTAATTCTTCGTCAATAGATTATTTGCGTATGGGCGACTTTTCAGCCACAACCTGTCCTTTGTAGTAAAGTTTGCCTTCACTAACATGGGCACGGTGACGCAAATGTGTTTCGCCGGTAGTGCTATCTACGCTCAGTGTAGCGGCAGTTGCTTTGTAATGCGTTCTGCGCTTGGCGCTGCGTTGCTGACTGTGGCGTCTTTTTGGATTTGGCATCTCTCAATTATTATACGGTTATTACTTATTTATTTTTCTAATCACTTAGCCCTTTCAAATTTTCCAGGCCCTTCCATATTTCATTTTGGGGCTTGCTTTCCTGTTGCTTCAGTTCATCCAGCTTGGCTATTACTTCGGGATTGCAACCTGAAATGCCGTCTTCCTTATCGGGGCAAATGCGTACCGCAGGAATACTAAGCATGGCAAACTCGTAGAGCCAATCAGCCACATGCAAGTGCGATTCATTTCGATCGAGGTAATAAATGTCAGGATCATTTTCCTGGCCATTCATTTCGTCAGCATTGTCTACCAACTTCACCAACATCTTAAACTCGTCCCACAGGTCAATTTTGATATCATTGCCGCATCGGTCGCAGTTTACATGCACCCAGCCGCCAATATCAAATTGAAGCATCATGAAACCCGGCTTTTTATCAAGAATCAGCTTTACATCCGCCTTGGCTTCGTTAAAGTCAATCCCCTCATAACCGGCAAAGAACTCATTGTCTAATTCGTAGAGGAACTCATGTTCACCGGGCTTTAAGCCTACAAAAGCAATATCAAATCTCCGCTTCCCGGTCATA
>JAHEMO010000210.1 GCA_024643625.1 Chitinophagaceae bacterium
CTGGCAGATTATATCACCAAGTTGCATGCCATTTGCGTTCGTTGTGGCAATATTGCCAGTTTCAGCCATCGCAAAAGCAGTCAGGAAGAGCAGGTACTGCTGGGCGAAAAGGATTTGTACGAGCCACTTTGCCGCAAACATTATTTTGAACTCAGAAAGTTGAAATTGTAGGCATGGCATCATCTGCGCTCTGGCATATCATAAAAAAAGACCTGCACCTGGAATGGCGGCAGCAACATAATTTGTATGGCATACTGGTGTACTGTGTTAGCACCATTTTTGTGCTTTATCTGACAGCCGCACAGCCCGAAGCCGAACAATGGAATGCCTTGTTTTGGATTACCCAATTATTTATAGTGGTAAATGCTGTTGTAAAAAGTTTTGTTGGCGAACCACCCGGGCGCTTTGTGTACTACCACAGCATTGTTAGTCCGGTGCATTATTTGTATGGCAAGTTTGTGATTAATGTACTGTACATGACGGTACTCGGCCTTGTATCGGGTCTTATGTTTAGACTCCTGCTGGGTGACCCTGTTCATGATGCGCTGATTTTTATGGGTATCGTATGGTTGGGCGGCACCGGTTTTGCTTTATTGTTTACCATGCTAAGTGCTATCGCCTCCAAGGCAAGGCAGCAGGCGAGTTTGTTAGCCATTTTAGGCTTTCCACTTATTATTCCACAGTTGCTGTTGGTAAGCAGGCTTAGCAAATTTGCCTATGGCGAATTATTCCGCGATGGCGCAGTTTGGCAAATAGCAGGCTTATTGCTGGCGCTCGATATATTGATTGTGGTAATGGCCACCATCCTGTTTCCCTATTTATGGAAGGATTAGCTTTTTAATTTACCCGCTATTGCTGTGTATTGGGGCATCTATTTTGTAGGTTTGAATAGTTGCCCCAACAATCAATTGCATGGAAAAGAATATAGAGCCCATAGAGATTAGTACCGTAGTGCATGTTCCTGCCGATATTGCCTGGCATGTATGGACAGCAGCAGCGCATATAATGCAATGGAATCATGCTTCCCCCGATTGGCATTGCCCTGCTGCGACAAATGATTGCCGGGCTGGCGGAAAATTTAGCTACACCATGGCTGCAAAAGATGGTTCTTTTTCTTTTGACTTTAGTGGCGAGTATACTATTGTAGAACCTGACCGATTTTTAGCCTATACCATGGCCGATGGCCGGCAATGTTCGGTGAGGTTTGAGCATGCCGGAGCTGAAACGAAAATTGTTGAAATATTTGATCCGGAGCAGGAGAATACGCGGGAATTACAGCGGGATGGCTGGCAGGCTATTCTCAATAATTATGCCGCTCATGCTGAGCGATTCAATACCATGGTCACTTTGCATTTTGAAACGCATATTGCGGTACCTCCGGCTACACTGTATGCAATTATGATTGCGCAGGAAACTTATCCCGCATGGACAAAGGTTTTCTCACCGGGGTCTACTTTTATTGGGAGTTGGGAGGAAGGAAGTCATATTCGTTTTGTAGCGGGTGACGATCGCAGTGTTGCCATGTATAGCTGCATTGCGGTTAATAAACCCAATCAACAAATTATCATCGAACATCTTGGTGTAGAAAAAGACGGCGTGCTGATGACAAATGGTCCTGAGATAAAGCCATGGGCCGGTGCCAAAGAAGTGTATGTGTTTTTATCCGAGTCGGGCGGCACCCGGCTGTTGGTGGACATGGACACCAACCTTTTATACAAAGCTTATTTTGAAAATACATGGCCCGAAGCACTTGTTTTATTGAAAGAACTTGCAGAGGCATAACAGTATTAACCATAAAAAATACTAACCATGGCCAGCGTTGGAACCTATTTGAATTTTGCAGGCAAAACCGAAGCTGCATTCCTATTTTATCAATCGGTATTTGGGGGAGAATTTATAGGCGGTATTCGTCGTTTTGGCGATATGCCTGCCGACCCCAACGCACCCCCATTGACGGAGGCGGAACTGCAGCAGGTGCTGCACGTTAGCCTGCCTATTTTGGGGGGCTACCTGCTTATGGGTTCAGATGCGCCTGCATCCATGGGATTTACTGTTACATCCGGCAACAATGTACACATCAACCTGCTTACCGATTCGCGTGGGGAAACAGCACGCATTTTTGCAGCACTAAGCGATGGCGCTACAGTAACCATGCCGCTTGCCGATATGTTTTGGGGTGATTATTTTGGATCCTTAACGGATAAGTTTGGCATACAATGGATGGTGAATTGTACCACTGATGCCAAACCCTAAAAACAAAACATATATGAACCAGGAAATATCAACCTGTATTTGGTGCAACCATACGGCGCATGCCATGGCGCAATTGTATACAACAGCTTTTCCGCATGCGAGCGTAGTGCAGGATTCAGGCATTACTATTAATATGCTTATTGGCGATACCCATTTGTTGTTGTTAAACGGCGGCCCTCATTTTTCACCTAATGCTTCACTGTCGTTATTTACGATTATTAAAGGGGAAGAAGAACTGCAAAAGGCGTGGCAGGCGCTAACAGATGGCGGCAGGATTATGATGCCGCTTGATAAATATCCATGGAGCTTGCAATATGGTTGGGTTGAGGATAAATATGGCGTAAGCTGGCAGTTATCGCTGCCCATGGAAGATGCTTTGCCGAAAACCATAACACCCTGCCTCATGTTTTCCGGACCAAACGCAGGCAAGGCTGCTGAGGCAATCGATTTTTATTTATCGGTCATCAAACCTTCTCATATAAAATTGATTGACCATTATTCGGAAACTGATGCGGATGTAAAGGGTTATATAAAACATGCTCAACTTATGCTTGGTGAGACTTGCCTTATTGCCATGGACAGCAGCAATGAACAGGGCGCCACTTTTTCAGAAGGCATGTCGTTGATATTGCATTGCCATACACAGGAAGAGATAGATGGTTATTGGGAAAAACTTGCAGCAGGTGGCAGCCATGCTATGTGCGGATGGTTGAAAGACAAATTTGGCGTAAGCTGGCAAATAGTACCTACGGCGCTTTCTAAGCTTTTGCAAAACAGTGCATCGGCTCATAAAGTAATGCAGGCCCTTATGCAGATGAAAAAACTGGTGATTGCGGATTTAGAAGCTGCAGCCAATAGCCAGCCATCCTGATTATTTTGGCGCCATGCGATACAAATAGACCGCTACAAAAAAGAAGATAATATTAGGTGCCCAGGCTGCAAGCAAAGGATGAAAGTCGCCCTTGGTACTAAAGATGGTACTAAATCTGTCGGTTAGAATAAAGAGAGCTGCAGTTATAAAGCCTATAGCCAAATGCAGGCCGCTTCCTCCGCGCACTTTTCGGCTGGCTACTGATGCACCAATTATGGTAAGTAAAATAAGCGACAGGGGTGTCGCAATCCTGCGGTAGCGTTCTACTTCAAGATCCTTGGTGTTTTCGGCACCCCTTAGTTTTTCGGCGCGTATATATCTTGCCAGTTCCGGACTTTTCAGAATATCCTTAGTGTACTCACCTTTTTGCAATTCGGCAGGTTTAAAGTTCAGCTTCACCACCATAGTATCCTGCATGCGCACCGTTTCTTTTAGCGAGTCGATGGTGCGGATGAGCACGTTGGTTATTTTCCACGTGTTATCGGTGGTATCCCATACTAAATTGTCAGCCCTGATATTTTCTGTAACCTTATTGCCCTGAATGTTTTGCAATACAAAATTTGAACCACGTTTGGAAGCAGTATCAAAATAAGATATCTGTCCAAAATGGGTGGTGTCGTTGCGGAAATAAAGTGTGGTAGAGGTTTGCCGGTTAAAGTTATCATCGATATAGGTAGCCTGAAATTTTGTACGTTTCTTATTGGCCTCGGGAATAACATATGAAAGGCCAAGCCATAACATGATGGCCAGCAAAATGGCTCCAATCCAGTAAGGCCGCAGAAAACGATTGAAGCTGATACCACTTGCGAGCATGGCAATTACTTCGCTGCGACCGGCCAACTTTGATGTAAAAAAAATAACAGCAATAAATACAAACAAGGGGAATAGCAATCCTACCATATGCGGAATAAAACCGAGGTAGTATTCCTTGAAAATGGTATAAGCATCTAAATCTGCCTTTACAAAATCGTCGGTTTTTTCGCTGATATCAATTACAACAGTAATAAACACAAAGAGGATAATGGAAAAGAAAAAGCTTGAGAGAAACTTTTTCAGAATATACCAATCCAGCTTTTTGAGCATTTATAAAAAATAAGGGTGCAAGATGCCAATTAATATCCTTGTGATGCGGTTAAAATTTTATTCTGCTAAGGCTTTAGACCATTCATATACTTTACAATATCATTCATATCCGATTCGGCAAGCTTATGTTGCACGTTAGCGCCGCGCATAGCAATTACGCCTGTGGGCGTGCGTAAGAAGGTTTTCATAACGGTGCCGTCGCAGGTGAGTACCGGAATAGCGTAGCGATTGGTAGTGTTGAAATATTGGGATGCATTGGCCGGCTGATTGGTAATGAGGTAAACCGGTATTCCCTTTTCGCTGGCAATGCTGTAAATCTTGTTAAACAAATCCATCCACTTTGGCTTTGCACCATCAAAATTGCGGGCAAAGAAGAAGATATAATCACCCGTTTGTTGCAGTATAGCTTTGGTAGTATCTGTATTGTAATTGTTAAACAAAGCAAGATCCTGAATGGCGGGTGTTGCGTTACCCTTGCGCACAACTTTCTCTTCGCGTTTCACAAAACTGTAGGTATCGTCGCTAAAGTCCTCGGGGAAGTGATTGGCGTCAAAACTGAGTTCTTTGCCATCTTTTGTATAGGTGAAATAGATGGCTATGCTGTCCGGCACCGAACCTGCAGGAGGCTGCATTTGCTGTAATAGATTTTTGCCCGGTGCATAGGGCAGACAATCGTGGTATGGCAGGTGCTTGAGCGCATTCATTTGCCCCCAAAATGAAAGGCCTAGCGCAAAGAGAACAATGAATAGGGATGCCCTGATATTGAAAAGCGGTGTAATGAGTTTATGTTTTGCATACAATAACAAAATCATAGCCAGCAATACCAGATCTTTTACAAAGGATTGCCATGCTTCCAGTGGAATGCAATCGCCAAAACAACCACAGGTTTTTATTTTACCACTTAGCACGGCATAGCCGGTAAGAAATGTAAAGAAAATAATGAGCAGCAACAACAATCGCGTAATCAGCTTACTCCACCAGCCAATGAGCAATGCCACACCCGCTACAATTTCAAAACAATTCATGGCAATACTGAGTCCCAGCGTGTATGTCGTAGCCCAATCCCAATGCCACACGGCAAAGTATTCATCCATTTTGTAGGCGAGGCCCCAGGGGTCGTTAGCCTTTATTAATCCCGACGCAATAAATAATACGCCAACAATTACCCGAACGATGTTTACCAGTTGTTTCATACAGATGTCGCTTCGGCTTTTAATATCATGGCAAATACAGCGTAATTGAGTATATCAATAAAATTGGCCGGCAGTCCTTCGCTCATCAGGGTTTTGCCTTCGTTGCGAATGATTTGTTTCATGCGGTGCAGTTTCACAATAATCAGATCGCACATGCTTTCTTCGCTCATGTCGCGCCATGCTTCGCCGTAGTCGTGGTTTTTCTGAAACATGAGTTGCTGCGCCGAATGGACTTCCTTATCAAACATGGCAAAGCAGGTTTCGGCATCCAGGTCTTCCACATCCGTATCCACCAATGCCAGTTGAATAAGACCAATTACCGCATAATTGATAATACCAAGCCATTCTGATGCAATATCATCCGCCACCAATTGCTTGCCGCCTTCCTGTATGGTACGAATGCGTTTAGCCTTGATGTAGAGTTGGTCCACAATACTAATGGGGCGCAATACCCGCCAGCTTGTACCATAGTCGTGGTTTTTCTTAATAAAAATGCTTTTGGCCGCGCTAATCACTTCATTGTATTGTTGCTGCGTATTACTCATCCGATATTTGGCCTCTTGTTTATTTATTTGCTGCTTACCTGCGCCATTGGCAGGTGGCGTCAAAAATAGCGGAATGTATACACTCAATATAAAGGGAAAGCTCCGGAT
>JAHEMO010000025.1 GCA_024643625.1 Chitinophagaceae bacterium
GTAATGATGCTTACCGGCTGTCTATAGGCCATGCATATTTCTAAAAGCTTGCGTGTAATCCTGAATTTTTGTTCTGCAGGCTGGTAGCAATCGGTATTACCACTTAGCGATATGGGTGTGCCATCCCAACCTGGCTTATCCAAAAACCTGCGCAACAAATCCGGCGCATTCTTTTTTACAATAATGGTTTGTTCAAAATCGACACCTGCGCTCAGCCCCCAATATTCGTGTGTATTGCGGGCATAGCAGTAAGTGCAGCCATGCTCGCAGCCCTGGTAAGGGTTAGCGCTCCAGAGCATACCCACATCAGGGCTCTTTACTTCATTTACCAATTGGCGGGCATGCTCTTCCAAAAAGCGGGTACGCGTTGCCTGCAAATCGCTTGGCTCATCCACAAGCCATTCGTGGGCATCGTAGCTGTTGCGTAAAAATTTATTATCGGTATTAATAGCCGCTCCACGGCGGCCCGGTGGTGGTTTCACTGTATCTGCTTTTAGCTGCGCTTACTCAACAAGCAACGGCAGCACAAGCTTAAGCAGAAACGGCAAGCGGCTGTTCGTCGGTGGTCTGCGAAGGAGCAGGTTGCTGCAGAAAAATATTCTGCAAGGGCTCCCATACTCCCTGACTGTTGAGCCGCTGCAGTTGTATATACTGCACAGAAAGCTTTTTGTCGATTGTCAATTGCCTGAAAAGGTCGAGGTACTCAAAGCAACTAAAACCTACACAGTCGTTATTGGCAGGAATACGAAAGGATTGCTGCATAAGCACCTGCGGCAGCTCGTATTGCATCAGGTAATCATTAAGCTGCGCCACTATAGATAAATAGGCCTGCTGCCCGGCAGAAGGTAAAGTGCGCAAAAACAACCGGCCCGGAGGCTGCGCCGAAATGCCAAATACCTTGATGTAAAAAGGGGCCAGCCTTGCGGTAAGCCGCTGCGCCCAGGTAGCCAACCGCTGTGCCTCCTCCCGGGTGGCATCAAAATTACCCAGCACCAACCATTCAAAACTGATATCGCCCCGCATGACGCCACGGCCTTGCAGCATTTGCTGCAGTTGCGCATTTACCTGCGCCAGTTGCTGCCCCACGGGGACCACCAACCGATAAGCGGACTGCCTGTTATTACCCATTGCTTGTTGATTTTAGCAGTTAAAAATACTAATTATATTAGTTTGAAAGCAAAATATTTTGGTATTTATTTTGCTTCCGCCTCACCACCAATATCCATAACGAATCACGTGCCTAAATTGTATGGGGTCACCCACAGTTTATCAACAAGAACCCTGTTCCTGTTCTTAAAAAAAGTAAAAGCATTTGGCCTTTATTAACCTTTTGCTGGCTATTAAGCCTTATTGACCCAGCCGCAGGAATTTTTGATAAGGCAGAGGGAATTGAGGACAAGTTACAAGGCGCCGGGAGAGGTCATTTTTGCCCTGTCAAATTATTTATCTAACAAAAAGACAAATCATGCAAAAATTCTCAGTTCCCACACGGCAGGAAGTAAGCGAAACCAATCAGGCCATTTTTGATAAGCTGCAACAGCAACTTGGCTTTGTGCCGAATCTGTATGCTTACTATGCCAAAAACGACACGGCATTGGCTGACTATCTTACGCTGCAAAATCGCAAAAGCACCTTAAAGGCTAAAGAACGCGAAGTGGTAAACCTTGTTACCAGTCAGATAAACGGTTGCCATTATTGCCAAAGTGCACACACTGCTATTGGCAAGATGAATGGTTTTACCGACGATCAGATGGTAGAAATACGCAGCGGCTCTGCCTCCTTTGATGGTAAGCTGGATGCCCTGGCAAAATTTACCGCTTCGGCGGTACAAAACCGCGGCCGTGCTGACGAGACTGCAAAAGCTGCATTCTTTGCAGCTGGCTATACCGAAGCCAATTTGATAGATGTAGTAATTGTAATAGGCGATAAAATTATCAGCAACTACATCCACAACCTAACCGGATTTGCCATTGACTTTCCGGTAGCGCCGCAATTGTTAGCTAATGCTGCTTAATAACGGCGACTGATAAATGCTGCGTTCAAATGCAACTTCACACCCTTTTGCAATAGCCCACACCTGCACTTCCGCATGCATTGTAGCTATATCGGTAATGGCAAATTAAATTGAAGCAAGCAATAGCTTTCTGTATGCATGTCAGTAATGGCATGCATACTTTTTTTACCGCAGCTGTTGAAAAAAAGATTGCAGCAAGGCCAGACAATCTTCCTGCAGCAAGCCTTGCTCCACCTTTGTTTTAGGATGAAAGGGCGATTGTTTGTAAAATGCACTGTACCCATGTTTGGCATCAGCGGCGCCAAAAACAATGCGTCCTATTTTACTCCAATATAAAGCGCCGGCGCACATGCTGCAGGGCTCGAGTGTAACATACAGTGTTGCCTCCGGCAGATATTTAGCGCCCAAAAAATTGAAGGCGGCTGTCAACGCAATCATTTCCGCATGCGCTGTTACGTCTTTCAGCGTTTCAGTAAGGTTGTGGCCCCGACCGATAATGCGATTTTTAAGTACGACCACAGCCCCAACCGGTATTTCACCGGCATCGAAAGCCACCTGGGCTTCGCCTATCGCCACCCGCATATATTTCTCATCTGCCGTCATCCTGCAAATATGATGGCATTTTGTGGAACAGGAATGATGGGTACATTTACTTATGACCCTCGATGATTATAGACAATACTGCCTGTCGTTTGCTGCAGTCACGGAAGAACTTCCTTTTGGCCCTGATACTCTTGTATTTAAGGTAGCCGGAAAAATATTTACGATTGCCGGCCTTGACCCTTTTGAAAGCATCAACCTCAAATGCGATCCCGATCGGGCTGTGGAACTTCGCGAACGTTATCCTGCTGTTCAGCCAGGCTATCACATGAATAAAAAACACTGGAATACCATTGCTGTTAATGGCAGCATAAACAATACAATGCTTAAGCAGTGGATTGCAGATTCGTATGCGTTGATACTGAGCGGGCTGCCCGCCAAAACCCAGGAACAATTAAGACAGCAAAAGCGCCTGTAATATTATTGCTATAGCCTGCAAGCCATTATTGTATGAAGCAGAACCTGCTCCCTGTAGCGCATTTCAATACCAGCTCAGCATGGTTCACCTACGGATTTCTACAATTGGGCCAGTTTGTTTTTCGCTTAATCCAATTATTATATAGATTGCTGCTATAACCATACCGGTAAAAGCACACCGGCATTAACAGCATACCCAACATGCGCGGAGCTACTACTGCTGTTTTACTTTTTGCTATCCTTATTACGGTACAGGCGCAACAGCCTACCTATAATTTTCATCACCTAACAATAAAAGAAGGTTTGGAAGATGGCAATGTACGTTGCATTGGTCAGGACAAATTTGGCTATATATGGATAGGCACGCAAGGTGCACTTAATCGATACGATGGCAAGCGCGTAAAAAAGTACACCTACAACGCCCTCGATAGTTTATCCCCCTTGTCGGGCCGGGCTTCCAGTATTTGTAGCGACAAAACCGGCAGGCTTTGGTTGGGATTTGAAACCGGATTGATGGAGTTTGACTTCGGAAGGGATGGCTTCCGCTCAATTCCCTTTTTACAAAATGAGCGCATCAATATTATGCGCAGCATTTCCGACTCCATTTTGTATATAGGTACCGCCAGGGGTCTCCATCGCTTTAATACCAAAACGCTTACCGGCATCCTTTGTACCAGCAACAGTACCAACGGAAGTTTACCAAGCAACCAAGACATTGCAGATATTTACCAAAAAGGCGACAGTCTTTTTTTGGCGAGTAACATTGGACTGCTGACGCTCGACACAAAAACAAATTTGCTATCGCGAATTACGGTAAAGGATTTCCCCGTAAGCAGTTGCAACAATGTGGCTGTTGATAATGATGGAAGCATTTGGCTTGGATCCGAAGGCAAAACAAAACTAATAAGAATTTCACCCGACCAAAAGCAATACAAAAGCTACGATCAGTTTCTAAGCGATATTACTTATCGGCAAACCCAAAATATTACCGGCATACTTGTAGCTGCCGATGGCGGCATTTGGATATCAACCTTTATTGATGGGTTGCTAAGCTATAACAACGCGTCTGACTCTTTTACAAAGCATGAGCACAATAAGTTTTTACCATCAAGCCCATCGAGCAACAATCATTATCGCATTTTTCAAGACGATAAACAGGTGATTTGGCTTGGCGGTGACGTAGAAGGAGTTGATTATTTCCAACCCCTTCCATCTCTTTTCAATATTATTTTTCCTTTTACGGATAAACTGGACGTGGATCAACGTGGCTTAAGTTTAGGATATACCCAAGATAATAAAGGTAATATATGGATGAGTAATGAACATGGTGTTACCATGCTCAACAACAAGCATAAAAAGCGCTCCCATTGGAACAATGAAACAGGCAAGCCAATGGTATTGTATGACAATGTAATATTTGAGTTGTTTTGCGATACGTATAACAATATTTGGATGGGCTCAAGGCAGGGGGTAAGCCGATACCATCCGGAAACCAAAACCCTGACCGCTATACCGCATTCCCATTTGCCAAATGCAAGATACTATTCCATAAGTGCAGACCGGTCGGGTAAAATATGGTTTGGCTGCAACGATAGTATTGGCCTCTACTGGTTCGACCCCATGTCAAATACTTATGATCATATCGGTCATCACCCTGTGCTCCGGCAATTGGCAGGAATAGGAACGGTTACACGGTTTTTGGAGGATAGCCAAGGAAGATACTGGATAGGCTTCCTGCGGCAAGGTCTGGCCATGTATAATCCTGCTACCAGCGAACTAAGATATTACAACACTAAGGAAAAGATGCCCCGGCACCTGATAGGTGACCGGGTGGAAGATATTAAAGAAGATAAACGCGGAATGATATGGGCAAGTACCCACTCCGGATTAATGGGTATCGACCCGGTTGAAGAAACATCCCTTTTCTTTAGCGACCGAAATGGCTTACCCTCAAGCCTTGTTGGGCCCATAGCCATAGACGAAAAAAACAGATTATGGATAGGCTGTTCCGGATGGCTGGTCATGTTGGATGAACATCGCAAATCCATAACCCGATTTACCCGATCCGAAGGATTACCGGCAGTTGAATTTTCAGGCAGGCCGGGGTATGAGCACAGTTCGGGTACCATTGTGTTTCCCAGTAATTTTGGTTTCATTAGCTTCCAACCCCGCGATTATAAAAACATAAACCCTCTACCACGCTTTTATATTGAAAACTATTCTGTTTATGACAAAGTTTTCTTCAGTATTAAAGAGGGCGACAACAACCCCCACATTCACCTTAAGGCCGAAGAAAATGCCATCAGCTTTAATTTGATTGCATTAAATTTTGTAAGCCCGGATCAAACCTGGTTTGCCTACAAACTAGATGGATTTGAAGACAATTGGCACTACACGCAGGATGCAAAAGCCGTATATACCAACCTGCAAGGTGGTAGCTATACTTTTCTATACAAAGCCGCCGTAGGCAATAACAGCTGGGATACAATACCCTCTAAATCTGTAACAATAAAACTTGATACCCCTTTCTACAAAACATACTGGTTTATCGGTGCCATCGCACTCATCATCCTGCTTGCTGTTGTAGCCGCACTTAGCTATAGGCACCGGCAGCAGCGTAATTTGTTTGAACTCAAGAGTAAGGCGCAATTGCTGGAGAAGGAGAAAGCAGTGGTGATGTACGAAAGTCTTAAGCAGCAAATCAATCCGCATTTTCTTTTCAATTCGCTTACTTCCTTATCGGGCCTTATACAATTAGATCAAAACATTGCTGGTGATTTTCTCAATCAGATGTCGGGTATTTATAGATATATACTACAAAATTCAAATAACGAAACAGTTTCTTTAGCCGAAGAGTTGAAACTGGTAGGCCTGTATGAGGCATTACTTAAGACCCGATATAAAAAAGGTCTGGAAATACATGTTGATATTCCGGAAGACTTTCTCCATTATAAGATTGCACCTGTTACCTTACAAAACCTCATCGAAAATGCAATCAAGCACAATATTGTAGATAGGGATGATCCGCTATTGATAGACATATTTATTGACGATGATTACATTGTGGTACAAAATAATCTTCAGCTCAAAAGTTCGGTAACCACATCAAATAAGCAGGGCCTTCAGCAATTTCTGAATTTATACAGCTACCTCACGCCAAAGCCTGTTGGTATTGCAAGCACACCAACTCAATTTATTGTTCGTATTCCTCTCATCTAAATGCCAGACACATGACCGCAGTAATAATTGAAGACGAAGAAATGATAGCCGACCTGCTACAGCAGAAAATTGCTAAAACAGGCGAAGACATTACTATACTCCATGTGTTGCATAGTCTCAAATCGGCCCGCAAATGGTTTGCGTCGAATCCTGTGCCCGATTTTATGTTTATGGATATTCAATTGGGCGACGGCCTGAGCTTTGATTTGCTAAGTGAGCTTGACATTGCATGCCCCATCATCTTTACAACAGCATACGATGAATATGCACTGAAGGCCTTTAGTGTAAATGGCATTGACTATTTACTTAAACCCATCAAAGACGAGGAATTGCTGCGTTCGATTCAGAAAACCAAAAAAATGATTGAGCACAAAACTACGCTTCCTATTGACGTAGCAGCCTTAATGAAGGCACTTACCAACCCTGCCTCATCGGGACGCTACAAAGAGAAAATTATTGTGAGTATCCGCAACCAATGGATGCCCGTAAATACCAAAGACATTGCCTGCTTTAGCAGAGAAGCACTTAACTATGTGTACCTCCACAGCGGCGAACGCTATAGCACTGATTATGAAACCTTAGATGAACTGGAAGCCATACTGGACCCTCAGCAATTCTTTCGTGCAAACCGGCAATTCATCATCAATATCGATGCTATGCATGTGGCAAAATCGCTGGACAATGGGAAGCTGCTCATCTTGCTAAAAGCGCCTAATAATAATTTGGTTATTGAGATGAGCAGATTAAAAAATCCTGAGTTCAGAAAATGGATCGACAGATAATCATTTTGCTTAGCCCGCATTATCCAACCGATCCTTTACATAACTTATCGAAGTTTTGCCATGTGGCACCGGCAGTCCGTCTTCACCAAGGTTTACAAACACAAGTTTATCTATGGTTAGTATTGGCTGTCGGGTAAGTTTATTACGCACTTCGCAACGCATGGTAAGACTTGTAGTGCCGAAATGGATAGCTACAATACCCAATTCAATAATATCACCTTGTACAGGGGCATTGATAAAATTAATTTCAGAGATATACTTAGTTACCACTTTGGTGTTTTCCAATTGTATGATGGCATAAATCACCGCCTCCTCATCTATCCATTGCAAAAGCCTGCCGCCAAAAAGGGTGTGGTTGGGGTTCAGGTCCTCGGGCTTCACCCATTTGCGGGTATGAAAATTCATTTCCATAGTTAATCAATTCAAATAAACATTTGTAATAACAGCAATATCGTTCATTTGCCGGGCAGATAAGCCATTAACTTACGATTGAAACTGAATCTATATGAATACGGATACAGCCACTCCCGCTCATGTGGCCGCAAGCCATAGCCCCCAACAGTTGGAGGAATTGGTATTGTCGCAACGCGCCTTTTTTGCAGCCGGACATACCCGTTCTTATACATTTAGAATAGGGCAACTGCGCGTACTACGCAAGGCAGTCATGCGCTACGAACAAGCAATAATTACTGCTCTTCGGCAAGATCTGCATAAAGACAGTTTTGAAGCCTACGGAACAGAGTTGGGACAGCTATATCAGGAAATAAGCTTTGCGGAAAAGCATTTGAAACAATGGATGCAGCCGCAGCGCAGGAGCACACCACTCATGTTTTTTCCGTCGCATTCAAGCATACTGCCCGAACCCCGCGGCACATCGCTCATCATTGGGCCATGGAACTATCCTTTTATGCTCGTGTTCCGGCCACTGGTAACCGCTATTGCCGCCGGTTGTACCGCTATCATTAAGCCATCGGAAGAAGCAAGAGCAACCGTGCAGGTGATACGCGACATGGTAGACACTACCTGGGAGTCTGATTACATAGCCTGTGTGGATGGCCCGGGGCCCTATGTGCACGAACACCTTACCTCACGCTATGCATTTGGCTGCATATTTTTTACCGGCAGCCCTGCGGTGGGCAGTATTATTATGCGCGATGCAGCGCAGCACCTGACTCCTGTGGTGCTTGAGTTGGGTGGCAAATGCCCCTGCATTGTGGCGCCTGATGCTAACCTCCGTTTTACAGCGCGCAAAATTGTGTTGAGCAAATGGCTTAATGCAGGCCAAACCTGCGTGGCCATCGATTATCTGCTGGTACATAAATCTATTGCGGATAAATTATTGACCTACCTGACAGAAGAAATTCAAACGATGTACGGGCATGATGCAAAAGCATCAGACGCCTATGGCCGGATTATTAATGCCAAACATTTTACAAGGCTCACCGGCTATTTACAAGATGCTACCATTCACTATGGCGGGCAGCATAGCGCAAAAGATTTATACATTGCCCCAACTATTGTAAATCACCCTCCTGAAGAAAGTGCTTTAATGCACGATGAGATTTTTGGACCCATTCTTCCGGTGATTACCTACGAAAGTTTTGAGGAAGCAGCTTCTTATGTAAACCGCCATCCCCATCCGTTGGCTTTGTACCTATATACAAATAGCCGGGCAGCAGAAACGTTTTTTGTTGAGCATATACCCTTTGGTGGGGGCTGTATTAACAATGGTCTTGTACATCTTGGCAATCCAAATTTGCCCTTTGGTGGTGTAGGTCGCAGTGGTATGGGCAACTATGTAGGCAAAGCAGGTTTTGATGCATTTACGCACTATAAGAGTATTGTAAAATCGCCCACATGGTTCGATACACCCATGTGGTATCCGCCACGCAAAGCCTGGTATCATAACATGCTGCGCAGGTTGCTCCGGTAGTTGCTTTCAACAAATTGACCACGCTGCTGTAATAATGGACATCTGCAACCCGATCACACATGACCATAAGACAAAGGCTACTTAAATTAGCATACCCTGTTATTGCAGCTTTCACACCAAAAGCCATGGAGACCAATATCGATAAATTACATCCTGCCAGTTCCTTTTATGATTTGCATGCCACGCTAAATGATGGCCGTGAATTACTTTTTCAATCGCTGAAAGGGAAGTATGTGTTGGTGGTAAATACCGCATCATTTTGTGGATACACAGGCCAATACGATGCCCTGCAGCAATTGCATTTGCAATATGGGGACAAGATTGCTGTTATTGGCTTTCCAAGCAACAATTTTGGCGGGCAGGAACCTAACAGTGATGAAGAGATTGCCGGGTTTTGCCGCATTAATTATGGTGTAACCTTTCCGCTTACCCAAAAGACTAGTGTGAAGGGCAGCAATATTCATCCTGTGTATGCATGGCTATCGCAAGCAGAACAAAACGGCTGGAACAATAAATCACCCGATTGGAATTTCTGCAAATACCTGATTGACCCGCAGGGGCACCTGCTGCATTTTTTTAATGCCGGCGTTAATCCGCTAAGTGAAAATATCATCAGCAAGCTCACCTAAATTTGGGTGAAAAGCGGCAACACCATGTTTTCAAAAACCGATGTAGAAGTATATTTCAGTAGTGAGAAAGCGCAAGCCTTACTCTTCATGATTATCGGTGTGGTGGCATTGCTGCTGAGTATAGCACTAATCTTTTTTGTAAAAACGAACCTTACCCGGGGGATAGCTATTCCGCTCAGCATCATTGCTATTCTTCAGGTAGTCGTGGGCTATACAGTGCACAGCCGTGCCGACAAACAGCGTACTGATGTAGTGTATAATATGGATCTGAATCCTGAGGGCCTGCGCCATAAAGAGATACCACGTATGCAAAAAGTGATGAAGAACTTTACGCTGTATAAGTATATAGAAACAGGCCTATTTATCATAGGCTTATTGCTTTGGCTGTGGTTTAAAAACCAGCCGGACAATAGCTTTTTGCAGGGAATCGGCATTGGTTTGGCTTTACAAGCCGGCATAATGCTGGGAGCCGATTATTTTGCCGAAAAGCGGGGCAGGATTTATCTCATTGGTCTGACGCAACATGTGCAGCAGTAACGCTCGCTTGCCATGCCTGTGGCAGGGTCATAGTTTTTTCCGCATAAAAAGCTGCCGATTGATGAATCATGTCATCAATAGCTGCCCGAATACGAACATGCTCATCGTATACAATCAGATGGCCACGGTTGGGCAGCATTTGAATTTTTAGCGAAAGCGTATTTACCAAATTCTTTTTGGCAAAGCCTGCATTGGTAGTGTAAATAAGATCATCGTTTTGACCCTGAAAATATTGGACAGGCTGCTTTATTTTGGCCCATAACGGCAACATTTTTGTAAGCTCTGATGTGTGGGCAAACTTTTCAACATTAGCGCTGTGAATCATACGTGGCTGCGCCCAACTGAAGAAAGGCGATTCCAACACATAACTCACGTCATAGGTTTTTTCTTCGCCCGGCGCCAGGCTTGGTGCCAGCAGCAATAAGCCATCTACCAAATTTGGGTAATCCATGGCCAAACGTGCGGCAATACTTGTGCCGTAAGATGCACCAACCACCAAAACCGGGTGATTGTATTTGTGCAAACTGTCCAAAATGGGGCGAATCATATAAGCCTGCCTGCTTAACTCCGGCACCGGATTGCCGAAACCAGAATAGCCATAGCCCGGTCTGTCTACTGCAATAAGATTTGCTTTGGCACGCAAAGTGCTATCGCTTAAAAAATTACGATAGTAGCTGCTGCTGCTTGGCGCTCCATGAATAAATAGTATAGTAGGCTTGGCCGTATTGGACTCAGTGTATACGTAGCGAATTGTTCTGTCGAGGCAGGGATAGGTGTCAATATGAATGGGTAAATTTTGCGCTTCGTAAAAGCTCACAATCTCTTCATCGCTCTCCCGAAACTGTACAAAGCGGTCGGCCACGAGCAGACCAACAACCAAAAACAAGTACACGCCGAAAAGTGTTTTAGCACTTATTCTGAGCCAACGCAACCATTTTTTAGTGTGAGTAGATGAAGCCATAACCGAGAGTGTAACATGCAGACAAGCGATGTGTTGCATGCGCTGCCGAAAAAAAACAAATAATTGATGTTAAGTTAGCATATTAAAAGACGAATACAATTATGTTGGATTATAAATAGCAGCGATGCCTTGATTATTAAACAAAACATACGAAGTGTGTGCATACTTGGAATATGTGCCATGGCCTGCCTGCACGCCAATGGCTGGGGTTTTTATGCGCATCGGCTTATAAACTATCAGGCGGTATTCCTATTACCGCCAGAAATGATGGTACTATACAAACCCAATATCAACTTTCTGGCAGAGCATGCCGTTGACGCCGATAAGCGGCGCTACATTGTAGAAGCCGAAGCCTCCCGTCACTATATTGACCTTGACCGCTACGGTAATTTTCCTTTTGATTCGCTGCCAAAAGTATGGGACAGCGCCGTAGCCAAATTTGGAGAAGATACCCTTACGGCGCATGGCATAGTGCCATGGCATGTACAGGCTATGATGAGCAGATTAACCAAAGCGTTTGCTGATCGCAATCAACAACAGATATTAAAACTCAGCGCAGATATTGGCCACTACATATCGGATGCGCATGTGCCGCTGCATGCCTGCAGCAATTACAATGGGCAACAAACAAACCAACAAGGCATTCATGCTTTTTGGGAAAGTCGTATACCTGAATTGCTTGCGGAAACTGAATTTGATTTGTGGTTAGGTACCTCCGCTTATATTGACAAGCCTGGCACTTTTATCTGGAATATAGTGTTGCAAAGTGCCGCCGCAGCTGATACTGTGCTACAAATGGAAGCAAGCCTTAGCAATAAAATTTCGCCCGACCAAAAATTTGCCTTTGAAGAAAGACTGGGAAAAATCAGCCGGCAATACAGCAGCTATTTCAGCCGGCAATACAACAATGCGTTGCAAGGTATGGTGGAGCGCAGATTGCGGCAAAGCATGTTTGCGGTGGCCTCATATTGGTACACCGCTTGGGTAAATGCCGGTAAACCCAATTTGCAAAACCTGAATAATACCGAACCCACTGCAACGGAAACAGCTGACTACGAAGCGCTGAATAAAGCCTGGCAATCCGGCAAAATGTTGGGACGCGAACATTGATGCCGGCACCTGGTAGCAACAAACAATTCCCTTTCGTCCGGGACATTACCAAATACTAACGGCTGTTAGCTTTATGTTTGCATAACCCTCACCTCACAAATTATCTGACACATGATGAATGAAATAAACCAGCAGATTGCCGCCGCGGCAAAAGATTTCGCACAAAAGCATATCAAACCGCATGTTATGACCTGGGACGAGTCGCAGGAATTTCCGCGGCATGTATTTGCCCAATTGGGGCAATTGGGGATGATGGGAATACTGGTACCCGAAGCCTATGGCGGCGCGGGTTTGGGTTATTTTGCCTACAGCGCTATTATTCAGGAAATTTCCAAGGTGTGCGGCAGCATTGGCCTGAGCCTTGCCGCCCACAACAGTTTGTGCACCAATCATATACTAGCCTTTGGCAACGAAGCGCAAAAAAAACGCTGGCTTCCTGCCCTGGCTTCCGGCAGCCATATAGGGGCCTGGGGACTAACAGAACCCAATACCGGCAGCGATGCCGGTAACATGCGCACCACTGCCGTAAAAGATGGTGAAGATTGGGTGCTGAACGGTACAAAAAACTGGATAACGCATGGCATAAGTGGTGATATAGCTGTTGTAATAGCACGCACCGGAGAACCCCGTACAAGTGCCAACGCCACTGCATTTGTGGTAGAGCGCGGCACATCCGGCTTTATGGGGGGCAAAAAGGAAAATAAACTGGGCATGCGTGCCAGCGAAACCGCCGAAATGATTTTTGACAATTGCCGCATCCCCGATGCCAACCGGCTAGGCGAACCAGGCGAAGGATTCAGGCAGGCACTTTCTATTCTGGATGGCGGCCGCATCAGTATTGCAGCCCTTAGCCTGGGCATTGCCAAAGGCGCTTACGAAGCCGCCCTGCAATATGCGCAGGAGCGTCATCAGTTTGATAAGCCTATTGCATCTTTTCAGGGCATTAGTTTTAAGCTTGCCGATATGGCTACCGAAATAGCTGCGGCGGAATTACTGATCGATCAGGCTTGTGCTTTAAAAGAAGACAAACAAAAACTAACGAAGGAAAGCGCCATGGCAAAATACTATGCCAGCGAAGTGGCCGTGAAAGTGAGTACAGACGCCGTGCAAATTTTTGGCGGCTATGGCTATACCAAAGATTTCCCTGTTGAAAAATTTTACCGGGATAGCAAACTTTGCACCATTGGCGAAGGAACCAGCGAAATACAGAAAATTGTGATAGCGCGTGAAGTGTTGCAGGGATAACAGCTATTGTAAAATGTTGATGGGCGAAGTAAGACTATTGGTAATAACAGCTGTGCTGCCATGCTTAATGGCCTGCGGCAATGATAACCCCGCCACCGAACCACGCAGCATGGCCACGGAAAACATCGCGGCAAACGAGGGCGGCAAAAAACTTTTTTATACCAAATGTGCCAGCTGCCATATGGTAAATAAGGATATGACAGGCCCCGCACTACGCGGTGTGGAACAGCGATGGCCCGATCGCGATAAACTTTACGCTTTTATCCGTAACAGCGAAGAAATTATTCGTTCCGATAAATACGCAAGGGAATTATGGCTGGAGTGGAATCAAACCCTGATGAACCCGCACCCTGATCTAACCAACGCGGATATAGATACTATACTAGCCTACATTAATGCGGTAACCGAGTAAGACAAATGGGTCAAATGGCCCAATGTGCTAAACAAAAAAAATGGGACTGAAGGCTGTAACGACTATTTTTGACACCGCCTTCTGAAAAAAATAGAGGCCTCCTGTAGAAACAGGAGACCTTAACGATTGCTTGCCATATGAAAAATTCTTCCGCCTATGTGGAGGGATTTTTTGCTTTCAGCTGAAAGGTGAAATCCCCTGCTTGTTTTTGTTTTAATGATTGCCGGCTATTTTCAAAAGCCCTTGTAATCATCTTTGCAAGGCAAACATAGCACCGGCCCCAGACCGGTGCTAATTTTTTTTGATGGGTTACCATGATGTCTAAATGACAATTAATGTTGGAGAACCCCTTATTTTATTGACTTTTACGCAAATTGACCCATGATGCCCAACCGACACACAGACACGCTCTTCCAACTTATTCACTCGCTCGAAAAGAGCGAAAAAAGAAGCTTCAAGCTATATATGAAGCGCCACTCCGGTGGGGAAGACCTTAAAATCATGCGACTTTTTGATGCACTCGAAAAACTTCCGGACTACAACGAACAAGCCATACTCAAGAAGCTCAAAGACGTGGAAAAGCCACAACTAAGCAACCTTAAAACCCATTTGTATAAGCAACTACTGGCATCGCTTCGCGACCTTAAAAGCAAAGACAGCATTGAACTGCAACTAAATGAATTGCTTGACTACGGCAGAATTCTTTATGCCAAAGGACTGTTTCAACAAAGCATGCGCTTTTTGGAAAGAGCCAAAGAACTGGGATTTAAATATGGTAAGTATAATTTCCTGAGTCAGGTAATATCGCTGGAGAAAAAAATTGAAGCCCTGCATATTACGCGAAGTATGCCTGCCAAAACGGAGCAACTGGAGGCAGAAGCACTGGAAGTAAGCAGTCATATTTATCGGGTGTTTCAATTGAGTAACCTGGCGCTTGGCCTGCAAAGGTTCTACATAAAAAATGGTCATGCCCGTGATAAGGAAGATGAAAAAGGAGTACGCCTGTACTTCAACATGAACCTGCCGGCCGGCAATAATAAAAATGATGGTTTTTACGAAAATCTTTACCTGTACCAATGCTATTGCTGGTATGCCTTTATACGGCAAGACTTTTTGATGTATTACCGCTATGCGCAAAAATGGGTCGATCTTTTTGAAAACGAACCCATACGCATAGGCGTGGAAACGGGCATGTACATACGGGCCATGCATACTTTGCTTAATGCGCATTTCGATTTGCGCAACTACAGGCAGTTTGCCCAAACCATTGAAAAATTTGAAGACTTTGCCGAAACTGATGAGTGCAAACAGCACGACAATTTCAGGGTTCATACTTATGTGTATCTAACCGCTGCCAGACTCAACTGGCATCTTATTACAGGTACATTTAGCGAAGCACTACAACTGGTGCCCGACATGGAAAAGCAATTGCAGCATGATAGTATTCACCTGGATCAGCACCGCATTATGGTGTTTCAATACAAAACCGCAACCGTTTATTTTGGCAACGGCGATTACAGCACGGCGATAGACTACCTGCAAGACCTCATAGGGCAGCCCGTTGATTTACGCTACGATTTGCAGTGCTATGCACGGCTGGTGCATCTGCTGTCGCACTACGAACTGGGCAACTACGAACTGGTGGAATACCTGAGTAAATCGGTTTATCGGTTTATGGCCAAAATGAAAAACCTCACCAAAGTAGAGCAGGAAATTTTTAAATTTCTGCGAACCAGTTTTCGGGTTAGCCCCAAGCAATTGCAACCGGAACTGGAAAATTTGCTGCAGCGCATTAAACATCTCGAAAACGATCGTTATGAAACCCGCGCCTTCGCCTACCTCGATGTAATAAGCTGGGTAGAAAGTAAAGTGTATCGCAAAACCATGAGCCAAATAGTACATGCCAAATACATGGCAAGCCCGCACCGTTAACAACCTTACTATCCAAAAGCCTTTTTCGCTTTGCGTTTTTTATCCTTTGGGGTTTTATAAGGCTGTGGCAGAAAGTCTGGATTTTGCGCATGCCAATCGGCCACAATGGTTAGGAGGGCCTCACCAATTTTGGCCACTTTTGTTTTGCCAAAACCGGGCAACTGTCCAAGTTCCTCCAGCGATTTTGGCAAACAGGCAGCCACCCATTCCAGCGCACTAAAATTTGAGATTACATACACCGGCATATTTTCTGCTGCCGCTATTTGCCTTACATGGTTTTTAAGCAACACCAACAAATCAGGGGCAAAATTCGGTTGCGGAGCAGCATGCCTAGACTCTGCAGCGTTGGGTGTAACCTGCCCTTCGTTTTGCTGCACATGCCTTGCCAGATTAACCCGGCCAAAAAACGCTACCTCGCTAAACCCCTTGCTTATTCGAACCAAATCGGCCAATTGCTTTTGGATGCCCGCCAATAATTCTTCTACTGCGGTTATCAGGTTTTCGTGTATGGCTTCATCAATCCATGGTGCTGCGGTTGATAGTGATTTT
Organism: Chitinophagaceae bacterium; assembly: GCA_024643625.1. GTDB lineage: Bacteria > Bacteroidota > Bacteroidia > Chitinophagales > Chitinophagaceae > Phnomibacter. The sequence goes on from JAHEMO010000025.1 coordinate 16,341, forward strand.
TGCAAAGCTGCAAATGCCGGAGCAGTGTTGCTGATGAGTTCAGGCACCAACTTATTTATTATGTCATTAAGGTTTGCCTCGCCGTCAGCAGCATACAATGCATCAATGGCCTCATCTAAAGGCTGCTGCACCGGTGCCATATGAGCATTAGCCTTGTCCAGCATGGCTTTTACGCTTTGCAGCCATTCATTTAGCCCCTGTGCCTCCATAGCCGGTATTTGCAAGAGCATGGTTTTAGCTGCAATAAGCCTGGAAAGATGTTGGTTAAAGCTGAACAGCGTTCTTAGTGTTTGCTGCACAAAACTTTGCTTCTCGGCTGTCACCTGCGCCATCAATGGCTCCACAGGACGGTCGTAGCTGTAAAATTGTTCTACTCTGGCATTTACCTGAATACTTGCGGCCTGCAGATTGGACAACAAGTAAATGCCATCAAGCGAAGTAGCGCGACTGAGTGCCACATATACCTGGCCCGCTGCAAAAGACTGCGCTGCATCAATGGCCATGCGATTAAAAGTGAGCCCCTGACTTTTATGAATACTTACAGCCCATGCCAGCCGCAGAGGAAACTGCCTGAAAGTGCCCAGCAATTCCTCCTCCATGCTTTTTTGTTCTTCGTTCCAGCGGTAGCGCACATTGTCCCAGGATGAACGCCCTACCGATACCGGGAGGTTATCTTCGTCGCCTTTCACTTGTAGTTCATCCTCGCCAATAGAAACTACCGTACCCATTTTTCCATTAAAATACTGGCGCTGCGCACCGGAATCGTTTTTAATAAACATCACCCGGGCACCCGGTTTTAAGGATAAAGCTTTGTCTGCCGGAAAACCATTCTCGGGGAACTTGCCCTCAATAGCCGCGGGAAGATCGACGGCATCGTCGGGTATGGCTGAAAGTTGCTTTTGATTGATGGCATCCGCTATGCGGTTGTGGCTGGTTACGGTAATCATATCCGCGCTTGCCTCTGCCACCCGCCGGGCATTGAGCGCCGCCAATGTTTCGGCATCCAACTGATGGCGCCTTACGCGGTTTAGCAGTTGCAGAAAATTACTATCGCGCTGGCGATACACTTTTTTAAGCTCAATAAATTTGGGTGGCGCTTCCTTTATTACTTGTGCATCTATAAAAAGGTTAGATATGTAATGCGCCGAAAGCAGGGTATTCTCTGCCCCCTTCGATACCGGATCCAATTGAAAAAGATCGCCAATAAAAAGTAACTGCACGCCGCCAAATGGCTTACGGTTTTTGCGCACCGCCCTTAATATCACATCTATCATATCGAGCGTATCGGCCCGCAGCATGCTTACCTCATCTATAATAAGCAGCTCTAATTGTTGCAAAAGCTGCCGCTTGGCTAAGGGCATGTGGGTGCGGGTAATCAGGCTGTGCCTGTCGTACACCTGAAAGGGTAAATCTTCCGAAGCCCATTGCCCGGCCGAACCTGAGGGTACAAACACACCGCCTACAGGCAGCATAAATAAACTATGCAGGGTAGTGCCACCAGCATTAATGGCGGCTACGCCAGTAGGTGCCGCTACGGCATATTGTTTGTGGGTATGGCTTTTCAGGTAATGCAAAAAAGTGGTTTTACCGGTTCCTGCTTCTCCGGTTAAAAAGAGGTGCATACCGGTAAAGTTTACCAGGTCATAAGCGAGTTGAAAAAGTGGATTATCGTTGTCGGGCATGGCACAGGAATTTCCGGGTAAACGCTTGTGAAGGGCTACAATAATAAACAAACAAAAGCAGGCGATCCTTCCGGCCGCAGGCAGGGGTTTTGTTGCTGCCTGCTACCGGCGGATCGCCTGACTGGGTTGGGGGCTTAAACGGCGGCAGCCTGCTTGCGGCCTACCAATACAAATTCGCGTAGCTCCACTTCGGATACATATTTTTTGACGCCGTCCTTATCGGTATAGCTGCGGTTACAAAGCTTGCCTTCCAGCGCTATCTCGGAACCTTTCTGTACCAGCTGCTCCAGCAGTTCGGCGCTTTTGCCCCAGGCTACAATATTGTGCCAGGTGGTTTCGCTTACTTTTTCACCGCGGTTGTTGGTATAGTTGTCGTCGGTAGCTAAACTGAAACGAGCCATTTTACGGTCGTTGTCAAAAGTTCTGATTTCGGGATCCTGTCCGGCGCGGCCAATCAGATGTACGGAATTGCGTAGTGTGTTCATAACAAAATGGTTTTAAAAAAAATGATGAATAATCGGCGGTGTGTTTTTGGCTTGCCGCCGTTGACAATGCAAACATGCGACGGGCTGTTAACCCCAGTCGGTCAATATTCGACTACTCCCGATGTTACCCGATAATAACCGACTAAAACCGGCTTTGGCCCTGTCATACATAAGAAAAAGAAAAAGGCCATCCAAACGGATGACCTTTCTGTAAAACGACTAGCGCTATTAATTTAGTAACCTTCGTTCTGCTGCAGCAGCGGGTTAGCCTGCAGGTCTGTTTGCTGTATTGGCAGCACAAACCTGAAGTTACCAGCTGAAAGTGTGGTAGCAGTGGCGGCAGGTGCATCATCAGTATTACGCTGAACGGGCAGCCCGCGACGCTTCAGATCCCAAAAACGATGACCCTCAAAAGGCAACTCCTTGAAACGCTCCTGCATTACCGCAGCGATGGCTGCGTCTTTGCTGGCAAAGGTTTCATTGGTGTACGATTTGATGCGGTTTGTACGCAGCAGGTTAATATCTGATTCAGCACTGTTAGCTCCTGTGAATTTGCCTTGTTCGGCACGGGCTTCAGCACGAATCAACACCATTTCAGCCGTACGGAATACTTTGGCATTGTTCACATTTTCATTAGCGGTGCCGTAGCCTGTACCGGCGTATTTGTTTACTATACGACTTGGTCTTCCGGCATTGCGAAGCAACGGCTCGTCTATCAGGTACGCTTTCCAACGCACGTCATTTACTGAGTCATAGCTATTCCACAACTTGTTGCTAGGCTGCCAAACAATAGTACCAATTTGACCACCGGCGGTAATACCGCGGAAAAGACTGCCAATACGGCCGCCCACTGTTGGCGTGCGGATCAGGCGAAACGACAATTCTTTTGCAGTAGCGTCAGTCCAAATGCCGGGAAACTCAGCTTGAGTAGCCAATGGCAAGGCACTGATAAATGCAGAAGCCTGTGTTTCGGCAGTGGCCCAATCGCGCATGTACAATGCAATACGGGCATGCAGGCCATTAGCCGAAGCCACATTGGCGCGGTTGATGTCCGTCAGGTTATTGGGAAGCAAAGTTTTGGCTTCAGTAATATCGGCCAGCATTTTGGTGAAATAGGTACCCATGTCAATACGAGGCTGCTGCGCCAGCGAAGGCGATTCCATGTAAGGCATACCCAATCCGGCTGCGTCGTAGTTTTTGCAATACCATTTAAAAATCTCGAAATGAGACCACGCACGCATAAAAAGTGCTTCGCCACGTAGCTTCTTGCGCAGTGTTTCATCACCTGCTCTTGTAGAATCGGCAACGGGTAAGGCGGCAATTACACGGTTTACCCTATCTACAATACGGTAGTTGGGGATGGTAGCTATGTAGTTGTCGCGCAAACCAACATCCTGCGAACTATACAACCATTCATGCGTGGTTTGGGCATTATAGAATTCACCCGAGGTTTTAACCTCATCGGAAAATGTGGAATTGAGCAACAGACCCATTTCTGTACCCAAAGCACCGTAGGCGCCAATGATGCCCTGCTCGCAGTTATTTACTGTCTTCAATGCAACATCACCAGCAATGAGGTCTGTTTCCTCAATTTCAAGCAACTTGTTGCACCCACCGAGCGCTACGCTTAGCACAATGGCTGCAGCCCCGGCGATTTTGAAATATTTCTTATTCATTTTATTAATTTTTTGCTTTAAACACCACAATTAGAAGTTGATATCAAGACCGGCAACCATCATGCGAGGGTTGGGAAATTCGTTCAAACTAATGTTGTTGTTGTCTTCAGGATCAGGACCTTTCCATGGGCTCCAGATATACAGGTTTTGTACCTGCACATAAAACTTGGCGCCCGAAATGAGCTTCTTGCCACCGGCATCAATACCACCAAGATTGTAGCCTACATTCAGGTTGCGGAAACGAAGGAATTTGGCATCCTGTATATCTGCCGCGGTAAAGCCACGATCGTATTTGGCTGCCTGATAATACTTATCGTCGCCGGGCTTGGTCCACTGCTCAGTAAGCATCAGTACGTTCTGGTTTACGGCATTGAGGTAGCCGGGTGTACCACGGGTAATCCAGTTCCAGATATTATTGTAACGGCTCACATCGGTTTGGTAGCTGAAGAAAGCAGATGCGGTAAAGCGACCGAGGGTATAATCAAGGCCAAAACCACCCACATGCTTAGGCAGGTAAGTGCCAAAATCAGCAAACTGGCCAGCCTTTGCAATGTCAAAGGTTTCTTTGCCATCAGCAGTACGGTAACGCGGTTGTCCTGTTGCAGGATCTGCGCCCAGATAATCGTAAGTGTAGTGCGAACCGAAAGGAAGGCCTTTGCGAATGATATAGGTACCCAATTGGTATTCATCAACAAGGCCCAGATCGGTAATCTTGTTTTTGTTGATAGAATGGTTCCAGTTAAAGGTAAGCGTACTGTTGCGGGTGCGAATGATATCGAAGCCCAACACAAATTCTATACCCTTGTTTTGCATTGTGCCGGCGTTAATCGGCAACGAAGTTCCGCCGAAACCGGTAGTTGCGCCTAATGGCTGGTTTACAAACAGGTCGCGTGTTTCGTTATTGTAGGCATCTACACTAAGTTTTACCCTGCTGTTCCAAAAACTCATATCAATACCAATATTGGTTTTCACTACGTACTCAATACGCAAATCGGGGTTACCCGGAGTAGAGGGAACGATACCGGTGATAGTAGAACCTGCGAAACCCGTTGTAGTAGCAAAAGTTGGCAACTGAGGGCCCAGATAATTGGGTACACCATACAGACCACCGCTTATACCATAGGAGTTTGAAGTAATAGAACCAATGTTAGGTACACTACCGTAAGATGCACGAAGTCTCAGATCGTTAAAGAATCCAAGACCTTGTATGAAGTCTTCTTTACCGGCATCCCAAATGGCGCCAATAGAGTAAGAAGTGATTTCATTGTTGGCATCATTCAAAATTCTTGAGGTACCATCGCGACGTATGTTGCCATTAATAGCATACTTATCGTTATACACATACTTGGCAGTAGCAAAATAAGACCGGATACCAAAGCCCGACTTGGCACCCGAGCCATACTGCGGTATGGTGGAACCTGTAACCGGCAAAGTACCCGCACCCTGCGCAGCATAACCGAGTCTGGGATCGAGGTTCCATATTTGGTAGCCAAAGGCACTTGTCCAGCTGCGAATGGCTTCAAAATATCCGCCTACTTCAACATCATGCAAGCCAAAACTCTTGTTGAACACCAGGCTAGTGGTATTGATAAGCTGGCTTCTTGTTCTTGAGCTCTGTGAGTTGAAGCCTGAGTTAAAGGTCTGCAGCGAACCGATGTAAGATGCGGGATTGATAGCACGCTGTGCGCGCTCAAAAGCCGCATCAATACCAAGGGTATTTTTGGCCGTCAGATAAGGTAAAATACGGTAGGCAATCGTAAGACCGCTGATCATTTTCAGCTGATGCTCGTCCCAAATGGAGTTATTGATACTTTCTATAACGTTACCAATAGCACGGGGATTAAGCGTAGTGCTCGAGCCAAATATCAGCGCACCGTTAGGGCCTCCGTAAGGGTTTTCGTAAGGCTTTGCCCGCCAGCTCATCTGGAAAGGATTAAGTGCACTGTTTCCGCGAAAATCACCTTCGTTGAAGTTAGTGATGGCGTATCCAATTTGGGTATTCCATTGCACACTTACTTTATTAGAGGTATGATCCAGATTGAAGCGACCGGTATAGCGTTTCAAACGTGAACGCAAATCAGTACCCTGCTGGTCAAATATCGAAACAGAGGAAAAGAACCTTGTACGGTCAGATCCACCCTGCATATTCAGCTCATAATTTTGTGAAGTGCCCTGGCGAAACAGGATGTCGCTCCAATCGCTGTATTGATTATTGAAGCTATCCCGCAGAAAGGTATAGCGCGCCTGAGTGGCTGGGGAGAGGTTAGCATATGCAGGGTTTTTGCTTGAATACACCCAACCCGGTCCGGAAATACCAAGACCCTGCAGGCCTAAAGCTTCCTCATACTGCAGCACCTGCTGCGAATTCATCATATCGAAGTTGGTGACATTGGCCTTTTGGGTAAAACCAAACTGGCTGCGGAAAGTGAACTGTGTAGCGCCGGCCTTACCTTTTTTAGTGGTAATAACAATAACGCCCAATGCACCGCGGGAACCATATAGCGCAGCCGCATTGGCATCTTTAAGCACCGTAATTGACTCAAAATCGTTGGCGTTAATGGCTTGCATATCCTGCGCTGTAGCGGGCACGCCATCTATTACATACAGGGGCTGAGCACCTGAAGCCTGAATGGAAGAAATACCACGAATGGTAACACTGGCACTGCTACCGGGCTGGCCCGATCCGCTCTGCACCTGAACGCCTGCCGCACGACCCTGCAAGGCCTGGTCAAACGCACCTACCGGTACGCTTTCCACTACTTTGCCACTCAAAATGGCGGCAGCACCCGCAAATTGCGACTTCTTTTCTCGGGTATAGCCCGTTACTACCACTTCATCAAGATCGGCAGTCGAAGCGGCCATTTTTACCGCGCCATTGGCGAGGCTGCTAATAGCCACTTCTATAGATTGGAATCCCACCGAAGTAATGGCTAGCGTGCGAGCCGATGACGGCACATTGTAAATACTAAAATCACCGGTAGCATTTGTTAGAGAACGTAAATCCGTTCCCTTTACGGCAACAGTAGCGCCAACCATGGGATTACCCGAGGCATCTTCCACTTTTCCCGAAACCGTGCGTGTTTGTGCCCAAAGCTGACCAATGGCCATCACGAAGCATAACAACGCAAGCATTGCTTTTCTCATAGCTTTCTTGTTTGGTTTTAATAAATAAAATAACGATGGGGGCAACCCACCGTTTGTGCGAACATATATGACGTTATCCTAATAATAATCATTTCGTTTAAAAAAAACTTCTCCGGATCGCGGGCAGAGGACGTTTCAGCAGCAAGCCTTAC
>JAHEMO010000211.1 GCA_024643625.1 Chitinophagaceae bacterium
ATGTTTTCGGTAAAACATTTGAGCAATACGGCGCAAAGCTTGGCAACCTTGATATAGCACCAACTGCAACTACCCTAAAAGGTGCAGCGGTTTATATTATTGTAGATATCGATCATGAAAAAGATAAACCCAACCCAAACCCCGTAACAACAGCTGAAGTGGAAGCAATCAGCCAGTTTGTAAAAAATGGTGGTAGTCTTTTACTCATGGCCAACGATTCGGCAAATTGTAGTCTTGATGCTTTCAACCAAATAGCCAAACCCTTCGGCATATTCTTTACCAACAAGAGTATCAATATGGTAAAGAATGACCACTATCCAACGGGATTGCAGCCGACCGGTATAAACGAAGTATTTACCAGCAATCTTGACGTTTTTTTGAAGGAAATAAGCACCCTGGAACTAAGCAGCGGGGCAACGCCGTTGGTTAAAAAAGACAAGGATATCATTATTGCCGTGGCAAAGTATGGAAAGGGCAGGGTATTGGCAGTAGGCGACCCATGGCTGTATAATGAATATGTTGATGGACGCAAACTGCAGAATCAATTTGACAACTTTAAAGCCGCACAGCAACTGGCTTATTGGTTGCTCAACAAATAAATATTGAAAGTTTTTTCAAACATAATTTTTCTGGCAATTTGCACCTTTGCTGTGCTTTTGGGCAATGCCCAAAAAACGCTGATTGTAGACGCAAAGGGGAGCGCCGAATTTACCACCATACAGGGCGCCATATCAGCAGCAGCGCAGGGTGATGTTATTCTGATAAAAAATGGTGTCTACAGCGAAAAACTTTATATCGAAAAACCTGGTATCACTTTGCGTGGCGAGAACCGCGACAACACGATTATTCAATCATCAATAGCCCGCGACGCATGGCGTTGCATGTTCAAGGACGATTGGGGTGTAGCTACCATAAATATCGCCGCCAACGATATCAACTTGCAAAATCTCACGGTTACCAATACCTATGGTTTTGAAAACCATGCCGATACCCTGATTACATGCCACACGGACACTGGCATTGTACAGAAAAAGATTGGCAGCCTCGGCCATCAGATGGCGCTACGTACCATAAATAGTACAAGACTTGCAGCCATCAACTGCCATTTCCGGTCGCGTGGTGGCGATACCGTGAGTCCATGGGAAGTATATGAAGGACAATGGTTTTTTAAAGATTGTATTATGGAAGGGGGCGTAGATTTCTATTGCCCGCGGGGATGGGCATGGGCCGAAAACTGTACGTTCATAGCACACGGTGGCACTGCTGCAATATGGCACGATGGATCTGCAAACCCTGATGCCAAAACGGTGTTGAAAGACTGTACATTCAAAGGATACGACGGATTTTTATTAGGACGATATCATAAGGATGCAAGCTTCTACCTGATTAATTGTGCGTTTGCAAATAATATGCGCGACAGCGCCATTTATCGTGTGCCTACAAACAATAATGTCCGGTGGGGACATCGTGTATTCTATTTCAATTGCAAACGAGATGCCGGCAACTATGCCTGGTTTCGTAATAATATATCATCTGCCGAAGTGGCTGCTATTACTCCGGAATGGCTATTTGGCAATTCATGGAAAATAAATTTCAACTGACATGACGCTACCAATACTGAACAAAGAAAACATTGCCTTTACCAACGATGAAGTGCTGATAAAAGATGCCCACAAACTGCTATCGTTGCCTGTAAAAGTTTTACAGTTTGGCACCGGCGTATTGCTGCGTGGGCTACCTGACTATTTTATTGATCAGGCCAATAAAGCTGGTGTATTCAATGGTAGAGTAGTAATGGTAAAATCTACGGACCGTGGCAACGATGTAGTCCAATTTCAACAACAAAATTTTTTGTACACCCATTGTATTCAAGGCTACAAGCAGGGCATTTTAGCTGATGAAACTGTAGTAAATACAAGCATCAGTAATATTCTTGCAGCATCATCGCAATGGGCAGAAGTGCTTAAGCTGGCTGCAAATCCCGATGTGCAGATTATTATAAGCAATACCACGGAATCCGGATTGCAGTTGGATGAGCACGATGCATGGTCCGATATGCCACCAACGTCATTTCCGGCCAAGTTGCTTGCCGTGCTTTGGCATCGCTACCAGTCCTGCGGCGGCAGTTTGGAAGGCGGCTTTGTAATTTTACCAACAGAACTGGTGCCACAAAATGGCAAAGTGCTCAAAGCATTGTTGATGCAGTTGGTGGAGAAATTTTCGCTGGATGCAAAATTTGTGGCATGGATGCAGGAGGCTAATCATTTCTGCAATACACTGGTGGACAGAATAGTACCAGGCAAAATGCCACAATCTGCGCATCAGGAAAAGGAAGTTACACTAGGCTATGCGGACTCGCTAATGATTATGAGCGAGCCATACAGTTTGTGGGCAATAGAAGCACATCATCCGGATGTAAAAAAAGTACTCAGCTTTGCAGCTGTCAATCCCGGCGTGGTGATAACGCCCGATATAAATTGGTATGTAGAGCAAAAATTACGATTGCTCAATGGTACGCATACCTTCATTACAGGGTTAGCCATCCTGAGCGGATTTACAACGGTAAAAGAAGCCATGGCAAATGCCACTTTCAATAGTTTTACTGAGGCATTAATGAAAGAGGAAATAGTACCCTGCATTGGAAAAAACGATGACCAATATGCGCAGGCTACTCAGTTTGCCAACGATGTTTTAGATCGGTTCAGCAATCCATTTCTCGATCATAGGTGGCAAAGCATTGCACTCAATTACAGTGGCAAAATGAAGATGAGGAATCTGCCGTTATTATCATGGTGGAAGGAGCGAGGCATAGTACCACAGCGTATGGTAAAAGGTTTTGCCGCCTACATGCTACTGTTGCAAACTAAATTGGTGAATGGCAAACAAACAGGTTCTTTGCTGGGACAGCATTGGTATCTTGATGACCCATACGCCGCAGCTTGTGCTGCAGTTTGGGATGAGAAAAATATTGATGAAGGCATTGAATCATTGGTCAGCATGCATGATTTGTGGGGAGATATCTTATGGCAATGGCCTGCCTTTGTAGATGAAGTAAAGCAAGCCGCGCAGTATATCGCAGCACATGGCACTGAGGCCGTTCTGGCTTCAAAACAAATAGCAGAAAACCCAACAAATGGCTAATAATATCCTCAAAATACATGCCGGCGATAATGTGTGGGTGGCACTTGCCGATTTACAAAAAGGCGAAATAGTTACCACTACCGATGGCAACATCACTATGCTTGAATTGATACCTGCCAAGCATAAGTTTTTTGCCCGCGATATGGCTCCCGGTGAAGATGTGATTATGTATGGCGTACTGGTCGGCAAAGTGCAGATGGCCGTTTTGGCAGGCATGCGTATGAGTACCGACAATACCAAACATGCCGCCCAACCTTTTGCCTGGCGCGAACATAACTACCAATGGACAGCACCTGACATCAGCAAGTTTGCCGGCAGAACTTTTAATGGCTATCACCGAAGTGACGGACAGGTAGGTACTGCCAACTACTGGCTTTTTATTCCCACGGTTTTTTGTGAAAACAGAAATCTTGATGTAATAAGAGAAGCTATGCATAATACACTTGGCTATGCGGTAACAGATAAGTATAAGAGGTACACACAGGCTTTGGCGAGTGCCATGGAGAAAGGCGAAACGCTTGATAATGTCTCGCTGGCTGCAAATACAAATTCGCAGGCAGCACGAGTATTTAAAAATGTAGATGGGATTAAGTTTCTGAACCATCAAGGGGGGTGCGGTGGCACAAGGCAGGATGCCGGCATGCTGGGAAAATTATTGGCGGCTTATGCCGATCATCCCAATGTAGGCGGTGTAACTATCTTAAGCCTCGGCTGCCAAAATCTGCAGCTGTCACAGTTGGTAAATGAAATAAAAGAGCGCAATCCTGCATTTGACAAACCATTATTTGTGTTTGAACAACAGCAATCACAAAGTGAAGAGCAACTGATAAGTGATGCCATCAAAATAACATTTGAAGGACTGCAGCAAATAAACAAACTACATCGGCAAGCCGCCCCGCTAAGCAAATTGTGTATAGGTGTAAAATGCGGTGGCAGTGATGGTTTCAGCGGCATATCGGCAAACCCTGCTGTGGGATATTGCGCAGATTTGGTGGTAGCATTGGGGGGTAAGATTTTGTTGGCAGAGTTTCCGGAACTCTGTGGAGTTGAACAGGAGTTGATAGACCGAACAACAGATAAGGCAGCAGCAGAAAAATTCATTCACCTCATGCGTACGTATAATGCGCAGGCTGAAAGTGTGGGGTCAGGCTTTCATATGAATCCATCGCCGGGTAATATTAAAGATGGCCTTATTACAGATGCCATTAAGAGTGCCGGAGCAGCACGTAAAGGTGGTACATCGCCGGTTGTTGATGTGCTTGATTATACTGAACCGGCTACAAAACCCGGACTAAGTCTGGTTTGTACACCCGGTAATGATGTAGAAGCTACTACAGGTAAGGCAGCAAGTGGAGCCACACTTATATTATTTACTACCGGCCTTGGTACACCCACCGGAAATCCTGTTTGCCCTACTATAAAAGTGGCAACCAATTCAACGCTTACAAGGCGCATGGGCGACATTATTGATATTGATTGCGGTCCGGTTATCAGTGGTGAGATGAACATTGCTGAAATGGGAGAAGCCATACTTGAATATTGCATTGCCGCTGCAAGCGGAGAGATAACGCCAAAAGCAGTGCTGCTTAATCAGGATGACTTTATTCCATGGAAAAGAGGCGTATCCCTATAATGAAGTTTGTTTTTCAAATTTATTTTTTTGAAATAGTTGCAATATGAAAACATTTATAACTGACAATTTCCTTTTGCGTAATCGATATGCTGAAAGGCTGTACCATGAGTTTGCAGCACATCTTCCAATTAATGATTACCACAATCATTTGCCACCGGCGCAAATGGCCGCCAATCATGCGTTTGACAATATAACGCAGGCATGGCTGTATGGCGATCACTACAAGTGGCGTGCCATGCGTACGCAAGGGATTGATGAAAAATATTGCACGGGGGAAGCTTCCGATAAGGATAAGTTTTTACAGTGGTCTGCCACCGTTCCTTACACTGTACGTAATCCACTTTATCATTGGACGCACCTTGAACTGCTGCGCTATTTTGGTATAAACGATATATTAAATGCGCAGAGTGCTGAAGCCATATATAATACTTGCAACAATCAACTGGCTAATGCTAGTCATCATACCCTGGGATTGCTAAAGCAATTGAAAGTTGAAACACTTTGTACCACCGATGACCCTGTGGATGATTTGCAATACCACAGGCAACTTGCCGGCAATCCGGAAGCGCCGAAAGTGTTGCCTGCTTTCAGGCCGGATAAAGCGATGGCAGTTGAACATGCAGCAAGTTTTAATGCTTACTTAGACTCACTGGAAGCTGCTGCCAATAGCAGTATTGGTAGCTATCAGCAATTCATTGAAGCCTTACAGTCACGCCATGATTATTTTGCTTCTAATGGATGCACGGTAAGCGATCATGGATTGGAACAATTATATGCCGATGCCTATACTGCCGCTGAAATTGAAACCATATTTGCAAAAGTTAGAAGCGGACAAAACCTTGAGGTTCGGGAAATCAGGCAATTCAAGTCGGCCATGCTGGTGCAATTGGCTGAGTGGGATTATGAAAAAGGATGGGTGCAGCAATTTCATTTAGGCGCATTGCGCAATAACAATGTGCGCAGGTTGCGTGAACTTGGACCCGATACAGGATGGGATTCCATTGGCGATTTTCCTCAGGCAGCTGCTTTATCACGTTTTTTGGGAGGTCTTGATGACAGAGGAAAACTCACCAAAACGATCATTTACAACCTCAATCCTGCCGATAATGAAATGATGGCCGCAATGATTGGCAATTTTAATGACGGCACAGTAGCTGGCAAAGTGCAGTGGGGTAGTGCATGGTGGTTTCTTGATCAGAAGGATGGCATGACGAAACAAATAAATGCGTTGAGCAATATGGGATTAATCAGCCGCTTTGT
>JAHEMO010000212.1:0-2902 GCA_024643625.1 Chitinophagaceae bacterium
ACGCTACTCATAGCGAAGCCTGTAAACTACAAGCCGGATGAAAAGGGTATGTTGGTAATAGATGATAATAGTTTTGGAGACGACTATGAGGAAGCCTGCCCCATACCTCCCGACTGCCGGGGAGGCAGCTAAACAATAGCGGCGTTGTTGCAGAAAAATAGCTGGCGACAAACAACAGCATGCCCCGGCATTGGTTTTTGTGGTAAAATGCACCCACAAGAAAATATGCCTCCGTTATGCCGATGGGTTATTTTATCAGGAATTTCCTGGAATTGTTTGCCTACCTGATATCATTTGCAATATTGCTTTTTCACTTGAGGCATTGGTGGCACATTATATGGTACAGAGCATTGATATTGCTTTCGGTCTTCAATGCAGCTACTATCGGCATGGCCACTTTTTTAACCCTTACTCATACGCCTAATTTGTTCTGGTACGACCTGAGCGGATTGGGAAGATTGCTTTGCACTATGATATTTTTTCTTGCACTACCGGCTCAAAGAATGCTGCGAATTATCGTTGGGATAACAGGCGTCGCCGCTGTAATGGTTTATGTAACATTATGGTTGGAAGTCAATGATGGTCGCGCCATATTCAGCTGGGGATTTGGTATAGTATATGGAATCATTCTGCTGTGGTGTTTAATCTACTTATTTAACACAATGAAGAATCTGAATCCTCAGCATAACCTTTTGGATGACCCTGCCTTTTGGATGCTTTGCCTGCTTACTATTTACCATGGCACGGCTTACCTGATACTTATTGCGTATCGCTATCTAACCCTCGCACAGTCCGGCGCCACAGCAAGACCCCTGGTGACGGCGGGCGATTTGTGGGGCTTGTACAGCGTTATTGTTGCCCTGAGCTGGTTGAGTATTTCCGGCACCATTGTGTTTTTCAGCAAGAAAATAATTGCCAGACCTATAAACCTTAGACATGGATAAGGAATTGATAATTGTACTCGTATTCGGTGTCATTTTGTTTTTGATGATGCTGTCTTCGTTGGTGATGTTTGTTTTATATTATCAGAAACGGCGGCAACACCATGTGGCAGAAATAAAAATTATGGAAAGCCAATTTGAACAAGAGACTTTGAAAGCAGGCATGGCTATTCAGGAGCAAACATTTGCTACTATAGCCAGCGAAATACATGATAATATTGGTCAGCTGCTGAGTCTGGCAAAAATGAGATTGGGGGTAATGGCCAATGGCAATCCGTACCAAAAGGAGATAAACGAAGTATCTGATTTGCTATCCCTTTCATTGGGCGATCTCAGAGATTTGAGTAAAAGTCTGCACCCTTCGCGTATAGCAAAGCAATCACTTTACGAAAGTATAGCCCACGAAATGAAGCATTACCAAAAGTTGGGATATGCATTAGTTGCTCCAAAAGAACCGGTTGATGATGATCTGCCGGAAGCACAAAGAGTAATAATATTCCGGGTGGTGCAGGAGGCACTCAATAATATTGTGAAGCATGCAAAGGCTTCGCAAATAGAATGGGATATGCGTTATGATTCGCGCTTTTTGACTATTGACATTAGCGATAATGGCGTGGGCTTGCCATCAGATTTGGTGCAGGGCATTGGCAGCATTACAACAGACGAACGCATGAAACTGCTTGGCGGAACTTTTGAAAGATTTTCGAAGCAAAAGAGCGGAACACGAATACAATTGCGGCTGCCGGTATTGAATGAACAATAACCTGTACATTAGGAAATGATTTCAATTGCAATTGCGGACGATCATACGCTCTTTAGGAATGGTCTGAAATCTTTGATTGGGGCTGTAGCCGATTACAAAATTGTGGCAGAAGGTGCCAATGGCAAGGAGCTCATAGATGCTATGGCAGATATGCGTGTGGATATAGCAATACTTGATGTAAGTATGCCCGTGATGGATGGACCGGCAACGGCCGCTGCGCTTAAAAAGCAGGCTCCTGATTTGAAGATTCTTGCCTTAAGCATGATGGACGATGAAAACAGTGTGATGCGCATGATCAGGGCAGGTGCCCGTGGTTATTTGCTCAAAGATGCTTCAACCGTTGAGTTACAAACTGCCATCAGCAATATGATGAAATATGGATATCATGTAAATGAACTGGCAGATGGCCGGTTATTTGCCCGCCTCAGCCACGACCGTGATGCCGGCAACACGCATGCTACTTTCCTGAACCCTCGTGAACAGGAACTGTTGCGATGGGTGGTTACGGAAAAAACTTACAAAGAAATTGCTGCCGAAATGAACGCAAGCCCGAGAACTATAGATGGATACCGTGAATCTTTATTCGAAAAGCTGCAACTCAAGAGCCGCGTTGGATTGGCTATGTATGCCATTAAGAACGGTTATGCCAAACTTGCATAGCCGTTTTTTTTATAGCCTGAAAGCCACCGTTACCACCGTTTTCAGTTGTTGTCGTTTACCCTCAAGATTAAACAGGTCTGTAAGTATGATGTAATTGCCCGGCAATACCCGCTGTTGTTTATCATTAAGCCCATCCCACCTGAAGCTGCCTGTATTGCCAACTGTTGCATTGCGCTGCAACACACGTACAGCGCGGCCTTGCGCATCGTATATGGTGACGTTTGCCGTATATCCGCTACCGCCGGTGTTCAGGTTTATTAGCGTATAGTCATCAAGCCCATCATTATCGGGGCTGAATATTTTTGGGGCAGCACTAACGGTTGCTGTACCTGTATTGATATTATATCGTTGACTGTTAACACCTGTAGGTGTACCAAAACCTGCTGATGCAGCAGCACTTGTCCAGTTGTCACGGCTATCGGTAGGTGCTTCGTACTGTAAGCGTTCCAGTGCCACACCATCGGGATTGTCGAGCAGGGGAAAGTGCCAGTTGTCGCTATAGGGTAACTCATCCACTACCAGACCCTGACTATTTAGC
>JAHEMO010000212.1:3002-5908 GCA_024643625.1 Chitinophagaceae bacterium
GAAAAATTGCTGTTGCTGATATTGTTTTGCGACAGTGGTTCATTAAACTGTAACTGTATTGAACTTGTATTTTCCGGATAGGCATGAAGGACTAACGGAGGTGCATTGTCGGCAACAGCTGTAATTATGCTATTGCGCCGGCCCGGTGTGCCGCCTGCAGCGTTAACAGATGCGCTCCAGTTTGTTGCCCCAATACAAGGTTTGCTGATGTCTTTTATTTCCAGACTCCAGCCGCCTTCTTTTTTTACCGGGTTTGCATACCAATTGTCGGTAAATGCTACCGCATGTATGGTATTGCCTGCGGCATCGCGAAGTATGAGCAAATCACCGCTATTGGTTATGGATGGAAAGCTGGTAACACTTATTGTTCGGCCATATGCCGATAGTGCCTGTACCTGACTGGCGGTGCAAATAATTAAGAAGCTATCGGGCTGTAAAATACTGGTCGGCATTGCACCACTTAGCGCATTGCCTGCTTTTGCCAGCCGCCATCCCTGCAGGTTAATGGGTGTACTGCTTCGGTTGTATAATTCTATCCATTCCGCATCGGGCAAACCAACTGCCGGCGTGGGATCTGCCATTATTTCTGTGATCACAACATCATATCGTTGTTGTGCAGTAATGTTTACACCACAAACGATTGCGCAAACGATAGCCATCAGGGGTTTTAAAAAACAGATCCTCATCCTGAATGAAAATACCATTGTTAGCCTATATTCCACAACAATTTAATGCTTGCCCATGCGTGGTAGTAAACCTCTGCTTAGTTTCAGCCAGATCATTAATATGAATGTTGGCTTTTTTGGTATCCAATATAGTTTTGGATTGCAGCAAAGTGCCGTAAATCCCATATACGATATGCTGGGTGCCAGCCCCGACGAAATACCCTTGCTTAATCTCGCCGGTCCTGTAACCGGGTTACTTATCCAACCGATAATAGGTGCGTTGAGCGACAGGACATGGATACCGAAAATAGGCAGGCGAAAGCCCTATTTTTTTATAGGTGCCATGCTATGCAGCATTGCGTTATTTCTGTATCCATTTAGCAGCAGCCTTTGGATGGCAGCAGGATTATTATGGATTTTAGATGCCGGCAACAATACTGCTATGGAGCCTTATCGAGCGTTTATTGCTGATAAGCTGGATCCTTCGCAGCAACCCACGGGTTTTCAGGCACAGAGCTTTTTTACAGGCTTCGGGCAAACGCTTGCCAACCTGTCGCTATTTATTTTTCCCATGATTTTTGTAGGCACGGCAGGCAAATTGCCAACATGGGTATATGCCTCTTTCTTTCTTGGTTCCTTTTGTTCAGTGGCTACTATTTGGTGGAGTTCGCGCACTACGCCAGAAATACCACCAACGGAGCAGGAATTGGCGAAGATGAAAGCGGAACCCCTAAGCCTGCTAACGCCGTTTAAGGAAATTCCCGAAGCTATAAAGCATATGCCCAAAGTAATGTGGCAGTTGGCCTTGGTCTATCTCTTTCAGTGGTATGCCCTTTTTTGCTATTGGCAAAACAGCAGTAAGAGTATTGCACTATCCGTGTATAAAACCACGCCGCAGGACAATCCAACCTTATACGAACAGGCAGTAGGTTGGACGGGTTTGGTTAACGGCTGGTATAATGTCGTCACTTTTCTATGTGCTTTTGGGTTGGTGTGGTTTGCCAAAAAATACTCACCTAAAATGGTGCATTTTGGCTGCCTCCTGTTAGCAGCAATGGGCTTCCTGCTGTTTCCGCACATTGAAAATAAATACCTGCTTTTTCCTGCCATTACCGGTTTTGGTATTGGCTGGGCCAGCATGATGGGGATTCCCTATTTAATGGTAGTTGCCAGCATTCCCAAAGAGCGGTATGGTGTGTACATGGGCATCATTAACATGATGATTGTGATACCCATGATTTTGCAGAACCTGAGCTTTGGTTATATACTCAAACATTTTTTACATAACAACGCCGGTAGTGCTATCACGTTTGCAGGTGTTCTTCTTATACTGGCGGCATTGGCTACCTTATTAATAAAAACTAACAAACCCGAAGGCGATATTATTATGCCGGCAGGTGGCGGTCACTAATTATGAAATGCTATGAATAGAAATTTTTCTTTGCTCCTTTCTTTTGTTTTGCTGGCAGCCATTATCATGTTCGGTTGCAACAGCAATAATGAGGTGCCTCAAAAAGAAACACTTCAACCTGCGTGGTGGAAGGAGGCTATTGTTTATCAACTTTACCCACGCAGTTTTAAAGATACCGATGGCGATGGCGTAGGCGATTTGCGGGGCATATTGCAGGAGTTGGATTATCTGAAAAGCCTGGGCATTACTGCCGTATGGCTTAACCCCATTTACGAGAGTCCCAATGATGATAATGGCTACGATGTAAGTAACTACCGGGGCATTATGCAGGAGTTTGGTACCATGGCAGATTTTGATGCATTATTAAAGGGACTTCATGACCGGGATATAAAATTGGTGATGGATATTGTGGTAAACCATAGCAGTGATGAACATGAGTGGTTTAAGCAAAGCCGCAGCAGCCGAACCAATCCCTACCGAAACTATTACCATTGGTGGAATGCCGACCGTGGCAAGCCACCCTATCGCTACAGCCTTTTTGATGTGAACCATGATGCCTGGCAATACGATACCGCCAGCGATGCTTATTACCTGCACTACTTTTCCAAAAAGCAGCCTGACCTTAACTGGGAGAACCCTGCGCTGCGCAACGAAGTGTATGATATCATGCGTTTCTGGGCCGATAAGGGTGTAGATGGTTTTCGCCTGGATGCCTTTCAGTTTGCGGCAAAGGATACTACATGGCCGGCATGGCCTGCGGGTTATGAGAAAAACTTTGTGCAATACATTGCTATGGGCGATGGTATTCACCAATACCTGCGCGAAATGAA
>JAHEMO010000026.1 GCA_024643625.1 Chitinophagaceae bacterium
GCTTCGTACAATATCATGCCGGCAGCCACGCTAACATTCAGCGATTCAAAATCGCCGGTCATGGGTATAGCAAATATGCCATTGCAAGCTTCAGCAACGTCCTTTGATAAACCAGTATCCTCACTACCCATAACTATTGCAACAGGCGCGGTAAGTTCTGTTTGATGCAGCATTTTTTCAGCTGTCATTTCACTGCCTAATATGGCAATACCATTGAGTTGCAGGGTATGTATAGCATCTTTCAATTCGGGTACGCGGCAGATATGCATTTTTTGCAAAGCACCTGCGCTGGCTTTTATGGCGTCCTCATTAATGGCTGCTACACCTCGTTGTGGTAGCACAATGGCATGTGCGCCGCAGCACAACGCTGAGCGGGCAATGGCACCAATATTGCGCACATCTGTTATACCATCTAGCAACAAGAATAGCGGCACTTTACCATCACTGTTCACATGATCAATAATATCCTGCAAAGCAAAATACTGCACAGCACTCCTAAAGGCCAATACACCCTGATGATTGGTATTGGTGATACCATTAATTTTTTCTTGCGGTACCAATTGTATGGGCACCTGATGCTGCCGCGCCAGTTGCTTTATTTGAGCAAGTATTTCGCCGGTGGCGTTGCGAGCCATCAGAATTTTATCGAGCGCTTCGCCGGCCTCTAATGCTTCCACTAAAGGCTGCCTGCCCACAATTAGCTGCTTTGTACTAAGGAATTGTTTATGCTTTCCAATCATTGTGTTCTGTTGTTGTTTGGTAAAAAGAGGGCAATAAGCGCATATGCAATGAAGATAGCCACCAATAACCATTTAAAACTGCTGGCCGCAAAAACGACATGGGCAGACCATTGCGGAACTTCTCTGGTTTTAAGCCAATACATCATGCCTGCATTTTCCAATACATCAAGTGCAGCAGGCCACCAGGCTATGCCCAGCAACCATTGGGCTGCGCGACCGCCAAAACCCGATCTATGTTGTGCAAACCAGCGTAACGATGCTATAAATGCCAGCGTATACACCAGCATAAAAAGAAAGTCCCAGATACAATTTAGCCAGGCAACTTCAATGCCATCATTACCCCATGTTTGTAATATTTGATGCACATCATCGGAGCCATTCAGCGGTAGTTCCAAATGCAAAATGCCATGCGGTGTAAGTTCATACTTCGTCAACGGTTTTCCGTTAAGCCCCATAAGCCAAAAGCCAAGTAGCGCAAGCATCACAGCGGCAATGGCGAGCCCTGTACTTATCCTTGTCTTATTATTTGCTGTCATGCTATTTTGGGTATTTGCTGCTGCAGATGGCGGATGTAAAGTTGTTGTATTGCCGCTACGCTCATGCTATCGGTTATCTCGCCTGCCATAACCATTTCCATTGCCTGTTGCAAACTCACTTGCTTGTTATGCAACTCCTCAGTAGCCTCGGGCTGCGCAGGTAAATATTGCAGTTTCGTAGCAAGATAAATGATACCGTATTCATCAGAAACCGAATTACTCAGATGCATGGTAAGCAATGGCTCATAATGTGCGGCCACAATACCGGTTTCTTCCAATAGCTCGCGTTTGGCAGCGTCCAGTGTTTCTTCTCCTTCAGGGCAACCGCCTTCCGGAATCTCCCAGCTAAACTGCTTTAGCGGATATCGATACTGCCCTACCAACCAAATATTACCGTCGGCATCGCAAGGCACTACCCCTACCGCAATATTTTTGAAATGTACCACACCATAAATACCCTTACCGCCTGAAGGATTGATAACATCAAACTCAGTAACATGTATCCAGTTATTGTTATACACCTCGCGTTGCGCTATTGTCTGCCAGGGATTGTGTTGTGTTTGCATAGCAAAAAAAAACGGACAACATATTGCATGTTGCCCGCTCTAAGGTAAAACAGTTATTGCGATTACTTCAGCTTAAATGCCTTTTTTACTTTAGGCACATAGTCCAGTTTTTCCCAGGTAAATAGTTCTACTTTCTTCTTTACAGTTTTGCCTTCAGGTGATTTGAAAATTTTCTCCACCACTTCGCATTTGCGACCCATATGCCCGTAAGCTGCTGTTTCGCTGTATATGGGGTTACGGAGTTTCAGGCGCTGCTCAATGTAATAAGGTCGCATGTCAAACAGACCTTCCACTAATTTGGCTATTTCGCCGTCGCTCATCTTCACTTTGGCCGTGCCATTGGTATTTACATAAATGCCCATAGGTTTAGCCACACCAATGGCGTAAGAAACCTGCACCAATATTTCTTCTGCAACGCCAGCTGCCACAAGGTTTTTGGCAATATGGCGTGTAGCATATGCTGCACTACGATCCACCTTGCTGGGATCTTTGCCGCTGAAGGCACCACCACCGTGAGCACCTTTACCGCCGTATGTATCAACAATTATTTTGCGTCCGGTAAGCCCTGTGTCTCCATGCGGGCCACCAATTACAAACTTTCCGGTAGGATTAATATGGTATTTTGTTTTATCGGTAAACAAGTGCGCATATGATTTATGCTTCTTCTTTACCCGTGGTATCAGGATATTAATCATGTCGCTTTTTATCTTTTGCAACATGGCTTCATCCTTATCAAAATCATCGTGCTGCGTGCTAATCACAATGGCATCAATGTACAAAGGCTTGTTGTTATCGTCGTACATCAGCGTTACCTGACTTTTAGCATCGGGGCGAAGGTATTTCACCTGCTTTTTTTCACGACGCATCACTGCGAGTTCCTGCAGCAGCTTATGAGCCAAATCAAGGGCAAGCGGCATATAATCTTCAGTTTCGTTGCTGGCATAGCCAAACATCATACCTTGATCACCGGCACCCTGTTCTTCTTTCTTTTTACGATCAACACCCTGGTTAATATCGGGTGATTGCTCATGAATAGCACTCAATACGCCGCAGCTATGCGCTTCAAACATGTATTCACTTTCCGTATATCCAATACGCTTGATAACATCACGGGCAATTGTTTGGACATCCAGATAAGCTTTTGATTTTACCTCGCCGGCCAACACTACCTGACCAGTAGTTACCAGGGTTTCGCAAGCCACTTTGCTTTCCGGATCAAAGGCCAGAAAATTATCAATTAAAGCATCGGAAATCTGATCAGCCACTTTGTCCGGATGACCTTCACTTACACTTTCGGAAGTAAAAAGATAAGGCATAATAATATAGATGTAAATATGAAATCGGCCGCAAATATAAGCGGCCGTGCTATTCTATAATTTGGAGTAAATAATACGCAACTGCATACGCAAATTGCTGTTAGGGTGGTTGCCACCTGCCACACTTACCTGACCAACGCCTACGGGATTGATGAAACTATTGCCCAACTGGTAAGGAAATACTTCTGACCGCCAACCCAGTACGGCACTCTGACAGTTTGCGTACACCATATAAAACGGCGCACTCAACCGCATTTCAAAAATAGGATCACCCCTTGATATCACATTTTGCAGATATCGGGCGATATTCATTCTATAGACAACAGCTTCCGTACCGGCGATGTTCTCCCTTTTGGCAATACCCCCAAAATAGCTGAAATCAATACCATTGAACGGGTAGCAGAAATAAGGCTGTAGCGGCGATAAATCGTAAGGCAAACCCGCATAGGATGTATCGCTATTCAATTCCTTTCTATCTAAATATATACCTGTGGGGGCAGTAAATGTTGTAGCGGTAGCCGAGCCGGCACCCAACTGTACTATCCGCAATTCGGCGCGATGGATAACCCGATTAGTGAGGCTTGCCAAACCGGGAATGGTAAGCTTTGCAGCTGTACCCGGCGCCGACTGTAAATAGATTTGAGAATGCCCGTTTACAGGGTCCTGCACCAGAAAGTTTTCTACTTCCGAACCTGATCTGAAGCGTTCGAAACGATTTGCATGCCCACAGAACGCGTTAACGGTCCATTTCTCACTTGTGGTGTCAACAATTCCGGTAACCTGCCGCTTGCTGCGGTAATAAAACTCAAGACCCGATTCTTCGTTAGTTAAGCGGTGATAAAACATTGTCTTACCCTGCCCTTCCACTTCAAGCGCAAAGCCATCGAAAAAAGAATCAAAAAGACTATCTGACTTCAGTGCATTGGCGGTATCTCGCCAAAGGGGCTCAAGCAAACTTTTATTGATAGGAATACGCAGTTGATTCACCACCTTCCGGTAAACTGAATCGCCACGTTTTATGCTAACAGTATCCGCAAACTGCTTGGCCGTCATGGTTTTGGTTCCATACAGCCTGCTTCGGTCAATGGGAATATTGCTGCTAAGCGTGTAGGCGGGCTGCAACAAGCTATCACGGGCTATCTCCCCACCTACTTTATATAAATTGAGTTTTAACGGCACATCGTTAGCGCCATAATTGTTAATGAATTTAAGCACCAACACCACTGAATCGAGGGCTACCAATGTGTCCACTCTTGAAACAGGAAACACTGGTTTCATTTCGAAAAACAATGTGGCTTTTGTATCGCCAAAGCGCTCATCATTGTACAAAGCACCCACTGCATGTTCATCGCTGATGCGCAGTCGGGTAGAATCTGCAGGAATATAGTTGTTGGCTACCACCTGCATGATAGTATCGAAGGTATTTATGTTGTCGATTTCGGGTATGAGGCCAACACCAATTGTGGTAGTGTCAATTTTGGTGCATGCCGCTGAAAGAATAAACGAAAATATTATCAGCGCATGAATACGCATGCTTTTTATCACAGTGAAAACCATTTGAAAAAAATGAGAAAACTACCCGGCTTTTTAGTCCTGCGCAAGGTCGTTGTACAGGTTCAAATACTCTGTTAAATCAGCCTCTTCGCCAGGGAAAGGCATGATGACTTTACCTTTTGCTTTGCCAAATTCTTTGGCCAATTCAGGGGCTACGCCTTCTTCGCCAAACACAATAGCATCGGCATAATGAGCACCACCTCGCTGTAAGGCTAAGTCGTCGTTATCTGCATATGGCGTCAGGTCTTTGGCTTTAATAGCATCAGTTATGGTAGCTACTTTTAGAAACTCTTCACCAATTTTTTCGTCGAAAGTGCGGGGGCCCAGCGTGTACACAATTTTACTGTGAATGAATACCGGTTCGCGCTTGTACACTGTACGTATATACATGGGTATTAAACCAGTCATCCAGCCGCTGCAATGAATAATATCGGGAGGCCAACCAAACTTTTTCACCGTCTCCAACGCGCCCTTGCAAAAAAATACGGTGCGCAAATCGTTATCCTCAAACCACTTGTCGTTATCGTCGTGGAAGATATTTTTTCGCTTATACAGGTCTTCATTATCCAGGAAATAAACCTGTAAACGGGCATTGGGCAAACTGGCAACCTTAATCTGCAATGGAAAATCGTCTTCTCCAACGCTGACATTAATACCACTCAGGCGCACCACTTCGTGGAGGCGATGGCGGCGCTCATTAATTACGCCAAAACGCGGCATAATGCAGCGGACTTCAAAATTGTTGTTGTTGCTTAAAATTGCCAGCCGGTTTACCGTTTCGCTAAACTCTGTTAGCTCCAGGTATGGTGACATTTCATTAGCTATAAAGAGAATTCGTTTTTTTATATTCATCACGATTTATCCCAGGATTTTCGCCGAAAATGTGGGCAAAGGTATTGAAATTACTGTCAAAAGCTTTCGTAGCATTGCTTCTATAGCAGAAAACGAACACTAATGATCATTTGCAAAACGCAGGTGGCGCTTCAAAAAGTTTTGTTAAGCGCAGGGCATTATTCTAAGATTGTGGGCTTTGTGCCTACTATGGGTGCCTTGCATGAGGGTCATTTGAGCCTGATTGAGGCGGCTAAAAAAAAATGCAAAATTGTTGTGGCAAGCATATTTGTTAATCCCACGCAGTTTAATGACCCCAAAGATTTTACCAATTACCCTGTCAACCTTGCTGCAGATATTCAATTGCTGGCTTCTGTAGCCTGCGATATTCTTTTTCTTCCGCCGGTGTCAGAAATGTATCCTGAGGGCCTTCATCATCTTGAACAATATGAGCTTGGTGCCATGGAACATTTATTGGAAGGCCCCTACCGGCCGGGGCATTTTCAGGGCGTATGCCAGGTTATGAGCCGTCTGCTGCAATTAGTAAAACCCGGGCAATTATTTATGGGTAGTAAAGACTATCAGCAATGTATGGTGGTGCAACAACTTATTGGCCAATTAGGCCTGCCTGTTATGCTGCATAAATGCCCAACGCTTCGCGAGCCCGATGGATTGGCTATGAGCAGCCGGAATACCCGACTGTCTGCGCAGGCAAGGCAGCAAAGCACCGCTATATACAGGCAAATCATTAACATTATTGATAGCCGGGGCACCGATACACCCGCAGCCCTTGAAGCCAAAGCTGCCAATAATCTGTTGGATGCCGGCTTTTCAGCAGTTGACTACGTTAGCATTGCCCATCCGGACACATTGGAACCATTGCGGCAATGGGAACCCAACACACCCATAGTGGTGTTAATAGCGGCGTTTATAGACGGAGTGCGGCTTATCGACAATATGGTATCAAATCCCTGATGAACATACAGGGTCATTCTCCGTTAATAATTTCGCTAATTATCTGTTTGACCTCCCTATGGGGCAGGGCTATCAAAACGGATTACCTTTCTTTGCCGCCTCTTGCGCTTAATGAAGCTTCATGACAATAGAAATATTAAAAAGTAAAATACACCGCGCGGTGGTTACCGAGGCTAACCTGCACTACGTTGGCAGTTGTACCATCGATGAAGATTTGATGGATGCATGCAATCTGATTGCCAACGAAAAAGTGACCATAGTGGATGTAAATAATGGCAACAGGCTTGATACCTATGTAATAAAGGGAAAGCGTGGTACCGGCGTAATAAGCATGAATGGAGCAGCCGCAAGATTAGTGCAACCCGGCGATGTGGTTATCATTATGAGCTACTGCAGCATGGACTTTGAAAAGGCAAAAACCTTTGTGCCTAAAGTTATCTTTCCGCTGGAAGGCAATAAAATTTCCTGATCCTTTTGTCCTATATTTCAGCGGAGTAATCATTTCTACGTATAACCCTGCATATGAAAGTACCAGGCTTAAAATCTGCTGTTCAGTACACGGTTTTTTTAGGGCTTGGCATTTTCTTGATCTGGTACAGTGTAAAAAGCCTTACGGCAGAAGAAAAGCAGAAGCTGATGCAGAGCTTTGCAGAAGTAGACTACCTGTATATATTACCGGTGGTTTTTATTCTGATGCTTTCCCATTTGAGCCGTGCTTACCGCTGGAAGATGCTGATGGAACCGCTGGGCTACCATCCTCGATTGGCCAATACTTTTATAGCGGTATTGCTTGGTTACCTTTTCAATTTGCTGGTACCCCGGTTGGGAGAAGTAATGAAGTGTACGCTATTGGCACGCTATGAAAAAATTGCGCCCGATAAATTGATTGGAACTATTGTAGCCGAACGTGCATTTGATGTAGTGTGTCTTTTGACCGCTATACTTATCATGCTAATTACGCAATGGAATACCGTGGGTAAAGAATTTACCGGCGCCTTGCAAAATGCCATGCAGAATTCAGCCGGCGAAACGAATTACACCAAATTAATGCTGATAGCAGGCATTATTGTTTTGGTAGTATTGAGCCTGCGCTTTGTATTTAAGCGATTTGGCAGCAACAAGATTATTTCTCGCATCGGGAAGGCTGCAAGCAATATCTGGCAGGGACTTTCAACGATTAAAAAACTGCGCAAACCGGGTTTGTTTTTGTTTCACACCGTATTTATCTGGGCATGCTACCTTGGCAGCATATGGGCGGGTTTTTATGCATTTGCTCCTGTAGGTAATATGGGGCTGGGCGCAGCATTGAGTGTATTGGTTTTTGGTAGTCTCGGCATGATTGTCACACAGGGTGGTATTGGCGCTTATCAAATAGCGGTGCAGCGCACCTTGGGCTTGTATGGTATATCGATGGTGGCGGGCTTAAGTTTTGGCTGGATACTGTGGGGCGCTCAAACGCTGATTGTAATTGTATTTGGTGCCATAGCGCTGGTGGTGCTGCCTGTTATTAACCGCCCAAAAGACATATCAAAAAGCAGTAACTAAGCGCATGAAAACGACCGCAACAATACCCAACAAAATATACACCCTTCCGCATTTGTTATATCAGGTGGCAGCCTGGCGCACAACCGGCAAACAAATTGCTTTCACCAATGGCGTTTTCGATTTGCTGCATGAGGGCCATTTGCATAGCTTAAATAAGGCTGCTGCCGAAGCGGATATTTTAATTATAGGTGTAAATAGCGATGCTTCTGTAAAGCGATTGAAAGGCCCAACCCGTCCGGTTCAACATCAGGATACGCGTGCTTTGATACTGGCCTCGCTGCTGGTTACAGATGCCATTATTATTTTTGAAGAAGATACGCCGCAAGCACTCATTGCAGCCCTGCTTCCTGATGTATTAATAAAAGGTGGCGATTATACAGTGGAAGAAATTGCGGGCGCAAAAGAAGTTATTGCCAATGGAGGCAGAGTAGTCCTCAATTCTTTGATAGATGGTGCTTCTACCACCCGCACCATACAACGAATGCAGCAATAATAGTTAGCGATTTACAACATCATTTCGCGGGCAGCTTTCAATGTATTTTCCGACTTAGCATCTCCACCCATCATTGCGGCAATGGCGTCTACCCGCTCCTGATCTGTTAGTCTGCGTACCTGTGTTTCAAGGCTCTTGCCCGAATCCTGCTTGTAAATGTAGAAATGGGCATCTGCCCTTGCGGCAATCTGCGGCTGGTGTGTAATACAAATAAGTTGGTGATGGGCCGCCAGTCTTTTTAAAATAATGCCCACCTGCCTGGCCGCTTCGCCACTAATGCCGCTATCTATTTCATCAAATATGAGTGTGGGCATTTGTAAGGACCCGGCAACCACAGATTTTATGGCCAGCATCAATCTGCTGAGTTCGCCACCACTCGCCACGCGTGACAAGGCTTCAAAACGATTGGTATTATTGGCATCAAACAAAAACTGTATGTTATCAAAGCCCGTGGCCACGGGTTCGCTGCGATGGGTAAGCTCAATAACCAACCGTGCATTTGGCATCCCAACGCTTTTTAAAATATCATTCACTTTTTCACCAAGGGCGGGTATTGCCTTTTCTCTTCTTTCCCTCATGGCAAAGCCTGTATTACGTAAGGCTTCTTCCAGTTGGGTAATGGATTTTTCAAGGACACCTATACGTTCATCGGCGGCCACCTGTTCATCCAGGTCGGTAGCTAATTGATGCTGCACCCTTAGCAGCCCTTTGGTATCGGAAACAGCGTGTTTCAGCATAAGTTTATTGCCCAGATCAATGCGCTGCTCTACCAGCTGCAAGCGTTCGGGATCCATATGCAAGCCTTCGCCAACATGTTGCAATTCGCCGGCTATGTCTGCAAGTTCTATTTGCAAAGATTTTAGCCTGTCGCCAAGCATTTCAATACCCTTATGCCGGCTGCCCATACCAGCCAGTTGCTGCACTATTGCCTTTAACTGTTGTGCCATGGGCTCTTCATCTTCGGCAAGCCTGTACACTGCGGCCATTACTACCTGCCGCATATCTTCTGCATGCTCAAGCGTATCCTGCTCTTCTTCCAACTGCTCCAATTCATGTTCCTGAAAAGCTGCTTCCAGCAATTCGTCAAGCAAGTATTGTTTGTAATCTTTTTCCGCCAGCGCCGCCTGTTGTTTTGCCTTCAGGTCCTGCAATTGCTTTGTGGCTTTTTGCCATTCGGCAAATGAACCACTATAAGTATCGAGCAGCGCTGCATTATCCGCCACCGCATCTACTACCGATAACTGAAAAGCAGCATCATTAAGTTCAAGCGTTTCAAATTGCTGATGCAGGTCTACCAATTGCGAGGCAAGCTTTTTCATTTGCCCCAAATTGACGGGGGTATCATTAACAAAGCCACGACTCTTGCCGTTGGGCGTTATTTCTCTGCGGATAATTATGGGGTCATCCAAATCAATATCCTCCTGCTCAAAAAATTGCCGCAGCACATCGGTTACTTCGGGAGAAAAGCTGGCTTCAACCACGCACTTATCGTCGGTATGATGCAATACTGCGGTATCAGCACGGTTACCAAGCACCAATCCCAGTGCACCCATAATGATGCTTTTGCCGGCACCGGTTTCGCCTGTCATAATATTTAGCCCATCAGCAAACCTGATGTTGAGGCTGCTGATGATGGCGTAATTGCGAATGTGCAATTGAAGTAGCATGCTGCGAAATTATTGGGTTCGGGGCAAGGCGCAGTTATTGGTTTTTTTAACTGCCGTGGTTTGCTATATATCCAGTTTGGTGCTTGCCCCAAAATCCAGTCCACGCTCCAGGCCAATGATACATTGGGCTACGCGCTTTTGTTTTGTCTGATCTCCTTTGGCGCTTTCAATCCAATTGCTGTAATAGCGGCGATGTCCCAGGGGAAGCGCTTCAAACTTCGCCTTTGCTATTGGCGCATCTTCGAGGCAGGCTAGCAGCAAGGGAGATAGTGGCTTTACGCTGGCATCTACACTTAGTGTCGCAGTGAGTTTTCCGCCTGCCGCAAATCCGCCTTTGCGGCGCATGGCACTATTTAGCGGTAAAATGAAATCACCATTGCCCATGGGTATCAGGGCCACCTGCTCTACGGCCAAATTATCGAGGCTGCCTTTTACCCGAAACGATGTTTTGGTACCAGGCATCAGTTGCGCAGCCATGGCTTCTGGAATGGCAATGTAGGTCCAGCCGGTTTTTTCGCCTTTATTGCCAAATTTTTGAATGGCTGCCTCAAATGTTATGGTTTCTTTTTTTGCCATGCCCGCATGTGTTGGTGCCACGCCAAACTACAAAAAAGACTCCCGGGGGAGTCTCTTTTCATCATGATATTTATCTGCCGTGGCATTGTTTATACTTTTTGCCGCTGCCGCAGGGGCATGGGTCATTGCGGCCTATTTTTACTTCGGCACGCATGGGTTGCTGCTTCACAGCTACGTCGCTCGGGTCGTGGTAATCGTTGCCCTGCGGTATTTCTTCTACACCGCGGCTGTCGAGTTCTGTTTTGCTTTGCTGCATTCGGCTCATATCGGTACGCTGCTGCCGTCCTTCGCGTATGGGTTCCTGCTCCACCGGAATACCGGCATGGCACAAAAACTGAACAATATCTTTATTCAATTCGCCTTCCATGCGCTTGAACAGATTGAAAGCCTCAATCTTATAAATCACCAACGGATCCTTTTGCTCGTATGACGCTGTTTGCACACTTTGCTTCAGATCGTCCATGCTGCGCAAATGCTCTTTCCACACATCGTCCAGCAAGCCAAGCGTAATGCTTCGCTCCATGGCGTTCATCAGTTCGCGCCCACCACTATTAATGGTTTTATCGAGATGCGCCAGTACTTGCATGCCTTTGCGGCCATCGGTAAAGGGTACCACAACATTTTCGATATGCGCAGGCTGCGATTGTCTGATGTTTTTAAATACCGGCAGCGACTGTTTGGCAAGCTCCGATTTTTTGCCTTCATATTTCTGCAAAGCCTCATCATATAAAGCTGCTGCCAGTTGCTGATCGCTTTGGCTATTGAAGGCGTCTTCAGAAATGGCAGTATCCAGCGCCAGGTTAGCAATAGTGGCCATGCGGAAGCCTTCAAAATCGCCCTGCTCTTTAAAATTAATTACAGTATCGGTAGCTACGTTGTAGAAAGCATTGTCCAAATCAGAAGCCAGACGTTCTCCAAACAACGCATGGCGGCGGCGGGTATAAATTACGCTGCGCTGCTTGTTCATCACATCATCATATTCCAACAAGCGCTTACGTATACCAAAGTTATTTTCTTCTACTTTTTTCTGCGCCCGCTCAATACTCTTGGTAATCATGCTGTGTTGAATCAGGTCGCCTTCTTTGTAACCCATTCTATCCATCAGCGAGGCTATGCGATCGCTACCAAACATGCGCATCAAATCATCTTCGAGGCTCACGAAAAACTGAGAAGAACCGGGATCGCCCTGACGACCGGCACGGCCGCGCAACTGGCGGTCTACACGGCGGCTATCGTGGCGCTCAGTGCCTACAATGGCCAAACCACCGGCTTCCTTTACACCAGGCCCAAGTTTAATGTCGGTACCCCTACCGGCCATATTGGTGGCAATGGTAATGTTACCCGGCAGACCAGCTTCGGCTACAATTTGCGCTTCACGGGCGTGTTGCTTTGCGTTCAGTACATTATGCTGAATTTTTTTACCGGTAAGCATGCGGCTCAGCAATTCGCTTACAGCCACATCAGTAGTTCCCACAAGCACCGGGCGTCCTTTAGCACGAAGGGCTTCTATTTCTTCAATAATGGCATTGTACTTTTCGCGCTTGGTCTTATAAACCTTATCCTCCTCGTCGCCGCGTATTACGGGCACGTTGGTAGGAATGCTCACTACATCTAGTTTATAGATGTCCCAGAATTCACCGGCTTCCGTTTCGGCTGTACCGGTCATACCGGCCAGTTTATGGTACATGCGGAAATAATTCTGCAGCGTAATGGTAGCATAGGTTTGCGTGGCCGCTTCAATCTTCACTGTCTCTTTGGCCTCAATAGCCTGATGCAGGCCATCGCTGTAGCGCCGGCCGTCCAGTATACGGCCTGTTTGTTCGTCTACAATTTTTACCTGCCCATCCAGCACTACATACTCTACATCGCGTTCAAAAAGCGTATAGGCTTTTAGCAACTGCTGCACGGTATGTATGCGGTCGGCTTTGGTTGTATAGTCGTTTATAATCTGTTCCTTCTGCTGTAGTTTATCTTCAGGCGAAGCTGCTGACTGATCTACTTCGGCCAGCTTTACACTCAAATCTGGCAGTACAAAAAAGTCGGGGTCTTCACCGGTTTTGGTTACAAACTGCAGTCCTTTTTCGGTAAGGTCTACCTGGTTATTTTTTTCGTCGATGTAGAAAAAAAGCTCTTCATCTACTTTGCGCATTTCCTTTTGCTGATCGGCGAGGTAATGGTTTTCGCTGCGTTGCAATTTTACTTTGATGCCCGGCTCGCTTAGGAACTTAATAAGTGCTCCGGTTTTGGGTAGGCCGCGGTAAGCACGCATCAACGCCAGGCCGCCGTCTTTAGGATCATCGTTGCCTTCGGCAATTTTCTTTTTGGCCTCAATTAAAAACTGATTGGTAACGCGCTTTTGCATTTCTACCAGTTGCGCCACCCTTGGTTTCAATTGCTCATACTGCTGATTTTCGCCACGAGGCACGGGGCCACTAATGATGAGCGGGGTACGGGCATCGTCAATCAAAACGCTATCCACCTCATCCACCATGGCGTAGTGGTGCTTACGCTGCACCATTTCGCCGGGGGTATGCACCATATTATCGCGCAGATAGTCAAAGCCAAATTCATTATTAGTACCATAGGTAATATCGGCCTGATAGGCTTTGCGGCGTTCGGTGCTGTTGGGTTGGTGTTTATCAATACAATCAACCCGAAGGCCCAGCCATTCAAAAATGGGTCCGTTCCACTCGCTGTCGCGGCGGGCCAGGTAATCGTTTACGGTTACTATGTGTACCCCTTCGCCGGCCAGGGCATTGAGGTAAGCGGGCAGGGTGGAAACGAGCGTTTTACCCTCACCGGTGGCCATCTCCGCGATTTTACCCTGATGCAGCACAATACCGCCAATCAACTGCACATCGTAATGCAGCATATTCCAGGTTACTTCGTTACCGGCGGCTATCCACTTGTTGGCGAAAATGGCTTTGTCGCCACTTATGGTGATATGCGTTTTGCCACTACCAGCCAATTCTCTGTCCAGGTCGGTGGCAGTTGCTTCCAGGGTTGCGTTTTCCTTAAAGCGCCGGGCAGTTTCTTTTATCAGGGCAAAAGCCTCGGGCAGCAGGCGCTCCAGTACTTTTTCCAGTTCGGTATCTTTTTCTTTTATCAGACCGTCAACCTGTTGGTATAGTTCGTCCCGCTCGGTCATTTGCTCGGCGGGAAGGGCTTCTGCGCGGCTGCGCAAGTCGTCTATCTGATCCTGAATAGTTTTTACGTGCGCTTTAATGGTTTGACGCAGGCCGGCCGATTTTTCGCGAAGCTGATCATTGGACAAGGCAGCGTATTGCGCAAAATGGCTGTTTATTTCGCCCACAATGGGCTCAAGTTTCTTTACGTCTTTCTCGCTTTTATTGCCGCCAAATATTTTGGATATAAAATTCAACATGGGTTTTCCCTTGGTTATTCAAAAATCGGTTAATCATCAAAAGCCATGCAGCATTGGATTTGAGGCCATACTGTCAGGCATATTCCCTGTTTTGACAGGGCGGCAAATGTAACCATTTGCCAATGAGGGCTGCCAGTTGCTGTGGCGCTGTAATGTTAAATGGGAAAAACATCTTGTCCGCTATTCAAAATTCCCCGCCCTGCATGGTTTACAGCGGTCTTTTGGCACGCTTTAGTAAAATCAAAAGCCACCCCAATTACGGGATGGCCTTTGGTATACATGCTTAGGTATACTACAGCGGATTTTGTTCCAATAGTGGATTGGTATTTATTTCATCCTGCGGAAATAACCACTGCCATAGTTTATCTCCCGGAGCAATCTCGTCAATGAAATTGAGTGTTGCGTTGGTATTAGGAATATCCTTACGGTTCAAAGCCTGATTCAGCCTTTTGAGATCGGTGAACCTGAATCCTTCTCCCCACAACTCTATCCTGCGGTGCAACATAATTTCGTCAATTAGCGCCTGACCCGTATTAGTGGACTTTACATACCTGGGATTGCGGTTTTTCAGCAAAGTGAAAAGTGCGTCCTGCGCCGCAGTAAACCTGCCGGCCCTGGCATTTGCCTCAGCTTGCACCAATAGCATTTCTCCGGTACGCATATAGGGAATGTCGCCGGTACTGAGGGATGAACTGGCCGCCAGAAACTTTTGCGACTGGTAAGGAATTCTTACCCCTCCCGGAGGAATGGGTACGCCGGCACCCGTGAGGCTCCACATTTTTTTGCGGATATCGGTATCGGGTAATGCGTTCCACAGGTTTGCGTTAATGGCCTTAGGATTGGTGCGGGTATTGGTGCCATTAAAGTTGCAGCTCATATTGGCAAAATAGGACCAAAAGAAGGTGTTATGATCGGTGATTTGGTGGCTACCCCAGATCCATTCGGTATTTGAGGCATCATTAAAACCAGCCTGGTATTGCGCGTTTGTCATAAGCGAACTTCCTTTTGCCGCTTCTACCGCGTTTGTGGCTGCGGCGTCCCAGTTTTGCTGCGCCAAAGCAACTCTGGCTTTTACACCGTGTGCTACAGCTTTATTCAGGTAGGACTTAGTGGTAGCCAAATCTGCCGCTGTACGCGTGTAGTTGGCCAGCAACACAATGGCTTCATCCAGATCCTTATTTATTTGAGCATATACTTCCGCCACCGTGCTGCGTGGCTTGGGCTCTAAATTGGACTCAAGCGCCAGGGTAACGCCCAAATCGCTATTGGGGGCTCCTGCTGCAAATCGTGGTCCCCATAATTGTACCAATTGAAAATGTGCCCATGCACGATATACCAAAGCCTGTCCTTTGATAATGTCTTTGTCAGTCTGCGGACCCTCGGCGCCATCAATACCATTTATAAGGATGTTGGC
Source organism: Chitinophagaceae bacterium (assembly GCA_024643625.1). GTDB lineage: Bacteria > Bacteroidota > Bacteroidia > Chitinophagales > Chitinophagaceae > Phnomibacter. The sequence goes on from JAHEMO010000026.1 coordinate 15,599, forward strand.
ATTGGCTATAATGCGATAGTACAAACGGAACACAAATCTTGTATTGCCACTGTTCACATTACGATGGTCAATATAGCGAACTTGTCCGCCAAAATCGAAGCGACCGTTTGCCAGCGTATAAAACACATCTTCGCCCATCAAATCGCGGATAAACCCTGATTATTGTTTTTCAGCAAGTCTGTTGTGCCAGCCGGTGGCATCACTATCGGGAGTGTTTGTTACGGTGCCCGCCCTACGCACAGTACCCGCCCCCATGCTTGCATTTATGGCATCAAGAGCCTGCAGCAGTGAGGTCTGTTCCTGCCCTCCATCAAAAAGTAATAGTTGGGCCTGGCCTTGAATAAGTTGGGTAAGCCGAATGCCTATTAGCCGCACCGGCTTTTGGTTATCCCACAATTCGGACAGAAGGAGACGGGCATTGGTCAACAGGTTGCTTTCATTAGCGGTATAACTAACCGTTTTTTGGTGCTGCAGGGTGTCAAAATTTTGGTAGCGAAGCTTTATGCCTATGCAGCCCGCCATCAAGTTTCGTTTTCGCAGGGCGCCGCAAGCTTTTTCCAGCAAACGCAGGATTTCTTTTTCCAGAAAATCAAGATCGGTTGTGTCGGAAGCAAAGGTTTCTTCGGCGCTGATGCTTTTTTGGTCGCGGGCAGGCACTACCGCAGCGTCATCGATACCGAGCGCCTTTCGTTGTAGGTCGAATCCATTTTTACCGAGCCATTGCTGCAACAGTGTAGTACTTGTGCCAGCAAGGGCACTTAGGGTATGGATATTATTTTGCCTAAGAATCTGCTCGGTTTTAGGTCCGAGACCGGGCATTTTGCTGATATCAAGCGGCGCCAGATAGGCCGCTTCGGTACCCGCCGGCACTTCAATAAGGCCATTGGGCTTTACTTCATTGGTGGCTATTTTGCTTAGCAGTTTGTTGGGTGCCAGTGCAAAAGATACCGGCAGTTTCAGTTCATCTTTTATCCGTTGCTTTATACCAATCAACAATTGCCAGGGCTGCAGGTATTTATCCATTCCGGTAAGGTCAATGTAGAATTCATCAATACTTGCCTTCTCCACCAAAGGGCTCATACCGCAGATGATGTCAGTTACTTTTCGGCTAAATGCTGAGTAATCCGCCATATTACCGCGTACAAAAATGCCATCGGGGCAAAGCGCCCGGGCTTTGAATGCCGGCATAGCACTACGCACCCCTTTTTGCCGGGCTTCGTAGCTGCAACTGCTTACAACTCCACGGCTGCCGGTACCACCTACAATTACCGGCTTACCAACCAGGTCAGGGTTTTTCACCCTTTCAACGGACACAAAAAATGCGTCGAGGTCAATATGAGCAATGCGTCTTTGCAAGCTTACAAATTATGTGCTACTGCAAATAAATGTCGAGCAGGCCCTCCGGCAGCACAACGGCAATTTCCTTTTTAGCCCGATCGATATGCTGCACCGTCTCTTTATGCAAGGGTATCAGCACTTCTTTTCCCTGCACGTCAAGATAGGCTATTGTTTGATGAGGCTGTTCCACCACGTCTTCTATTTCGCCAATTTTCTCCCCGTTGCTTACTACCGTAAAGCCAATAATTCCCAACGGCGAATGGCGGCTGACCAAGCGGTCGAAGTCGGCTTTAGGAATAGCTACGGTTTTATTAATCAGTCTGGTAGCTTTTTCTTTTGAATCAATTTCTTCCAAAAGGACCAGCGATTCATTTGCCGTCCGGCTTTTACCTTCTATCAAAAAATAAGGTAAAGAACCCGTATTGGCAGAGCTCACCATTAAAGCCCGCAACCCCGGTAGCGCAGTAGCGGCACCCAGTGCATGCACCAATACCAAATGCCCTTTAATGCCGTGTGTAGCCACAAACTTTCCAATACTTACCAATTCCATAGCTGTAATTTCTGAGCAAAAAAAAACCCGGTAGCGTTGGCCACCGGGTTGCAAGTTAATATGGTATTGCTTATGCTTCAGTTTCAGCATCGGGCTGCGCGGCTTCCGGCGCTTCAGCTGGTGCTTCTTCCACCACGGGGGCCGGAGCAACAGGAGCGGCAACCGCTTCTACTTTCTTCACCACGGGTTGATCAAACTTTGCTTTTCTGGCAATTCTACTGGCTTCCTGACGACGGTTGAAACTAGCTTCGTGCTCTTCGTGCCATTTCTGGAAACGCACCATAGCTTCAGCCTCATCAAATAATTCCAGCTTCACACCACGTAACAGGTGTTTCAGGTACAATACACCCTTAAAGCTTAAGATACGGCGAACGGTATCAGTAGGCTGCGCACCTTTGTGCAGCCAATCGAGGGCTTTTTGCCTGTCGATCTGAATTGTTGCCGGAACGGTCAGTGGATTGTAGGTACCTAACTTCTGGATAAACTTACCATCGCGGGGCGCTCTTGCGTCGGCCACAACGATGAAATAGAACGGGCGTTTTTTAGACCCGTGTCTTTGCAAACGGATTTTGACTGGCATCTTAAATAGAAATTTAAATGCGGTTAAATAATAAGATTGGGGAACAAAAATAGGGGTTCGGATTGCAAGGCACTATGTGTTTTACTTAAAATTAGTTAAACAACCATTCTTTTCGGCTTAGGGCCGCATGCCTTTTCCCATACCCATGGGCATTTTGTTCATCATTTTCATCATCTGCTTCATCTGCTCGAACTGCTTTAAGAAAGCATTTAGTTCCTCCACCGGCTTGCCCGAACCTTTGGCAATACGAGCTTTTCGGGTGCCATTTAACAGGTCGGGATTAGCTCTTTCCAGCGGCGTCATGCTTTGTATCATGGCCTCAATGCCTTTAAAAGCGTCGTCCCGGATATCAAGATCTTTTATTTGCTTGCCCACACCGGGGATCATCCCTAGCAGGTCTTTCATGTTGCCCATTTTCTTTATTTGCTGAATTTGGGTCATGAAATCTTCGAAATCGAACTGATTCTTCCGAATTTTCTTTTCCAGCTTTCTCGCCTCTTCCTCATCAAACTGGGCCTGCGCCTTTTCTACCAGCGAGGTAATATCACCCATACCCAGTATGCGTTGGGCCATCCGGTCGGGGTAAAAAACATCCAGAGCATCCAACTTCTCGCCGTTGGACACAAATTTGATAGGCTTATCAACCGTATACTTAATGCTGAGCGCGGCGCCACCACGCGTGTCGCCGTCTAATTTTGTTAGTACTACACCAGTAAAATTGAGCTTATCATTGAAAGCCTTTGCCGTATTAACCGCATCCTGACCTGTCATACTGTCTACCACAAACAATATTTCATTGGGCTGCACCGCCTGTCGGATATTGGCCACTTCGGCCATCATGGCTTCATCAATGGCCAGTCGGCCGGCGGTATCAATTATTACAACGTTTTTGTTTTTAGCCTTAGCCTCTTTAATGGCAGCTTCGGCAATGGCTACAGCATTTTTATTTTCCGGCTCGCTGTACACGTCCACTTTTATCTGCTCACCCAACACTTTAAGCTGATCAATGGCCGCAGGGCGATAAATGTCGGCAGCAACAAGGAGAGGACTTTTCCCCTTTTGTGTTTTAAGGTAATTAGCCAGTTTGCCGCTAAATGTTGTTTTACCACTACCCTGTAAGCCGGCTATCAATATCACTGCCGGATTGCCCTGCAGGTTCATATCTGCCATGGAACCGCCCATGAGTTCGGCCAGTTCGTCCTGCACAATTTTCACCATTTGCTGGCCAGGACTTACGGCTAACAGCACCTGAGCCCCCATGGCCTTGTCTTTTACCCTGTCGGTAAAGTCTTTGGCTATTTTGTAGTTGACATCGGCGTCTACCAATGCCCGGCGGATATCTTTTACGGTATTGGCAATATTGAGTTCGTTAATACGCCCCTGCCCTTTTACGTTTTTAAACGCCCTTTCGAGTTTATCACTTAAGCTTTCAAACATGCGATGGTATTGACTTTTCGGTCGCGAAAATATAAGACCCTGTGATAAATGCAGTGTTACAAATTAAACATGAGAATATGGACAATAAAAAAACCGCGGCAATGCGCGGTCTTTCTGTGGTTATTCCTTTAAAATTTTTAGGTGCCCAAATAGTAGCGCAAGATTTTGACCTTGCTGGAACTTTGCAACTTGCTAATGGCTTTATCCTTTATCTGCCTTACCCTTTCGCGGGTAAGGTGATAGCGATGGCCAATATCTTCGAGGCTTAGTGCATTATCGCAGCCAATGCCATAAAAGAAACAAAGCACTTCCCGCTGGCGTTCGGTAAGGATGTTCAGACTCCGCTTTATCTCCGTTTTCAGGCTCTCATAGTACTCCAAATGCACATTTGCCTGCTCGGCATTTGGATTTTCCAGCACATCTACAAGGCTGCCATCTTCACCATCGCTTAGCGGCGCATCCATGCTAACGTGCTTGTTATTAATTTGAAGGGCTGCGGCTACTTCATCTTCATTAATATGCAAAAATTCGCTGAGTTCTTCCGCGGTAGGTTCCCTTTCAAACTCCTGCTCAAGCAAATTAGATGCCCTGGCTATGCGATTAGTAAGCCCAACCTTGTTCAATGGCAATCTTACAATGCGGCTTTGTTCGGCCAATGCCTGCAGGATGCTTTGCCGGATCCACCAAACGGCATAAGAAATAAACTTAAAGCCCTTGGTTTCATCGAAACGCTGAGCGGCCTTTATCAGGCCAACATTGCCTTCATTTATCAGGTCAGACAAGGTTAAGCCCTGATTTTGATACTGCTTGGCCACACTTACAACAAAGCGGAGGTTGGCACGAACAAGTTTGTGAAGCGCAATTTCGTCGCCATCTTTAATTCGATTGGCTAATAGGGCCTCCTCCTCAGGGCTAATAAGGATTACTTTGCCAATTTCCTGAAGATACTTCTCCAGACTTTGCGATTCCCGATTGGTGATCGACTTTGTGATTTTGAGTTGACGCATACTCATGGTAGGGTAGGTTTTAGTTGTTTCAGTATAAATATGTTGGTGTGTTAGTAGCTCATACTGGCGATATCCCGCCCACTGTCCAACCCGGCGTCTAAAGAAACTTTCGGGAAGGTAAGGGCTAATGGAAACCAGTTCCAAAAAATTTGTAATAAATATTAAAAAATGAGGATAAATACGTACCATGCGAGCGCTCAGATTGCGGAAAACCCGCATTCTTAACCCTTCCAAAAAAAAAATCCGGCGGAATAATTTTTATCTATTATTGCAGCCCTTCAAAATTTACCCGAAAAGGTTTTTCGTTCATGTCCAAAAAGCAAAAATTCACACTCGAGTTCCCGGTCCGTTGTTCACCCAATATCCTGTACGAGTTTCTCAGTACCGGTGATGGGCTTCAGGAATGGTTTGCCGATAAGGTTACTGTGGAAGATGATATTTTTAATTTTGGCTGGAGCGGTAGCGAGGAGGAAGCAGAAGTAGTGGAATTTGAACAAGACAAGTTTATCCGCTACCATTGGATTGGAAGCCCCGAAAACGAATTTTTTGAGTTTCGTATAGAGCAAACTGAGGTTAGCAACCAAACCATACTCGTTATTTCTGACTTTGCCGAAAAAAACGAAATACGCGATCAATCGCAGCTTTGGGGCTATCAGGTGAAGGAGCTATTTCACCGTTTAGGCAATTGATATTATCCCCTCATTTGGCTAATTACAGCCAATAATACCGCATAGTCTTTTTGTAACTCTTCCATCGCACTGTCCAAATCTGTCAATGGATATCTTTTGGCAATGCGGTAATAAGTAACACTGCGCTGCTTACGGTTGTCTGCTATGTTGTTGGGATTCTGCTGAAATTCATAAGGGTCATTAACAAAGCCATTTTCCCAACCATCCCAATCCTGATGTAACTCGGCCACCTTTTGGGCCATCTCATTAGAGGTATGCCAGTAAATCCCAATAAAATTTCCCCACCAGCAAAAAATGCGAATGGCAAAATGACCTTCGGGCTTAAAATACCTGGGATAGTCAAGCATCAGCCAGGGCAACCCGCCATAGGCTTCGCCCTTTGAAATTTTGGGTGGCACGTCCCAAACCTCACCAAAAGGCAAATCCATCTGGCTGCGCAATGACAAAAAATATTCGCACAACTCGCCAAGCCTAAGCTCCAGCTTTTGCATAATGGCACGCTTTGTTAAAAGCCACGATGCATCCTGCAGCATCAATTGCTCGGCCTTCGAAAACGCTACTTTTGACGGAATCAACAGCAAATAATTTAAGCAGGCAATATCTTGAAAAAGCTCGACAAACTTATTCTCCGGGCATTCATTGGTCCATTCCTTGCCACTTTCATCATTGCTATTTTTGTATTGGTGCTGCAGTTTTTTTGGCTGTGGATTGACGATTTTGTTGGCAAAGGAATAGACACTTTGACGCTATTTAAGGTGATAGGCTACGTGGCCCTTAGTTGGATTCCCATAGCACTTCCGCTTGCCATGCTTTTGTCTACCATTATGACCTTTGGCAATCTGGGTGAAACCTATGAATTGGTTGCCATTAAATCAGCAGGTATTTCGCTTACCCGTTTTATGTTGCCGGTAATGATCTTTTCCCTTGTGGCTACCGGCTTTGCCTATTTTTCCAACAACTACGTAATTCCTGTCATCAATTTGCGACTCAATCGTATGCAATATGAAATTGTATACAGCAAGCCTGCTTTTGACATCAAGCCCGGCGTGTTTTACGATAAAATTGACGGGTACGTTATAAAGCTTGGCAAAAAAGAAAAGGATGGTGAGCAAATTGGCGACATACTGATATATGAACGAGGCAATTATCTGCAAGACAATACACTAGTGGCCGATAGTGGTGTAATGCGCGTAAGCGAGGATAAACGATTTCTTGAATTTGATCTTTTTAACGGCACGCGATATGAAGAGAAAGGAATCCGGGGCAGCACTGCCACCGAACTAACGAGGGTAGGCTTTAGTAAATACAAAAAGGTATTTGATCTCACCAGTTTTTTTAAAGTAAAAACAAGCGACAGTGCCTTTAAGGATAATTACAAAATGCTTAGCCAGCGGCAGCTAAAAATATATAGCGACTCGCTGGATAAAACCATCAACAATATTGCCGTAAGAATGAAAAGGGAGTTAGGCAGCAATTTGTTATTTACTGTCAGGCTTGACAGCAGCTACTACAAAGCCCCCGATTCGCTACTGCAAACAAAAGACACCAGCATATTGGCTATTATTCCTGACACAGCTATGTTTCAAAGCATAGATTTGGCCTTGGCGAAAGTAAGTAACGCCAAAAGCACACTTGAAATTCTCGATGGAGATTACAACGCTAAATCACGTGACAAGCGACACTATGATCTTGCCTGGCATCAAAAATTTTCATTGGCATTTGCTTGCT